>JAFGTC010000079.1 GCA_016934335.1 Candidatus Omnitrophota bacterium | reverse complement strand
GGGGGATTCGCTGTTGTAGAACAATAATATCAGCGGAGTAACGCCTGTTCCCTGGTATTCGCCGTTTTCCGGAACTGGATTTGTTCCCCAATCAAGCGGGATCATATCTACATGATCAGTTCGCGCATTTTGAACGACGATGACTTCGTTGCCATTGATATCCAGCCCTACATCCGAATGGCCCGCGCCATTGGCCAACTGATGAAATAGCGTCAATTCTTTGTTTGCGATGGTTAAATCCACTACATTGCCCCCATTCCAAGGATCGGCGCCAATCAGGACAAAGTTGCCCAAGGGGGACATTCCTATCCAGTCGATGGATTGCTCATTGTCGGCGATCGAGTAGACGCCCAAAATTTCATCGTTCAGCCGATCCCATGTAAACATGTTGATATACGCATAGTCCAACCGGTCATCGGCTTGCAGCAAAAAAGCCCAATAACGTTTATCCATGGAGGCTTCGCCTTCATATCTCCATGTTATCCACATCGCAGAATTCGAGGTAATGATCGGCCCCAAAACGGGATCCTGGGAAAAATCTTTGACGATGGTTCTCTGACCCGCTGCAACGTCTACGGTCACGATCGAAAATTCATCGACGGCCCAAAGTAGATTAGGATTTTCAGCATCCCAACGCGGCTCCATGGCGCTCAATGTCATGACATGATTTTGCTGCTGATTGAAAGGCAGAGGATTGGTCTTGTAAATAAAGTAATCTCCGGCGTCTGAAACAAGGATGATCATGCTTTGGTCCACATTGAATGGATCATAACGCGAATATTCGTGCCGGCCTTCATAACCATCTGTTCTTGTTACGCGCGTCAATACCGTCTTAAAATTGGGATCTAAAAAGGGAGCGCCGATTTCGGGTTCAGGAAGCGTCACTAATGGAAAGGTTGGGTTCGAACCGCTCAGAGGATCGGGCGCTTTCAAGAATGAAAAGTCGTCAGAATATTGAACGGTTTGGGATATGCCTTCGCCAATCACGAGAAGGGATATTATTGCTATCAGGAAATTACGTCGATATTTCCAAGCGACATGTCGGAATGCTTTTCGTCCAAAGAAGTTATTCATTGTCATTCTCCCATCTGACTTAACCGCTGGTTTTTATTTGTAGTCTGATGATTTCACGAATGAATAACATTTTAGAAATATTTCATTTCTTATTTTTACCATAAGATTAGGCAAAAAGCAATGCAATTTTCAGGTATTCATAGAGGAATGTGTGAAGAGTGCACGGTTAATGTTTTTTTGTCGATCCAACAAATTACTACCGTCACCAAGAATAGGATCACTAAGTATTTATCGAAATGAGACTTTATGGTATAACGATAATGTCTCGCTGCTTATATGATGTGTACATGCAAACTATACTTGCCTGGTGAGGATGTTCTATACTCATTCATCACTCCATCTTATCACACTAAAGTCTTTGCGGAGCGGCGAAATATTTTTACAAATGGAGACAAAAAAAGGAAAGGTGAATAATCATGGCGCAAGCGAAACTCGGAGATCAAGTCAAAGTTCATTATAAAGGAACCTTAGAGGACGGCGCGGTTTTCGACACATCGGAAAATATGGATCCTTTGGAATTCACCCTGGGTGAAGGGGATGTCATTCCCGGTTTTGAAAATGCAGTGCTGGGCATGAATGAAGGGGAGAGTAAAACCGTCTCCGTCCCGCCCGACGAGGCTTACGGCGATTCGGATGAAGAACTGATTCTAACTGTTCCCCGCTCGGATTTACCGTCGCAAATCGTTCCGGAAATCGGCATGGTTTTGAAAGCGACGGCGGATGACGGCTCTGTCTCGCATATCATCGTATCAGAGATGGATGAAGAAAGCGTGACATTGGACGGCAATCATCCATTGGCCGGTCAAGTATTAAATTTTGAGATTCAACTGGTGGAGATTGTGCAATGACGACATCAAGACGGGGGTTTCTGAAACAAACGGGGCTGGCGTCCGCATGGATGTTATCCTCGGGATGGAGCGCAGTCGCTCAAGAGCGCTTCAATGTTCTGTGGATTGTTGCAGAGGATTTTTGCCCCGATTTAGGGTGCTACGGCAATCCGTTGGTCGATTCGCCCAACATCGATCGATTGGCGGGGGAGGGAGTGCGCTTCACGAATGCCTTCACGACGGCCCCCGTCTGTTCGGCGTCTCGATCGGCTTTTATGACGGGCATGTATCAAACGTCGATCGGCGCGCATAACCATCGAAGCCACCGAGACGACGGCTATCGTCTGCCCGAGGGCGTTCGCTTGATCACCGATTATTTCCGCGAAGCGGGATATTTCACCTGCAATATGACCAATCCCGCGCCGGGCGTGAAGGGAACCGGCAAAACCGATTTCAATTTCAACGACGATCGTCCCTTTGACGGGAAGGATTGGAGCGAACGCAAGGAAGGGCAGCCATTTTTTGCACAGGTGAATTTTCCCGAAACGCATCGCAATTTCAAGCGGGCAAAAGAAAACGGCGTCGATCCGGCCGCGGTGGAAATCCCGCCCTGTTATCCCGACGATCCCATCACGCGCCGGGATTGGGCCGATTATCTGGATACCGTTCGTCCTCTCGATCAAAAAGTGGGCGCCGTGTTGAAGCGCTTGGACGAAGAAGGGCTTGCTGAGAATACCATTGTCGTTTTTATGGGAGACCACGGCTATCCTCACGTTTGGGGGAAGCAATGGCTGTATGACGGCGGCATTCATATTCCGCTGATCATTCGATGGCCGGGCCGAATCAAACCGGGGAGCGTCAATGACGAACTCATCAGTTCCATCGATCTGACCGCCTCCCTTGTAAACATAGCGGGCGTCAAGCCCCAAAAAATGGAAGGCCGCGTCTTCCTGGGGCTTGATCGCGATGCGCCGCGGGATTATATCGTTGCGGCGCGCGATCGATGCGATGAGACGGTGGATCGGATACGATGCGTTCGTACCAGGCAATTCAAATATATCCGCAACTTTTTCCCGGAACGGCCTTATTCGCAAATGAACAAGTATAAAGAGACGCAGTACCCGGTCATGCGTCTGCTGCGGCGTTTGCATAAGCAGGGAAAATTGAACGAGATCCAAGCGAAATTCATGGCGCCTACCCGGCCCAAAGAAGAACTCTATGACCTGCAGAGCGATCCGCATGAAATTCATAATCTCGCCGGGGATCCAAGCCATGCTGAACCGTTGCAAAAAATGCGCGCGATCCTGGATCGCTGGATCGAAGAAACCGGCGATCAGGGAGCGATTCCCGAAGATCCGTCCATTCCCGAGTTTTATCGGATTCGCGCTCAAAACAGTTATGATAAGCGGCTGAAGCAATTATATGAGGAAGAAGGCATGGAGTGGTTCGAGTAAAGAGAATGGCTATTTAAAATCGCATCTATTCTCTCAATTCGCAAATAAAAAACAAAGCCCGTTCGTGTAAAAGCGGCCGGGCTTTGTTTTTTTTGTTTTTGTTTCGAATTTTGCGTTTAATCCTGCTGCGCGGGATCCATGCCGACCAACATTTCGCCGCGCTTTTCCCATTCGATTCCCTCTTGGCACCACGCCATAATTTGGTGATGGAAATCTTCGTCCAGCCGCAAGGCTTCGCGCAGTTCCTGCATAGCGCTTTGTTCTTCCGGCGAGATTTCCCGATTGGAGGCTATGAGCAATACGCATTGCTGGTAGAGAAATTTCTGCTGCTCTTCAGTGTGGAAATGTTCGAGCCGCTTCTTGATCGAATCCATGGATTCCAGGTCGTCATAGAGGGCTTCGTCGATTTTGTCGGCGTGAAGGTCCATCTTCAAGCCGATAAGGCGGATTCGCACCGCTTCCAGCAAATCGATGTTATGATCGACGGAAGCCAAATCTCGTAATATGGTGATGAGTTGGTATTTTTGAAATTCCGATAGGGATGTCATCCAATTAGCGCCTTTCTTCAATAGATTATAAAACCATCTTTATCATATCACGCGCAGCCGTTCAACCAACCATGATGAAAAGAGAAATCGCGAGAATTGAATTCGGGCAATGAACAGGATCATCACGACAATGATGCATGCCTTCGAAAAACAAGATTCCATGATACTTTATGTATACAATTGATCTAGTAATAAAGCGTTAAAATCTATCAATCTCTAAAGGTAATATCATGCAGAATTTCATATTTTACAATCCTGTTTGCGTACATTTTGGAAAAGGTCAAATAGCCGCTTTGACGAGTGAGATTCCAACACAGTTCAAAGTTCTTATGACGTACGGCGGCGGCAGCATCAAGAAAAACGGCGTTTACGATCAGGTTATGGAGGCGTTAAAAAGCCATACGATCGTCGAATTTCCCGGCATAGAGCCCAATCCAACTTACGAAACCTGTATGAAAGCGGTCGAGATCATACGGAAGGAAGGCATTGATTATATCTTGTCGGTCGGAGGCGGCAGCGTATTGGATGGATCGAAATTCATGGCCGCCGCGGCGAAGCATCAAGGAGAGGATCCCTGGGACATTGTTCTGGGCAAAGAACCCGTCCAAGAGGCCGTTCCTCTGGGATGCGTGCTGACGCTGCCGGCCACCGGCAGCGAGATGAATGGCAATTCGGTCATCAGCCGGTCGAGCACCGGGCAGAAGCGCGCGTTCGGCTCGTCGCGAGTCATGCCTCAGTTTTCCATCCTGGATCCGGAGACCACGTTTTCTTTGCCAAAACGGCAAGTGGCGAACGGCGTCGCAGACGCCTATACGCATGTGTTGGAGCAGTATCTCACATATGACGTCAATACGCCGCTGCAGGATCGCTGGTCGGAAGGCGTCCTATTGACATTGATCGAAGAGGGCCGCAAAACCCTGGATGATATGCAGGATTATGAAGCGCGCGCCAATTTTATGTGGGCGGCGACCATGGCGCTGAACGGGATTCTGGCCGCCGGCGTCGTGCAGGATTGGGCCACCCACATGATCGGCCACGAATTGACGGCGCTCTACGGCATTGACCACGCCCGAACTTTGGCCATTGTGATGCCTTCTCTGATGGAGGTCGCGAAAGACAACAAGCGAAAGAAACTGCTGCAATACGGCAGCCGGGTTTTCGGCATTACGGAAAAAGACGGCGACGAAGATCAGCGCGTGCTGTCGGCTATCGAAAAGACGCGCCAATTTTATGAATCGCTGGAGATCCCAACGCGATTCAGCGCCTATAAAGATCTGGACATCAAGCCGGATACTCCGCAGATCGTCGCGAAGCGATTGTCGGATCAAGGCCTGACTGCTTTGGGTGAAAAAGGAGACATCACGCCGGAAAAAGTGGAAGAAATTCTCGCCTTGTGCGCGTGATTTCCCTTTCAAAAAAAAACGCATGCGCCCAGAGAAGCGGCCTTTGCTTCGCTCTCTGGGCGTTTTCCTTAAAATAAGAACTATATCCAAAAAAAACGATGGGGATGAAAAAATATACACGGCCGCCATGAACGATAAATCCGAATTATATGCTCAAACGCTGAAGTCGATCGAACGCTTGATCGACGGAGAAAACGATCTGATCGCCGTCATGGCGACCGCCGTCTGTGAATTGCACCATGCTTTCGATTATTTTGACTGGACGGGATTCTATCGAGTCGCCGCGCCGGGCCTCTTGAAAATCGGCCCCTATCAGGGAGGTCACGGCTGCCTGCGAATTTCTTTTGATCGGGGCGTATGCGGGGCCGCTGCGCGCACTCAAACGACGCAGATCGTTTCCGATGTTCGCAACTTTCCCGGGCATATCGCTTGTTCTTCGACGACCCGATCCGAAATCGTTGCGCCGGTTTTCGATTCGAAGAAGAATCTGATTGCGGTTTTAGACGTCGATTCCGATTCTCTCAACGCATTCGACGCCGCCGATCAGGAAAACCTGGAGAAATTATGCCGGATCATCGGGGAGAGAGTTTAAAGAAGAGGCCTTTCGATTTCATTCACGTCACCGGAAATAAACCCTGAATCTCCAAATCAATTGTTCCTGTTTGCAATGGAACGTCATCTTAAAATGTCGATTCCTGTATGATAAATTAGTTCAGAAATATAAGAATAAAAAGAAATCTTTTTTGGAGGCGCTTATGAAACGCCGCGATTTTTCCAAAAGCATGCTCGCATTCGGCCTCGGCTCGCAATCGGCTTTTGCTCAGGATAACGAGACGGGCTTGGCAGGCGGGGATTATTATCAAGAGCCGGGAAAGAAAATCCCGGTGCGCAGATTCGATGTGGTTGTGGCTGGAGGCGGAACGGCGGGCGTGGCAGCTGCTCTGGCCGCAGCAAGGCAGGGCGCTCGAACGATGTTGATTGAAAAAAAAGGATATACGGGCGGAACCGTCACAGAAGGCGGAACGGCGCTGCACAGTTTTTATAATTTATGGAAAGCATTTCCCGGCGTTGAAAAACGTCAGGTTGTTCAGGGAATTCCCCTGGAAATTGTCGATCGATTGATCGAGATGGGCGGCGCGACGGGGCACGCCGATCAAACCGTCCGATACGATTATGATTCGGTTTGCACGGCTATCGACACGGAACTCTATAAACTCGCAACCATGGAAATACTGGATGAAGCCGGCGTGTTTATGGCCCTCAATACTCTTTTAGCGGGCGCCATTATGGATGGATCTCGCGTAAAGGGCGTGATTACCGAAAGCCGTTCGGGGCGCGAAGCGGTTTTCGCCGACGCGTTTATTGATTGCACCGCTTACGGCGATCTATGCTTTCATGCCGGCGCTTCGTGTTCGGAGCCCAACGATTATGCGGTTTGCAACAGCATTGGCTTGGGCAATGTTAGTATGGATCATTATCACGAATTTCTTAAAGCGCACGACGCAATCAGCGAAAAGGCCATCGGTCGGCGCAGCGGCAAGGATGGTCAGATTGTACGCTTAAGCGGTCGGACGGTTAATTTGCCCGGAGAGTTTGCCGAAGAAGCCGCTAAGATCGGCATGTCCATGACGACAACGACGGTTCACGATAACTATTTGATGTTCATTAAAATCAACATGAAGATGCCTGCCAGCCCGACGGATCGGGATGCGGCGGCTCGAACCGAGTTGGATTTGCGCAGGCGCCAATATCGAGCGGTTCAACTATTCCGAAAATTTGTTCCAGGCTGCGAAAAGGCATTCATCGCGCGAACCAGTCCAACCTTGAATATTCGTCGCGGCAGGTTGATCCAATGCGATTATGACATAACTCACGAAGACGTCATCGAAGCCCGGCATTTCGATGATGAAATCATGGTCTATGGCTTTCACGATTCCGCCCCGCGGTATCAGGTCAAGAACGGCGGAACCTACGGCGTGCCTTTTCGCGCTCTGCGCGTCGCGGGCGTCAATAATCTGTTGGCTTGCGGCATGTTGATCACCTCCGATCATCGCGCTCACATGTCAACCCGCAACACAGTCTGCTCTATGGGCCAGGGGCAGGGCGCCGGCGCGGCGGCCGCTCTCTGCTCACTTAAAAAATGCACAACCCGCGAACTGCCCTATCGCGACCTTCGAAACGCCCTGGAAAAAGGCGGCGTGTATTTTGAGGGATAGAATTCATACGGGATTCAAGCCATATAAATGTAGAGGTTGAATCCGGTATAATGCGGCGATGCCAAGTTTCGTCCACTTTTTGATTGAGTAGGGAGGATGACATGATTCAAAGACAATCTCTATTGATTTTACCGGCTGCTTTTTTGTTTTTGCTAGTTCTTCCAACCGCTTTGCTGTACGGGGCTGAAGCCGATCAAACGCTTCACGCGGACGAGAACGATTTACAATGGTTTCGCGATGCGAAATTTGGGTTGTTCATCCATTGGGGGCCCGTCAGTCTGAAGGGAACCGAAATCGGCTGGTCGCGCGGAGGCGATCGGAAATTTCCCGACAGCCGGGGCAGCCAGGTTCCCGCGGAAGTCTATGACAATCTCTATCAAGAATTCAATCCCACAAAATTCAATGCGGATGAGTGGGCGGCCGTCGCCAAGGCCGCCGGCATGAAATATCTGGTCTTCACGACCAAACATCACGATGGATTCTGCATGTTCGACAGCCAGTTGTCGGACTACAAAATCACGAACTCTCCATTCAAGCGCGATGTGGTCAAGGAACTTGCGGACGCCTGCCATAAGGCCAACCTCAAACTTGGTTTTTATCATTCGCCCCCCGATTGGCGACACCCGGATTATTTCACCGAAAATCACGAACGATACATCCAATATCTGCATGGCCAGGTGCGCGAACTTTGTTCGAACTACGGCAAGGTCAGCATCCTTTGGTATGATGGATTGGGCGGCAAGCCGGAAGATTGGGGATCGTATGAAATGATTCCCATGGTCTACAAAATGCAGCCCGGGATTCTCATCAACAATCGGGCCGGTCTGCCCTGCGATTATGACACCCCCGAACAGCGCGTGGGTAAATTTCAAAACGACCGCGCGTGGGAAACATGCATGACGATTTGCCAGCAATGGGCCTGGAAGCCCGACGACCGGTTGAAATCCTTGAAGGAATGCATCGATATACTTGTGCGCACCGTCGGCGGAGACGGGAATCTGTTGTTGAATGTCGGCCCCATGCCTACGGGAGAGATTGAACCGCGCCAGGTCGATCGCTTGAAAGAAATCGGCGCATGGCTGAAAAAATACGGCCGGACCATCTACAACACGCGAGGCGGTCCGTTCATCACGGGTTCGTGGGGGGGCAGCACGTATCGCGGAGATATGGTGTTTTTACATGTGGTGGATTGGGATGATCGGGAATCGATCCTGCTGCCCAAAATCGACAAAACAATTGTATCGAGCCGAGTTTTGACCGGAGGCGAAGCGTCGATTCGGGAAACAGAGAAGGGAATCGAGGTTGTTGTTCCTTCCGATCAGCGCGACGAATTAGATACCATCATCGCGCTGCGTTTGGATGGACCGGCTCGAGATGTTCCCGCCATGGCGCTTCCCTTGTTTCATTCCTTATCCTCCGGGCGGGAAGCGCAATGCTCCAATGTCTATCAAAACAACAACTGGGCGCACGGCCCGGCGAAAGCGTTTGACGATGACGCCAGCACCCGATGGGCGACGGATTCGGGCGTAAAGCAGGCCTGGTTGTCGGTCGATTTAGGCGAGCCAAAAACCTTCGATCGCGCGGTGATTCGAGAAGCCTATGATCGCGTCCAGGAATTTGAACTGCAGATAAAACAGGGAGATTCCTGGAAGCCTTTTTATCAAGGCCGCACGATCGGCGAGAAAAAGACAATTCAGTTTGATCCTGTAACCGGCCGGCATGTCCGGCTGCAGATTCTTGACGCCAAAGACGGCCCCACGATTTGGGAATTTCAGATTTTCGAGGCGAAATAGACGCAACGATTCGTTCATGGCATAAAATTCACCCGATTCTTTTTTCTGTGAAATAAACAGAGTCGTCTATTCTTTCATCATGGATTTGATAAAGTAGGAATGTTTTTAAGCCGGGATTCTTCAAACTCCCGGCTCCTATCCATATGAATGCGATTCACCGAGATCGAGAAAGGAGTCCGGGATGTCGAACGGTTCGAATTCATTGCCGGGATATTTATCATCTGCAAAACCCAATCCCGCCGAGAATCGCGCGCCATGGTATATCAATACGGCGCCGTCTTATGCGGGGATATTTTTGTGGATCGCTTTTTACGATCAGATGGCTGGGGGAACTTTGTCGACCGGCGGCATGACGGCCGTGTTCGCCGGTTTGATCATCGCCGGCTTCATCGCTTATCTTTTTTATTTAGCGCCGGCCTTATGGGGCATGAAAACCGGTTATCCTCTGTACATCATCGGTTCATCGACGTTCGGTGAAAAGGGCGGCTACTTCATCCCGGGATTGTTTATGGGAATTCTGCAGGTGGGATGGTATGGCGTAGCGACCTTCTACTCCACCCAATTTGTGCTGAACGCCGCTTTCGGCGTCGAATCGGCTCCCGCGGTCGGAAGTTTTTTATTCGTTGCAACCGGCTTCATCTGGGGGTATGTCTTCGCTTTTCTGGGCATGAAGGGGATTCAATACGTCGCTAAAGTCTCGCAGTTTTTCCCCATCGTTCCATTGATCATGCTCATATACGCCGCCTTCGCCCTTTCCGGCGGTTTGAGCGAGTTCGACGTAACAAAATACGATGTCGCGGCGCCGGCGACGGGCTTTTCCACTCTGGTTCTCATCCAGATTGTTATTGGCTTTTTTGCGACGGCCGGCGCGGCCGGCGCCGACTTCGGCATGAACAATCGGAGCAAGAAGGATATCTACATGGGCGGGCTGATCGGCATTGCGGCGTCGATCTTCATCTGCGGCTTTCTGCCCATGCTGGCCATCGCCGGCGCGATGGGCGGCAATCCGGAATTAGCCCAAGCCGACAAAGCCTGGACGTTTTCGCAGGCGATCGGGCAGTTGGCGGGCGGCCAAGTGATGTTTCTGCTTTTCGCGGTCGCTTCGATGGCCCCGGCCTGCTTCTGTTCGTTTATTTTCACCAACAGTTTTTCAACCATGATTCCTCAAGTTCCTCGCGCTTTCTGGGGGATGCTTGGCGCGACAGTCGGCATCCTCTTAGCCGTGACCGGCATCGCCGAGGATTTGCAAAAATTCTTCTCGTTTATCGGCGCGTCCTTCGGCCCCGTTTGCGGCGCCATGGCCGCCGATTATTTGTTATGCAAAGGCGAATGGCCCGGTCCTCGCCGAGGAATCAATTGGGCGGGGTACATCGCCGTGATTGCCGGCTTTATCGTCGGCATTCTTCCCAGTCTCTCCACTTCGCTGGAATCCATCGCGCCCGCCGCGGTCTATTCATTCATCGTCGGTTTCGCACTTTATTACATCCTTTCGAAATCTGGACTTCAGCCGCAAGTAGTCGAAATGACCAGGCCGGAATAGAAGACAATGTATTGAAAGGTGTTTTTTAAGTGAATTGCAGGCTTCGATCGAGAAAAAAGACTTATGCGTATTCGTTATTTCTAGTAAATAGGTAGTTTGTATGTTTTCCCATACAGCGAAAAGATATAATTAAATAGATGCAAAAAATAGGATGGCGTCTTCATATTTTGTATGAGTGGATGTAAGGGAAAAATCTCATGTCGGACAAGAATAAAAAATCATGGAAGTACAAATCTAATATTCCCAAACCGACCGAGGCGGAATTAGCCATTCTTGAAGTCTTGTGGCGTTTGGGGCCGTCGACAGTACGCGATGTCTTAAATGAGTTTCGGAAAGATCGGGAAGTTGGATACACCACTGTGCTCAAAATGCTGCAGATCATGACGCAAAAAGAGTTGGTCGACCGTGACGAATCCTCGCGATCTCATACCTATCGAGCCCGATACGAAATGGAGCAAACCCAGGATATCATGGTGAAAGATCTGATCGCGCGCGCTTTTTCCGGTTCTGTTCAGCAACTCATCAAGCGGGCCTTATCGGTAAAACGCATCTCCAAAAAAGAAAAAGAGGAACTCAAGGGGATTCTTGACGAAATGAGTTGATGATTTCCGGGGAAGGATCGCTGATTCTAATCGATGCAGCCGTGCTTATTTTCTAGCGCTCGCCGCCCGTTTACAATCAGCGATATGCTGCTCATAAACGGAAGGGTATTCTTTTTCTGTAGATTCGTTTAATTGCATCGTCGGCGAATCGTTAAAATAGGCTCTTTTCGCTTCCTTGAATGTCGCAAGAAAATCCTGATGAGCTCTGCGCAGCTTTTGATATTCACGCATAATGGTCTCTTCCGAGGCTGATGCAAAAGTCGATTCCTGCTTTTCTAAAGCTTTCCGTTTGGAAACAACCCGGCGGAAATGAGAATCGTGCTTTTGGGCGCCATGCTTATGATCGGATGAATTGCCAGCCGCCGCCGCCATCAACGCTTCAAATTTGTTCCAATTGGAAGACATGCCCTTTTTACCCTCAATATCAAAGTTAATTCCGTCTAATTTACTTATCATTTAATACAACGATTTGACTCATTTTCTGGTTTATAGAAGCAAATTTAATTCCAAAATAAGAACAAGAATGAGTCATTTATAAAGTTATATTTATAAATGCCTTATGCGATATTTTAGCACAGGATTCAATACGCATGCATAAAAGTGAACTTGTCTGTGGTGTTTCAGAATGGGACGGGCGTCTCATATAGATATGATTGATAGGAAGAATTTGACCACGGGAGGGATTCACCGGTTGGATTAATAATTATGCTGGTTAAAGCAGGATCTTTGATCCAGCATCACAAGAAAGGCGTCCTTATAGCTGAAAGGCTTCGCAACTGTGATACTGGAAGATATTGTCCCAAATGGAGTCGAGCAGCCATATTGTTTGGTCGAGAGGCAAGACTTTCAGCGTCCCGTCAGGATTGCGCTGCAGCAGACATTTCTCTTCTTTCAAATCCGGTCGTTGGCTGTCTATAGGAATTGTATCTCGAAGACATTCCAACTTGTCTAGGGCGTCTTCCACATCGAAATCAACGTCGTCGTCGAATTTTTCTTGAAACCAGGTCTCGATATACAAATCCAAATCTTCCTTGTTGAGATTCAAGCCGCTGGTGAGCAAGTGATAATAAGCCAAAATGGCTTCTTTGCATTCCGCCTCCTCAGCAACGTCAATCAAACTTTGGAATACGCCGGAGTTGATGCTGATGCTGCGGAAAAACAGGTTTTGGGTTACATCGTTGAGAAATTCAATCCATTTGTTTTTGTAGTTTAAATATTGTTTCGTCGCGAACCCGCCGAGAACAATCGTGATCGAAGCGATGACGGCGATCAAGGAAAGCAATTGATTGGGAATCGTATCCGGATTGATTCCTAACATATCGAGATAAGACGTAAGACCCAGCGCCAGAAGAATCAAGCCGATTAAAATGAGCAGGTTTCCATACATCTTAAACAGCGTGCTGATCCCTACGCCGAACAGGGGAATCATAAAAAGAAGTTTGTCTTTGAGCGTCATGCTGATTTTGACATTGGGGAAAATAATTTCCAAATCGGCTTTGGGAACGTTTTTGAAATAATACATATACGTTCGTCCCGGCGCGAATTGCAGTTTTTGCTTCTTTTTGACCTTGGCTTGAAAATACTCATGATCTTTGAACTTCGTCACGAGGATGACGCGTGAAAGCGTTTCAAACTCCAATTCTTTTTCGATCATTCTATACTGCTTGATTTTCGTTTTGGTTGTTTTCGTTCCTCGATAGTAAAACAGATACTGCTCGAAATCATCGAAATCGACGCCGGTGTTGAGATGGATGAGGGATTGATCCTGAAAGGCCTGCTGCAGTTCGGATTCGCTCAATGGCCGAAAGTTGGCTTTTTTTAAGAGGTTTTCGAAATCCTCAAAAAACGCTTTCGTATCTTCTTCGGTGATCTCCTGCCGGGATGCATCATAGGATTTGAAGGGCGAATCGGGATCGATTCGGGAAAAGTGATCCTTCAAACGTTCTAAAATCGCATGAAAACTAAAATGGTAATAAGCAGTCAGGATGTCGCAAAATGTGCGGAATTTCTGCCTGCCGTCTTCATCCAGTTTTCCGTCATTCAGACACATTTTGATGATATCGGCGCGCCGGTAGGGTATAAACGTCTGCTTCTGTTTTCTGTTTGTCATAATATTTCATTCCTGCGCCTGCCGTCTTCAAAAATTGCCGGCGTGACGATAATTTCATGCTTTTTCGCTTTCCCCTAGGAATCCTTCCGATTTTTTCATTACCATATCATAAGCGGACATCCTGGCGAAGACTCAACATGCGATTGATGATCAAGGGAATTCGATTTAATTGTAGCGAGGAGATACATCATGAAAAAAGAAAAAAGCAAATTGGAAAGCCGGCGCGGATTTCTGCAGAAGACGGCGGCCGGACTGTCGGCCGCCGCTATACTTCAACATCAGACGGTATTTGGATCGAGCGCCAATTCGATGGTGCAGATGGCCATTGTGGGAACCGGGGGCCGAGGGAGGTATGACGGGCGCAATTTAATCAAAACGGGCCGCGTCAAAATTGTGGCGTTAGCCGATTATTTTGACTTCCAAATGACCGATCCCGCGCGCGATTTCAATGTTTCCGAAGATCGCTGCTACGCCGGCGTCGACGGCTATAAACAAGTCATGGCCTCGGAGGATGTCGACGCGGTGCTGCTGACGACGACGCCTTTTTTTCGCCCTATTCAGTTTGAAGCGGCGATTCAGGCGGGAAAGCATGTGTTCGCCGAAAAGCCCATCGCCGTGGATCCCTGGGGATGCCGAAAATTCATGGAAAACGGAAAGTTGGCGGAGAAAAAGAAACTGACCGTCGGAGCGGGGCTGCAGTCGCGCTACGATGAGGGGCGCCGGAAAATCGCACAAATGATTCATGAAGGCGCCATCGGCGATCTTTTGCTGGGGCATTCCACCCGCATGGGCAGCGATTTGTGGCGGCGCGAACGCCCCGCCCATTTTTCCGAACGCGATCATCAAGTGCGCCATTGGCTGTATTACCAATGGGGATCCGGCGACTTCATCACGGAAATGCATGTGCACAATCTGGATGTCTTTAATTGGTTTACCGGCATGCTTCCCGTCAGCGCCGCCGGCAGGGGCGACCGGAAAGTTCGTTTAGACGTCGGCGACATCTATGACTATATTCAGGTTCTGTATGAATTTCCCGGCGGT
>JAFGTC010000007.1 GCA_016934335.1 Candidatus Omnitrophota bacterium | reverse complement strand
TTGACCAGAAAGAGGCCGCCCGCATCCATCAGGCGATCTTTGGAAGGGATGGCTTGATCCAAAGACAGACCGAGCCGATCCTCGCAGCCGATCGGCGTATGAATCTTGACAAAAAAGCGCTCTACGCCCGCCCGATCCAAGGGAGAAGTCAACAGACTGACCAATACGCCCGCCATCACTCCGATGGGAATGAAGACGGCCGTCTGATAGGCGATCGCGGGCGCGGTTCCATAAACCGACGAAGGGAAAAAGTAAAACTTGCTCGCATACAAAGCAAAGGCGGCGCAAGCGAAGCTGGCGAAGACTCCGGCGCTGTTCATGCGACGCCACAGGATACCCATCCAGAACGAAATGCCGATCGATGCGGTGACTTGAAAAAAGGTGAAGGCGCCTTCCAGCACGGTGGGAAAGGCGAAGGAGAAGCCCACCGCGATGAGAACGATGGCGAAACTGAAAATGCGCCCGATCTTCAGGTAATGATCATCGGCCCGCCCGGCCGCGATATGGATGCGATAGACATTTTCGGTCAGCAGGGCGGACGTCGAAACCATCAAGGCGTCGCAGGTCGACATGGCCGCCGCCATGATGCTGGCCAGCATCACGCCGCGCAGGCCGGCGGGCAGCAGATCGGCGGCCGCATAGCCGAACGCATGCTCGGTCTCGCCCGCTCCCAGGTTTGGATACATGACCAGGGCGCACACCCCGATCAACGCCCAGCCCAGGGTGCAGATCCGCTTCAAAAAATTGCCGTAGGTCATGCCCACTCGCCCTTCCCACTCCGTCTTGCCCGCCGAGGTCGACGCCATCACCTGCGACTGCGCGACGATGCCCACCATGGCGTTCAAGGAAAGGAGGGCGATGACGGGGAACGTAATGGTCTGCGCCGAGATCAGATCCAGACTTCCCGGAAACGCATTGGCGCGAATTCCTTCGAAGCCGCCGGCCGCCCACAGAGCGAAAGGAACCATGAGAAACGAAAGAAAGAGAATAAAAATTCCCTGGATCAAGTCGGTCACGACGGCGGCGACCAATCCTCCGGCGACGCCGTAGACCAAAAACGAAACGGTCATGACCAGAATGGCGGCGGTCTGCGAGATCGCTCCACCGGTCATGGAGGAGATCACAAGGCCGGTTCCCTTCAGCATGACTCCGATATTCATGGTCATGGAAAAAACGCTGATGACGACAAACAAGAGAGAAGCGGATTGCGTGTAACGCTCGCGGAAAACGTCGGCGGTCGTCAGACAGCGGCTGCGGCGAAAGACGGGAGCCAGCAGCCAATAGAAGGGCGTGGTGAACATCCACTGCCATTGCACCCAGATTCCCGAAATGCCGTTGCGGTAGCAGGCGCCGGTTACGGCGACCGCCTGATCCGTATGCGTACCCGCGCCGAAGGAGTGAAAAATCATGAGCAGTTTGCCGAACCGCCGGCCCGCCATAAAAAAATCCTCGCGCGTACGAATGGTCGTCCGCGTGGCCCATCCCACCGCCGTAATCCCCAATAAATACAGAAACACGGCGACCCAGTCCAATGCATGAAGACCCAAGACATGAGAAGACGCTTCCATCGTCAATGTTGAACAGAACTTGTTCTCTCCCATTCAGAATAAAAAAAACAATGGGTGCATCATAAACAAGAAACGGGTGGAATGGAACGGAGCGCCGCCGGGCCGCCGATCATCAGGAAGAAGATTCGATGTGATTGAAGACGGCGGCGGCGTGATCCCGGCTGTTTTCGATGAACCACTTGTTGGTTCGCAGGCCGCCTACGACGACTCCGGCCAGGTAGATACCCGGGCGGTTGGTTTCATAGGTTTGAGGATCGTGCGCCGGCGTGCGGCATTCGTCTTTCCCGATCTGCACGCCGATCGATTCGAGAAAATCGAAATTCGGTTCGTAGCCGGTCATGGCAAGAACGAAGTCGTTATCGATTTCGAATCGGCGGTCTTCCCGGTCGATCAAACAGACTGACTTCGGTTTGATTTCAGCCACGCGGGCATTGAAATAAGCCTGGATTTCCCCGCACTGAATCCGGTTCAGGATGTCGGGCAGGAGCCAGTATTTCACTCCGTCATGAAAAGAACTTGATCGCACTGCGCAGGTCACTTCGGCGCCGCGGCGATGGCATTCCAGCGCGGCGATGACCGCCGAGTTGCCGCTGCCCGCAACCAGGATTTTCTGGCCCGCAAACGGGTGCGGTTCGCGATAATAGTGAATCACTTTCTCCAGATCCTCGCCGGGGACGTTCATCATTCGAGGGCGATCGAAAAATCCGACGGCGGCGATTATTTTTTTGGCGGCGTATCGGCCTTTGGCTGTCTGCACGTCAAAAACGCCGTCGCTTCCTTCGATGCGCTGCACGGCCTCATACAATCGAACATCCAATTGAAAAAACTCTTTTACGCGCCGATAGTATTCCAACGCTTCGGAGCGCGTGGGCTTCATGTCGCGGCAAATAAAGGGGAGGCCGCCGATCTCCACCAGATCGGGCGTGGAGAAGAAGGTCATATTCGTGGGATAATGATAAAGCGAGTTGGCGAGGCATCCTTTTTCAAAGATCACCGCCCGCTTCCCGCGCTTTTGCGCTTCGATGGCGCAAGCCAATCCGATGGGCCCCGCCCCAATGATCGCCGCATCCAACATGATTGTAAGCTCCTTCCGAAATATCCTACTGTTAAGGGTACGAGAATCGCTTCAATTAAAAAGGGAGTCGAACTAAAATCGAGAGGACGAGGAAGAATTTCTTCTTTCTCTTCCCCAAAATCTCAAATCGGTATTAGATGAAAGCAGCGTAATTCTTAAATAAACCAAAGTCATAATACAGAGAGCCATGACCCCCGAACAAGAATTTGTCGAACAGATCAAAGAAGATAAAAAGAAGCCCATTCGCAACAAATGGATTCCCTACACATTCGGCCCCGAGCCGATTCCCTTGGAGCCTTACGAAGTCGATCCGGTGAGCGATATTCCCATCCGCCTGGCGGTGGAGCGCGGCGTCATCCCCCGCAAGCGCGCTTTGGCTCTCTATCGCACCACGGAAGATTGGAACGGGCACCCCAAACGCAGCATCGTCATCGCCGGCCCCATCGAGGAAGGGCAGCCCTTCGCGGTATGGATCGGCGACGGCAGTTATACGCCGCCCAAATCCAGCGGGGAAGCCGGCAAACCGAAAAAACATGAGTCGCTGCAGCAATTGCTGGCGGGCTTCCGCCATGAAGAGCGGGCAGATGCTGAAAGAATCAAAATCAGGAGAAAAGCCGCTCCCTCCATCCAGCGCGCCGCTCCGCCGCGATTCAAGTTATTGACAAGTTCCGCCAAGAAGATCGAAGCGAAGCCGGCGACTCAACGCGCATGCCGTATATTGATTCCACTCCGGCAGCCCGGCGGGAGAAAATCCCGGCGAAGAGCGCACGGCAGAATTCCTCAAACTTTCCTGGCTCTCCAAAAATCCCGTACGGTGAAAAAATAAACGGTCTTGTCCGGTAAATCCCGCCCGCCATGTGATCCATCCATTTGCGCCTGGCGAGATCTCGAGGACTCTTCCTATTGAAGGACGATCATCGATAATGCTTAAAAACATGCAAGAGGGAGAAACGTGAAATGGTTGGAAAATATGGAAAATTTTATTTCGGGAAATGCCTGCCGCTGCTTTTCTTGGTTATAGCCGCATCGCAGGCGGCCGCTAATGACGAAGCCAAGCGGATCGTGGTGAATCTGAATGGTACGTGGAATATAGCGGAAGGAAGCATGGACGCCGCCCCGGAAGCCTTTACATATAAAGTTCCGGTTCCGGGACTGGTCGATCTGAGTTCGCCCGACTTTTTCGAAGTGGGAATCGAAAGCGACCGGCGCGAAGCGTTCTGGTATCAGCGAACCTTCACGATTGAAGGCGGCGTCCCCGACTCGGCCCTGCTGAAAATTCACAAAGCGAAGTTTGGAACGAAAGTGTTTTTAAACGGCCATTGGGTCGGCGATCACCTGCCCTGCTTCACGCCCGGCTATTTCGATCTCACACCCTATATCCAAGGCAGCGGCGCAGTCAACGAACTGGTCGTCCGCGTCGGAGCGCATTTAACCTCGGTTCCCAAATCCATCCCCAACGGATGGGATTTTGAAAAATACAAATACATTCCCGGCATCTACGACGATGTCGAATTGATACTGACCGGCTCGCCGCGAATCGTCAATATTCAGACTGCGCCGGACATCGATGCGCAGACGGTGCGCATTCAGGCGGAAGTCGAAAGCAATCAAGATCGAGAAAATCAGCGCCTGGCCTATTGCATCCGCGAATCTTCCTCCGGCAGGATTGTCGCAGAGGGGGAAACGGAAGCGATGGATTTTTCCGCGAACGAAGTTCATATTGCGGACTTTCGCGTCCCGATTCCAGACTGCCAGTTATGGTCGCCTGAGAATCCCTTCTTATACAAACTCGAATTGAGCACGTCCGCCGATTCGCTGTCCACTCGATTCGCGATGCGCTCGTTTGGATTCGACGCCGAGACCGGCCGCGCGATATTAAACGGCAAGCCGTACTTTATGCGCGGCACGAATGTGTGCATCTATCGATTTTTTGAAGACGCCGAACGCGGCCGCCTGCCCTGGAACAAAGAGTGGGTGCGCAGTCTGCACGAGAAGTTTCGAAGCATGCACTGGAATTGCATCCGCTACTGCATCGGCTTCCCGCCGGAATTCTGGTATGACATCGCCGATGAGCTGGGGATTCTGATCCAGGATGAATTCCCCATCTGGTCGCTGAGCGAATGGCCGAAAGAACTGAAAGCCGACGCCATCGCCGCCGAGTATGAAGAATGGATGCGAGAGCGCTGGAATCATCCCTGCGTAGTTTTGTGGGACGCCCAGAACGAATCCCGGACGGAAGAGACCGGCAAAGCCCTGATGGAAGTGCGCGGGCTGGATCTATCCAACCGGCCGTGGGATAACGGATGGGCCGCACCGCAAGCGGAGACCGACACGATTGAAACGCATCCCTATTTCTTCTCATCAGACCTGTTTCAAAAGAAGCCGTTTCAAATCGAGACGCTCAAGGATCACGACGGCGCTCCGCGAGTGCAATCCGTGCAAAAAGAATTCAAGAATCCGCTCATCATTAATGAATACGCCTGGTTATGGCTCGACCGGGATGGATTTCCCACCACGTTGACGAATGAAGTGTATCGCAACCTGCTAGGCGAGAATTCGACGGTTGAACAGCGGCGCGAGCGCTACGCCCGCTATCTGGCCGCGCTGTCCGAATTCTGGCGGGCGAAGAGGAAATGCGCGGCGGTGATGCACTTCTGCGGCCTGGCCTATTCGAGGCCCGGCGGGACGGAGCGCCCGACGGCGGGGGCCACCAGCGATCACTTTATCGACGTCGCCCATCTTCAATTCGAGCCGAATTTTTGGAAATACGTGCGCGATGCGTTCGCGCCGGTCGGCTTGATGATCGACGTCTGGAACGATCGATTTTCCCCGGGAGAAACTCTTTCCGTTCCCGTGGATGTGATCAACGATTTGGATTCGGATTGGAAGGGATTGGTGCGCCTGCGGGTCGAACAAAACGGCGCAATTGCATCCGAACAATCGCAGGTTTGTTCGGTTGAAGGCCTCGGCAAAAATCGTCTCGAATACACGATCTCTCTGCCCCGAGAAAAAGGCGCCTACGATCTCATTGCGGAATTGGCGACGCCGGAGAAGGAATCGGTGTTCAGTTCCCGTTTCTTTACGATTGAATAGTGCATTATGGAAAACGAATATGCAGGCAAGGGGCCGCCGCATCAGCCGCCCCTTGCCGCACAATTCACAGCATTCTGTTTTTTTGATTTAGGTGATTACCGAGCCTGCATCCCCGCCTTTATTCGACTCGTCCTCCGGGCCCGAAAACGGCGATGTCGCCGATGCTTTTTAAGCCATTGGATGGATCGTAGCGAAACGTGCAGTCGTCTCCGTTGGTTCCGCATAATCCCGTCGAACCGGCGTTCGGCCCGAAAGATTTTGTATACCAGCGGCAGGGGCACGCCTTCTGACTGGCTATGCTCAACGCTTCGCTGCGCAAAGCGTACGGATCGAAATAAGCCCAATAATCCGCGCAAAGAGCCGTGCCGTATCCTTGATCGGTATTTGGCAAGGACATATAGCGATACCAGGTCCACTGCGCATAGGATTCCGGCTGCTGACTATTGCCTTCATGGGTCGGCGGAAAAACATCTTTGGGAATGCTGGCCAAATAGGGCGTGGGAGTAGTAAGCATCCAAATCCGATGGCTGGGCGGGTAGGCGTTGCGATCTAAAAAATACTGCTCCGCTCCCATGGCGATGGCTTTGAGATCCGCCTTGCAGCGGGATATCTTGGCCCGCAGCTGCGCATTCAAAAAATTGGGAACGGCAATCGCCGCCAGGATGCCGATGATGGCGACGACAATTAACAATTCAATCAAAGTAAATCCCTTCTTACCATTTCTTCTCATTTCTCAAATTCCCCTTATAAATTGAAAAAATCTTCCAAGGGTCATTTTCCACAATTTCAACATTTATTAAAGGTGCATCGATTTTGCTATTTAATTTCAGGCATGAATCGGCGTCGTTCCGGCGAAGAATCGGCTTTATCATGCAGACGATGCACGGATTTCACACAGCGGGAGAAAACCGATCAATCGTAATGAAAGACCTCTTCCATCTCGCTCCACCATTCTCCATTTTTACAATTTGAAAGAGGAATCTGGCACGGCTTGCAGTAGGACCACCATTCCTGGGTGATGGGATCGGAGGCCATCTTCGCCATATCGCTTTCAAAATCATCGCCGGTATACTCGAAATAGCTGAATAAGTAATACTTTCCATCGTCCAATTTCTGCAAATAGATGGAGTAATTATGAATATGGCATTCCGATATCATTTCCAGTACGCTCAGCCAGGCGGACTCATGCATTTTTTTGTATTCATCGATTTTCTCTTCTTTGACGCCGATCACCATTCCATAACGCTTCATGGACAAATCCTCCAATCCGAATTTTTCGATTCAATTCAACGAATCCATTAATCCTTCATTATTCATGCTAATCCCGAAACCGCCAGCGGGATATCCAATTTCGCATAGGATATGTTATATTGAATCATTGCCATTTTATGCAGGAGAGCGTGGTATCATGACCAAAAAACTGACTCGAAGACAATTCAATCGATCCGCAGCGGGCGCCTCGTTTCTGCTCGCATCGGCGCCCGCCGTCAATGTGCTGGGCGCCAATGAGAAAGTCAATGTCGCATTGATCGGCTGCAGCGGGCGGGGCATGGGGCTGATTCGGGAATTCATGAAACTCGAAGCGAATTTTCTCGCCGTGTGCGACGTCGACCGCCAGCGGCTGGAGCAGGGCCGGGATATCGCCGGCGTCGAAGAATCCGCCGCCTACAAGGATTACCGGAACCTTCTGGAGCACAAAGGATTGGACGCCGTCATCGTCGCCACTCCTCCCCACTGGCACGCCATCCCGTTTGTCGACGCCTGCAAAGCGGGCTTGGACATCTACTGCGAGAAAGCCTTGGCCGTGACGATCTGGGAAGGGCAGCAGATGGTCAAAGCCGCCCGCCAATACGATCGAGTCGTGCAGTGTGGAACGCAGTCGCATTCCGCCGTCAATTTTCAGGAAGGCGTTCAATTGATCCATGAAGGCTATATCGGCCATGTCCAAAAAGCGAAAAGTTGGAGCCTTCGCAATAATGATCCCAAAGGCATGGGAAAAGCGGTGATTACCGATCCGCCGGAACATCTGGATTGGGACTTCTGGCTGGGGCCGCTGCCCAAGCGGCCCTATTTCCCGCAGCGCTGCCACGGCGGGTTCCGATGGTTCTGGGATACGGACGGCGGCTGGATGACGGATTGGGGCGTTCACCAACTGGACATCGTTCTGTGGGCCCTCCAGCAGAGCGATCCTCTCTCGATTTCTGCGGAAGGAGGCAAATTCTTCTTTACGGATTGCAGCGAAACGCCCGACACGCTCGACACGAATTTTGGATTCAAAGACTGCATCGTTCAGTTTTCGGTTCGCTCCGGCAATGCGTTCAATCCCGCCCATGAGCCTGAAATGCCGACCTGGGACGGCTACGGCATTGAATTTTATGGAACCAAGGGAACCTTGTTCCTCGACCGCGACCGCCTGATCGTCTGGCCGGAAAAAGAGCCCTTCGGGCAGGGAACGCCGGCCATCAATAAAACAGTCGACCATAATGAAATGAACCAGCGCCACATCTCCGATTTTCTGACGAAGTTGAAGACGCGGGAGCGCTGCGTCTGCGATGTGGAAGTCTGCCATAAAGCCTCCAACATCTGCCATCTTGGAAGCATCGCCTTCCGCTCCGGCGAACGGCTGGTCTGGGACGGTGACAACGAAACGATCACCAATCATCCGGAGCTCAATTCCTGGCTGCGCCGGCCCTATCGGAAGCCATGGAAACTGGAAGTGTAACACGAAAGTCAAGCAAAGAGTTTGTCGCATGAACTGCACGATACGAAAACAGGGTAGAAGGCTCCTGCTCTTAGCCGGGGCCTTCTTCCTCGCTTCGCAATTCACCGCCGCCGGGAAGGAATGGGCGGTCTATCGAGGCGGAGACGGCCCCGGCGCGGGCAAGAATATCGTCTTCGTGACCGGCGATGAAGAATATCGCTCGGAAGAATCGATGCCGCAAATGGCGAAAATCCTGTCGGTTCATCACGGGTTCGACTGCACGGTGCTCTTCGCCATTAATAAAGAAGACGGAACGATCGATCCCTATCAAAACGACAACATCCCCGGCCTGCATCTGCTCCAATCGGCCGACCTGATGGTGATCTTCATCCGCTTCCGCGATCTGCCTCCCGAGCAGATGCAACACATCATCGATTATATCCACTCAGGGAAGCCGATCATCGGCGTCCGCCCGAGCGTCGCGGCCTTCAAATTCAACCGTTATCAAGATCAGCCCTACGCCAAATATGACTATACCTACAAAGGCGACGATTTTTACGGCGGATTCGGCCGGCAGGTGCTGGGCGAGACCTGGATCAAGCATTATGGGAAGCATCAGGAGGAAAGCACCCGCGGACTCATCGCAGCGGGCATGGAGAACCATCCCATCGTGCAGGGCTGCCGGGATATTTGGGGGCCGTCGGACGTCTACGGCTTGACGACGCTCGAAGGAGAGTGCACGCCGCTCATCATGGGGCAGGTTCTCAGCGGCATGAATCCGGACGATCCGCCCAATCCGGAAAAGAATCTCACGCCGGTCGCCTGGCTCAAAAAGCATCGCGGCGCGCCGGACCGCGAATCGTACGTCTTCACAACGACCATGGGCCACGGAGACGATTTTCACAGCGAGGGATTCCGGCGGTTATTAGTCAACGCCTGCTATTGGCTGCTGGGAGTCGAAAATATAACGCCCGCCGCATCCAAGGTGGATATTGTGGGCGCATACAATCCCAATCCCATCGGCTTCCATAGACATAAGACCGGCCTGAAGCCGGTTGATCATCAATGGCCTGAGCCGCCGCCGAAACAAGACTGAAAAAGATCCAACAGCCGCGTTCGCCGATCAGACGTTTTCGGGCACGACGAACGGTTCGCGATATTCGCGGGAAACATGCCGATTCGCTTCCTCGCTGAAAGCGCCGGTGAATCGCTCTGTCTTTTGATCCATGGTTAACATCGGTCCGGCGATGAGCGGCTCTTTCGCCAGGTCGATTTTGTTCTTGGCCAGATGCTGCATGAGGCGATCGAACGAATCGCTCAATTCTTTTTCGCCGGAAATCCGATCCTTGATCTCCTCCGGCGGCCTGCCGCGGCCGACGCGGTAAGCGATATTGGCCATGTGCACCAATCCGCACGACAAGTGGCCCTGCAGCGCATCGGTGAAAAGCAGATCCGGCTGATGCTTCCTTATCGCATCGATGAAATTCTGTTTTGTGCTGACGCGCTGGCGGGTGAATTTCTGAATCAATTTCCCATCGTTGTCATAGGCGGCGTCGTTTTGAATATAGCCGCCCTCGCATATCACGATCGTTCCGATGCGCAGCCCATGATATTCATCCATGGTCTTCCCCGCGTTCCTCTCCCAATTCACGTCATGGAACGAGGCGTCTTTCGGCAGCCCGCGCACTTCGAAAATAATGGGGGCCGGTTCGTAATCCAGCAGGGTGATCAGGGTGTTGGGCGTTTCACCGTCGTCGTCATAGCCCAGACGCCCGCCGATGCTGGCGACATGCTTGGGGAGTTGATCCTGATTAACGGCCCAGCGGCATCCATCCATGGCGTGGATGCCCATGTTGCCCAAATCGCCGTTGCCCGTATCCCAAATCCAATGCCAGTCGTAATGGAGATATTTACGCATGAGCGGCTTCTTGGGAGCGGGGCCGCACCATAAATCGTAGTCGCAGGTTTCGGGGACGGGCTGCGGGCCGGACACTTTCCCGATGCTTATCCGCGGCCGGTAGTTGAGTCCGTACACGCACAGCATTTTCCCCAGTTGGCCGCTCCAGACGTATTCATAGGCCTCTTCAGTTTCACCGCTGTTGCGCGGGCCGTGCGTCGCCTGAACGATGCGGTTGTATTTGCGCATGGCTTCGACCATCTTCCTACCTTCAAAGATGTTATGCGACGACGGCTTCTGCACAAAAACATCCTTGCCCGCCTGGCAGGCCATTATGGTCATCAACGAATGCCAGTGATTCGGCGTGGTGATCGAGACGGCGTCAATCTCCGGATCGTTCAGCAGATCGCGGAAATCGGCGTATCCTTTGACTTTTTCCTGACGCTCTTTGAACTGTTCAAGTTCATAATTTAAATTGTATGAATCGCAGTCGCACAAGGCGGCGACGCGCACGCCGGAAATGTCGCGAAAATCGTTGACGTCGCCGCGGCCTCTCCCGCCGATTTTCACAAACGAACCGATGCCGATGACGCCGATGCGAATGGCGTCGTTCGCACCCAGGATCGGGGAGGATGGAAGCGACAGCATGACGCCCGCTCCCAGCGATCGCTTCAAGAATGATCTCCGTTTCATCTCATGCCTCCTTAGGATTGTTCAAATCGCGTTCTGCAGCGCCAGGAACAGGGCGCGGTAATACGTCATGAATTTCACCGGCTCGCAGCTCTGGCCGACTTCCGCGTCGCAATACCCTTGATATCCAGCTTTTCTCAATAACTCGAACAACTGCCGGTAGGGATAGTTCTCGTTCCACAGTTCATGCATGTGGATGTTGCGAATCCGGTCTTTGACAAGTTTGAAATTCGCTTCGAATCCCGGCTCTTCTACGTCGGTGCGGTCGCAATTCCAATTCACATACAAATCGTCGCAGTCGGCGTAATCGAGAATTTTTTTGATCCGCGTAATGCGATTCGTGCCATTGCCATGATTGCTGATTCGTATTTCGACGCCATAGCCGCCGGCGAAGCGCGCCGCTTCCGCAGCCGCTTTTCCGATCTGCTCCAGCGTCTTCTCTTCGGGAACGCCTTGATCCACCAGAATGGCGTTGGGAAAAACGCGAATGCCGCGAGCGCCGATGTCATGCGCCAGCAGGGTATACTCTTTCGTTCCTTCAATATGTTCTTTGACCTTTTGCGGATCGTCCCAATGGTAGGCGAAGGCGCTGGCCAGACTCAACGCCAGGCCGGCGTCCTCGAATTTTTTGCGGATTTCGCGGCGCTCGCTTTTAGATAAACTCACCTCGACGCCGTGGGCGTGGGTCGTCCGCAGTTCAACGTGCTCCCATTTCGCTTCAAGGCAGTTTTGAATGAGCGCATCGACATCCCAATCCTTCCCCAGCGTGTACGTCATGATGCCGATGCGCAGCGGCCGCGCATCCTCCGCCGTTTCGGCGGCGGCGCTCATAGCGGGGAGGCACAACGCCGCCGCGGACGTCTTCAACAAACTCCGTCGGTTCATGGCAGTAACCATATTCAACATCCTCTCTTCGATGAAAATCAGTTTTATTCACGATTCAAGAATTTATTTCGCGTCTCAATTCAACATGCCGATTCTATTTCCTGTAATGATGAATATCTCATCCGCCTCCGATCCCCGCGACTTCGCCGCCGAATCGAATGATGTCGCCGATGCTGTGCAGGCCGTTCGAGGGGGCGTATAAGCGATCGTTGGTATGCATTCCCGGCCGGATGAAAGCATTGCCCGGGGTGACTTCGCCATTCTTGAATTTGGTCTCCAGAGGCCAGTGAACGCCTCCCGAATTTTCTCCATCCGGCCCCAACGACTTCATGCCGAAGCCCAAGGGGCATTCGGCGAGCGGAACTCCATAGCGGACGGCGCATTCGCCCGTTCCCCAGCGCCCCCGATAATGCACATATACATAACTGTCAAAGACGCTCTGGCCGCTGGCGCGCATGTATTCCAACATCTTCTTCGGCGCGAAGGGATCTTCCAAATCCACGGTGGACGTATAAGCCACCGGCGTGGTCAATTCATGCACGACATTGATGGTGTTGCCGCCCAATATCGGCCAGGGAAAATTGTTTTGGTCGATCATATAATTCTGGGCCGCCACTTCCAAATTTCGTAAATCGCTCTGCGCCCGGGCGACTTTGGCGCGAATCTGCGCATTCAGAAAATTGGGGACGGCGATCGCCGCCAGTATCCCGATGATCGCGACGACGATAAGCAGTTCGATCAAGGTAAAGGCTCGATTCATGCGTCTTCCCTTCCCTGTTTCTATGTAAAAATCAATTCATGTAAATCATGATGCATTTCATCCCCTTATGGTATGAAGCGTTTGCGCCTTGATGTCAATGGAACTCCCGGGGCAGAGAAACCAATTTCGATAACCCGGTATTCATTTTACAATCTATTCTATTGGCATAACATTCTAATTGGCATCCATTAAAATTTTTCCGGTTCTCCATCGTATAATAAGGAAGGAACGTTTTTTTGAGGAGTTTTTCATGTTTGGATCAAAAAGCCGCAAGTTCTTTTTAACCAGTTGGTTTCTCCTTTTTTGTATCCACATCCCAAGTTTCGCCAGTGAACCGATCAAATTCGTTTATACGGATCCGCCCAGCATGGATTTTGTAAAAAATTGGCTGGTTTGCGGCCCGTTTCCCATCCTGGCCGCCACGCCGGAGGCTGAACTCGTGCGGGCGACGAACGACAAGGGATTGGATACGTTCAGCGACGCCGTCTATCAAGCGGCGCTCGATTTCGATTACCTGAGAGAGCATGGCGGCGAAGCCGAGATCGCGCCGAAGCCCGGATTGTCGCATACGTTTTCGGATAACGCCTACGAATGGCGGCCTCTGAATCAGATTCACGATTTTATCGATCTGCGACGGTCGTTCAATCCTTGCGAGGATGTCGTCGTCTACGCATACGCACAGATCAATATGACTGAAGAGAAGCCCATGATTCTCTCGCTGGGCAGCGACGACGGCGTCAAAGTCTGGTGCAACGGCGAGGTATTGTACTCGTTCTATGAAGGGCGGCCCTTGGAAATCGACGAAGTCTTTTGCGAAGTCAATCTGAAAAAAGGCAAAAACCGACTGCTTTTCAAAATTCAAAATCAGACTCTGGATTTCTCGTTTTCATGCCGAATGGTCGCAGCAGAAGATCTGAAAACATTGCAGTTCAGAAAGCGCAACCAAAATGCGATCCAATATTTCAGCAACTTGTTCAGTGGATTCTTCACCAAAGAGAATTAGCAGTCCTAAACAGAGAATGCCGGATTTCAGTACCGTTCCCAAAAGGAAATCCGCGAAGGGTTGAGCGAGGACAAAGCGCGAAAGGCATTCACCAATCCTGCGCCCGAGCGATAGTCCGGCCCTTCTTCGCACAAATCGATGGAATGCAACTGCATGCTTTTTAGCAGGTTATTCGGATCAAGAGTTGGATCGTACTGCAGCATGAGAGCGGCGACAGCCGCGACGTTGGACGCCGCCGCCGACGTGCCGCTGAAGGATTCAAAGCCCGCAACGCTGGTGCTTGTATTGTCCGGCCCTGTGACGTCCGGCTTGAAAACAACGATTGGCGTTTCGTAGCGGGTCAAGCCGTCGTCGGAAAACAGAATAGGCAGTTCTCCCCCCAATGCGGAATAGTCCGTAACATTCATTTGCTCGATGGGCTCTGTATATTCCCCATTGCGATCGATCTCCCGATAATGCGCCGCCGCGACGGAAATCACCGCCGGTGCAGCCATGTGGCCGATAAGCGTACGATCCTGAACAAGACGCCGATCGATCAAGTGATTTCCATTGATCTCTTCAAAAACTACATACAGATGCAGTCGTTCAGGCCGCCGCCCGCCCTGATGGTCGATCACGACATGAACATCGCGATCGGCGTCCGTGTTGACGTAATAAAGAAATTCGACGGGCTCTCCGCCGGGATTTCCCTCGCTTCCCTGGAAGTCGACGCTGGATGCGAGAATGTTGCCGCCGGCGCCGTTGCGAAGCGGCGTCGTCTCGTCGGAAACAAGATACAGATCCAGATCCGACTCGGCTCCTTTTCCCTCGGCTAACACGCCGCCATACGGTTCGTCCCAGTGAAGCGACAGAATGACGGTCGAATAGCGCGGCAGATGAAGCGACAAGTGCGTGTCGGAAGCCAGACCGTAAGCGGCGCCGAAATCATGAAAATCCTCGCCGCCGGGCGGATACGAATCATCGTCCTCGGGGCTGGCGTCCACGTAAGGACGTTCGTGCGCATTGTTATTGAAATTGCCCGCCGCGGAAAAATAGGGGACGCCGTTCGCCGCGGCCTCCATGGCGGCGGCGGCGATGGGGCCATGCTGGTAGATCGGCTCCTTGAGGAAACTGATGTCATCCACCAGGATGTCGCATTCGTATCCGGGATCGGTCCAAAGTTTTCGAATATTAGGAGCGAAGGCGGCATAATCATAGCGGACGGCGGCAAAGGAAAAATCAGCGCCCGGCGCAAGATCGTGCATCAATTCCATCATGGCCGCCGCTTCGTCATTACCCGTTCCATCGCCCAGATCCAACACGCGAATTTTTTTGGGCAGTTCCAACTTGAGCTGCGACGGGGCGCCCAGAAAAAAATCGTCGAAAATCCGCCCGCTTTCCGATTGATCCGCGATGCTGTCGCTTAATACGCCGATGCGCACTCCCGAGCCGTCGACGCCGAAGACTTCTCTCGCCTCTTTCGCCTGGATAGTCAAATCCGCTTCATTTTCGATTGAACCTACCATGGAGAGAGCGTAAGGCGCCGTTGTTATTCCTAAAACATCGGGATGCTCGGCAAGCAAAATCAATTGCACGGGATCCTCGCAGCGAACGACTATTTGATGAAGATTTCCCGCCGAGTGAACGCCATGGACGGTCAGGCCGGCGTCCATGCAGGCGTTGATGAGATCATCGGACGCTCCCGACGCGCCGACGATGCTCTGCAATTTTCCCTCGCGCATAGCGAAAGGAGCACAGCGCTGCATGGCGCTCAACGCCGTTTCTCCTTCTTCGACGGCCCAGTTCATTTTCAAGACGTCGCTGGTCAGTTTTGTCAAGGATGTGGCGCACCGGCATAATCCGGCGATCTTGGCTTCAGATTGAGCGAACGCTGAAAAAGGCGCGAAGAAAAAGACAATGACGGCAACAGCGCGAATCTTCATTGAAATATACTCTACCATATGCAAAAAAATCCGGAATCACTCATCCAGCCGACATTCGAATCCATGAACAATTACCAGGAAGGATTCGATCCCAATCACCTATTGACTATTTCACTATATCGCATCGATCCGTCTTTTCAATCAGATTGCTGCATGCTATGAATGTACATCAATTCAACATGCAACTGAAAAGCGGCCAAGTCAAGAACCAGGATAAAGCGCTCTTATGGATTCGATTGAAATCAAGTATACTCAGCAGCGCATAAAAACTCCCTCACTAGGAGCGAACGATGGTGGAATGGCGCGTATACGGCTGCGGTTCGCCTTCTTCCTCGCGATCGACGCAAACCAGCTATGAGATCGCCGACGGCCATACTCATTTGCAAATTGATCTGGGGCACGGCGCCTTGTACCGCCGGTGCTTGCGAGAAGGCTCGATTGAACGGGCCGTCAATTCCATCCAGAATCTTTTGATTACGCATTGCCATCCGGATCATTGCTTCGATTTGAGCCGGCTTTATGTTTCCTGGATGTTCACGCCTCAGTTCACCCCTCAGCAGCGCGTATCTTTATATGCGACAGAAGAAACGTTAACCTCCATCCGCCGCATGATGGAAAATATCCGCTTGGAAGGCCGATTCGACAGCGTCTATGAAATTCATCCCATTGAATACGAAAAGCCGATTTCAATCGGAGAATTTTCCGTCATCCCCAAGAAAAATCATCACATCGACGGCTCCTGCGGCGTCTTCGTCTTGACGCCGTCTGGGAAGCGAATTGTTTTCACCAGCGATACGGGATACCGGGAAGACTTGATCGCAGATTGGAAGGATGCTGATTTATTGGTACTCGAATGCAGCTTCGTGGATTTAGAAACGCCCTACCACTTACACCTCGGACAAGCGGCGGAAATCGCGGAAGCCATCCATCCCGAATGCCTCATGCTGGTGCATTTTTACCCGGATATGGAGCGCAAGCCGGAAGGAGAAATTCGCGCCCAGATTTCCAGGCGATATCCGGGCCAGGTGTTTCTCGGCCGGGACGGCCTCAGCCTGCGATGGGACGCCGATCAAAAAAAATGGATCGATGCGATGATGTTCTGACGCATCCTCCAACCGATTCTATCCCAAGTTATCGTTCAGCCTGATCCGCATAACCGTCACAGCCCGGCCCGTTACAAGAACGCGATCCCCCTTGCATTGAACGCGCACCGCCCCGCCCCGCTTCGACGCTTGATAACCGGTCAGGGAATCTTTCCTGAACCGTTCGCCCCAAAACGGCGCCAGGCAGCAATGGGCGGAGCCGGTCACAGGATCCTCATTCACTCCCACCCCCGGCGCGAAAAAGCGCGAGACGAAATCGTACTCGACGGCGGAGGAAGGGCTTGTGGCGATGACGCCCCGCATATCGACTTGAGCCAGCCGGGTAAAATCCGGCTGCAGGCGGCGAAGCGCTTCTTCCGACTCAAGGGCAAGGAGATAATCCATGCGATTCTTGAAACACTCGATTTCGCCGGAAGAAAATCCCAACGCTTCAGCGAGAACAAGCGGGCAATCGGCGGGCGCCGCCGGTTCGGCGGGGAAGTCCATTTCAATCCCCTCTTCGCTTCGCTTGGCCGTCAAAATACCGCTTTTCGCGTAAAAACGAGCTTCCCGCTCCTGAGGCAGCCGGCCGGTCTCCCAGAGAATATGAGCGCCGGCCAGCGTGGCATGCCCGCAAAGATCCACCTCGCATGCAGGCGTAAACCAACGAAGCGTAAATCCATCCTGGCGCGGGATAATAAACGCGGTTTCAGAGAGATTCATCTCCATCGCGACGTTCTGCATCCAGGCCTCTTCGCGCGGTTCGGAAAGAACGCAAACGGCGGCCGGATTCCCATGAAACGGCTTGTCGGTAAAGGCGTCGACTTGGAATAACTCCTGATGAAAAACTTCTGGGCTCATGTTTCCGCCTTCCCTCCCGAAGCCAGCCGCGACAGACCGCCGCCGTCCAAACGATTGACGGTCCATTCGCTCAGCGGCTTGGCGCCGATGCTTTGATAAAAACGAATGGCCGGTTCGTTCCAATTCAACACGGCCCACTCCAACCGCCCGCATTTGCGCTCCCGGGCGATCCGAGCGATTTCACCCAGCAGCGATTTGCCCACGCCTTTTCCCCGATGCGCGGGTTTGACGTAGAGATCCTCGAGATAAATGCCGGGGCGGCCGACAAAGGTGGAGAAAGTCGTGAAAAAGAGAGCGAAGCCGATCGGCTGATTTTCATAAAACGCCAGAATCGCCTCCGCGCAGGCGTTCTCGCCGAAGAGAGCGTCGGATAAATCCGCCGGAGTCGATTGAACGGCGTCCCGCAGATTCTCATACTCCGCCAGTTCACAAATCATCGAATGAATCGCGGGGCAATCCTCCGGCGCCGCTGTTCGGATGTCAATTTGGGATGCAGCATTTGTTATGGTCATTATGCGATTCTCACGGATAAAGAAGGTACCGGGCGCGGACGGATTGAAACCGATCCAATCCCTCCTGCGCCGAGACGAGGATGTCATTGTAATCCATACCCGCCTTGATCATGGACCGGAGAGATTCGTCGCCCCATAAGCGGTCGATCCCCCGGTTTATTCTCATTTGATCCGGATAAAGGGATTGCGCGGCGCACAGCAGCGCGACGGACAGGTCAATCGGCTTCATGATTTCTCGATCCGTCACTTCCAACTGAAGGCCGAAGCATTTCTGATTCTTGTATTTCGGATTCTCCGATTTGCCCGGAATGCCGACGGGGGTAAAGACAGTCGGCTGCAGACGGACGCCTTTCTGCACATCGGCGGGAACAGCCTTGAGCCATTTTTCCGCATCGATGAACGGCGCGCCGATTGTTTGAAACGGCGTCGGGGCGCCTCTTCCTTCGGAAAGATTGGTCCCTTCAAACAGGCACATCCCCGGATAAAGCGCCGCAGTTTCCAGCGTAGGCATGTTCGGAGAAGGGGCGATCCAGGGGAGGCCGGTTTCATCATACCACTGGCTCCGGGAATATTGCTTCATGGGGATGACCACAAGTTCCGCCTGCAGAGAAAATCCCACGTAACTTTCTTCATTCATCAGGCGGGCGAGCTCGCCGACCGTCATTCCATAGCGGATCGGCAGAGGCATCACGCCGACAAAACTGGCGTAAGCGGGATTCAGGATGGGGCCTTGGACACGCTGAGCCGTGATGGGATTGGGGCGATCCAACACGATCAAGGGAATCCCTTGCCGTTTGGCCGCGCTCAACGCATGAAACATACTGGAAATATACGTATAAAACCGCACTCCGACATCCTGGATGTCATAAATGAGAACATCGACGTTCTGAAGCATTGACGGCGTGGGCGTTCGATATTCGCCGTACAGGCTGTAAATAGGGATGCCTTGGAAAAGCGATTTTTCAATCAACGCTCCATCGGATCGATTCCCCTCAAAACCATGCTCGGGGCCGAACAGCGCCGTGACTTTCGCTTTCTCGCCGAGCAGCAGCGCAGCGATAGACGCTCCCTTGGAATCGAGCGAAGTATGGTTGCCGATAATGCCGATGCGCTTCCCCTCGATCAGATCAAGTTTCTCCTCGATCAGCCGCTCGAGGCCCAGAATCGTTTGAGAATCTCCCCAGCAGACTTGAGCGGCGCACAAAAAAGACAGATTGAATCCGATGAAAAGAAGAACATTTTGAGAGATCCGTTTTCTGGCGAATTTTATCATTCTTTCTCATCCTCCCTTGTCGGCGGCAAAATGGATCCGCGTAAAAATCGATTGTCGCGGTACAAAAAAACTCGATTTATGCCAGAATCACTTTCGTCAAACTTCTAAAAAACATACTATCTTGAAATCGGCAATACCCAAGCGGCGTCCATCGCCGTCTTGCCGCCAACTTACTTGAACGGGTGGTGTTTCTTTTATGAATCGAACGTTTCGCTTTTTCATTTTTGCCGGCATTGTACTCTTCTCGATGAATTACGCACTCGCGGCGCCCGGCGAGGAACCGGAATTTCGTCCCTCATTGGCCTCGTTTGTCATCTCCCCCACCGAAGCGGCCCCGGGCGACTCCATTCAATGCCGCTTTATTTTCTCCAACGGCGGGGACGCCCCTTCATCCATGGAAGAAAAAATCTTCCTCCATTTTACCGATCCGATCCAACAAAGCGAGATCCGCTGGCAGTTCGATCACAACCCGCCGGTTTCCACAAAATTCTGGATGAAAGATCAGGAGATTGTCGACGGTCCGCTCTCGGTCGCCGTTCCCGATGAAATCGCTGACGGCTCGTATGCAATCCGCGTCGGTCTTTGGAATCCCGTCACCGGTTTACGCAGCCTGGATGTGATACTCCCAACTGTTTTGATAGTCGACAAAACGGTTTCTCCGCCTCCTCGAGAGCCGATCCAATCGATCTCCTGGATAGAAGCCAATCGCCGAGACCGGATTTTAATGCTTCAGCGCTTCGTCGCCAATTCCCCGGTGCAGATCGAGAACCAAAGCCTGTCATTTCAAATCGAACCGAAAAGCGGCCTCTTCTGCATCCAAGAATTTAACGCTGGAGCCATTTGGCAGAGCGCGCCCGGCGCCGGAAGCCTCGGCTATGTCATGGCGGAAAACGAAAAGCAGGAAGCCTTCCGCTTCCCCTTGAATCAATTGACCGTGCTTTCCCAATCCAAGAAGAAATGCGTTCTGCAAAAACGGATCGGCGAATCGACATTGGTCGAACTGCAGATCAGCGCCGAAAAAAACGATCCTGTTATACGCTTTTCCTGGGAAGCGGGAGAAAATTGGACTCTCCATCATATCGAATGGACGGGACTGCTCTGGACGACCGACGCGCTGGGGGGCGGCGCCGTCATTCCTCGATTGATCGGCGAGTTTTTCCCGGCGAACCATCCTCTTGAATTTCAACAAATTTTTTCAACGTATGGCGGATGGGGCGGCTTGCACATCCCTATGGCGGCGATGCTGCGGGAGCAGTCCAATGCGCTTCTTTCGTGGAACTCGCCCGATATCAGCGTCAATATTCAATCTCTTCTCCAAACGGATGAAAATTTTCCCGGCGCCAAACAAACTTCCATCGATCTGCAGAGCGCCGAACCGTCCGGTGAATTTTTCCTTCGCGTAGGCAAAGGAAATTCCTACGTGGATGCAGCGCAAAGTTATCGAGAAATGGCCCGGAAAGACGGATTGTTGGTGAGTCTGGAGCAAAAAGCCCGCAAGAGCCGCGAGGTAAAAAAACTGGCGGGAGCGGCGGAATTCAAGCCGTTTGTCTGCATCCGTTTTCAAGAACAAGACGGGGCGGCCGCCGAGCGAGTCGTGAATTCGTACACCGAAGAGGACTGCATCGAACTGGCGCGGCATTTACACGACGACCTGAATCTGAACAAGGTGCTGTTCGTTTTAGCGGGCTGGATCCATCGCGGATACGACAACCAGCATCCCGACATACTCCCCGCTGCGCCTGAAATCGGTGGAAACGAAGGAGTCGCCAGGATTTCCGAAACAGTGCGTTCGTTCGGCTACCTTTTCGGCCTTCATGACAATTATCAGGATATGTATGAAGACGCCCCCTCGTGGAATGAAGACATGCTGATCGTCGAAAAAGACGGCCGCTGCAAAAAAGGAGGCGTTTGGGCGGGAGGGCAGGCCTGGCTCATCGCCTCCGACCACGGCTTGGAGCTGGCGCATCGCAATCTACCCGAAATCAAAAAGTTGTTTTCGCCCAACGCCTATTTCATCGACACCACCTACGCCGCCCCCTTGTATGAATCCTTCCAATCCGGCGACCGCATGACTCGCATCGACGACCTGCAGTTCAAGCGCGAACTGAGCCGCTACGCCGCCGGCATGTTTGGCGTGCACGGCTCCGAGACGGGATTCGCCTTCGGCGTCCCGGTTTCGCACTATTTTGAAGGGATCTTGAGCACGCATGATTTCATCAAGGATTTCCCCAATCCCGGCGCCGAAGAAATTCCCCTGTTTCCCCTGATTTTTCATGACTGCGTCGCCATGTATACTCATCAAGGCGATCGCGCAGGCTTGGGAGACGCCCGGAAAATTCTCAAGCATTTGGTGTTGGGAGAGATGCCCCTGTACAATATCCCACCCCATCAATACTGGCGCCGGGAAATGAAAGAACCCGATCTGAACGATCCCGATTACTGTTTCGCCCGAATCAACGATGGATGGGGCGCCGGGAAGCATCCCGTGGATCGCTTCATCAAAAATACTTACGAATTTCTCTCGCCTTTTGCGGAAGCGGTCGCCGCCGAGCCCATGACCGATCATCAATTTCTCCGGGAGGATCGATCCGTGGAAATGTCCCGCTTTGGAGAACATTGGCAAGTCATCGTCAACTACGGCCCCGGCGATTACCAGTTCGCTCAAACCCTCCTGCCGCCGATGGGATTCATTGTTCTAGGCCCCGATTTTCTGGCTCAACATTTTTATCCCCAATACGGCGAGGCGCGAACTTCGCTGGTTGTGAAGCGAGACGGAAAAACATTTACAGGCTTCTAATGAAAACACCCTATTCACGTTTGTGAATAGGGTGTTTGTTTCAGCAACCTGCATATCCGCCGAAACGAATCGGCGTTAGATCAGTTCACCGTCGTGAAGCGCCATGTTTTGTTGAATGGGGAGCCTCCTATAACGGCTTCGACATGGGCTTCGTACTGCGTTCCTTTTTGCAGCGGATCATCCGCTGACATGGCAAAGATGTACTTTAAATTCACACTTTGCGCATATGCGCTGTCGGGAAGATACGCTATCAATGAAAGATTTTCCCCGCCGACCGGCTTGAGATAATAGTTGCTCACCGACATGGTTTGATTTTGCGGGCAGAATAATGTGACGGCGTAGCCGACCGGATAGCTGGCGCCGGGATACGGTTCGGGAACTTCATGGCCGTCAAAACGAACAGGAACGTCCGTCTGATCTTCCCCCGGGTAGAATACGATCGAACCTTTATTGAAATTAGCCGAATCGACTGTACCGTAATTAACCGTATAGGCGTATCCCATCATGGCCGCCTTTATGCCAAATCCCGCATATTCTAAGACAGAATTCAAAACGGGAAAGCGATGGATGGGCGCAGTAACTTGTTCATCAATCGCGTCTGACGGCGAGTTTGAGTAGATCAACTGGCCGATTCCCTCCATAACATAATAATATTTTGTCCCCTGTGAATCCGTATAATAAGAAGGGAATCCAAAATAGGCCGCTCGATCCCATGAACGCACTCCCGTGAAGCCCGCCTTCCCCTCCGTCTCATAGTGACCCAACTCATTATTGACCACCATATAATTGGCGTGCGCTTCGGATGATTGCGTCAGCGAATCATGAATCGCCAGGAATGGAATCCCCGCCCATTGCCTGTGATAATTCAACCGGTTTACGGCTTCCGCCGAATCCGAGGAGGCGGGAATCGCGCTGGTCGGCGTAACGGTTGGAGTAGCGGTCGGCGTCGGATTTGCGGCGGAAGTCGGCGTCGGCGCATAGGTAAACGTGGGAGTCGGCGTATTTGTAGAAGTCGGCTCCGGCGTCGACGGGGTATGAGTCGGCGTCGGCGTGTCTTCTACAGGACCAGCGGATACGCTGACCATTTCGATATTGTCAATAGCGACCGTATCACTCCCTTTGACTCCGCCGGCTTCGATTCTCAGCGGCAGAGAGTTGTCCACCACGAAAAATGTATATTCATGCATCCCGACTGTTGAATCGATTTTATGGAAGCCGAAATTGCTGTTCGTGCTCAATTGCAGGCTGTTTTTATTCGAGGATGAACTGACGATCTGATAGCGGAAATAATACTCGGCCCCATTGACGTCGCCTTCGATGGACTGCCCCATTTCGCTCCAGCCGCCGCTGGAGCCGTCATAGGAGATCGCGCCGCCCGATATGCTCCAACCGGCGCCCGTCGACCAGGCGGAGACTGAACTGAAATCGCCGTTCTGCACTAAATTGACCGATTCGACAGGTGCAGTCGTCGGCGTGTTCGTCGGCGTGCTCGTCGGCGTGTATGTCATCGTAGGAGTCGGCGTCAACGTTGGCGTATTCGACGGCGTGAACGTCGGCGTCGGCGTTGGCGCATCGGTGGGCGTGGACGTGGCCGTATACGTCGGCGTCGGCGTCGGCGTTTTGACCTGGATAATGATCGGCGTGAACGTCGGCGTTGCGGTCGGCGCTTCCGTCGGCGCCGTCGTTGCCGTAGCGGTAGCGGTCGGCGTGGACGTCGGCGTATCGATGGGAACAATGATTGTCGTAAATGTCGCCGTAGGGCTGGGCGCCGGAACATCCGTGAAGGTCGGCGTGAATGTCGGCGTAGGGCTGGGCGCAAGAGTCGCCGTATGGGTCGGCGTGGGAGGCGGCGGCGTGCTGGTCGGTTCCGGGGGAATCGTCTCGGTCGCTGTTGGATCGGGAGCGGATCCGTCGTCCATTTCCAGACTGGTCAGCATGTCAACGTATATATCATCCACCAGCAAATCAACGCCCGCGGATTGAATGACGACATAGTTGGCGCCCGCCTTGAACGATCCCGCCGTTTGAATGCGCATCCATCGATCCTGCGGGATCGCGCTGGCGGGAATAAACGTCGCGTTGGCTTCATTCGCCGAATTGGTGACCATCAACACAAAGAAACTGTCATCATCCAAGCGGCGAATCCTCTTGACATAACAACTGGCGATCCCATATCCCTCCACCGATTCCGTGTTGAGATACGACGTATACGAATTGGCGAGATACTCATAGCCGGGCAGCCGGAAGCACTGCCAACCCTCATCCGAATAAAAATTGTTGTCAAAATGCAGTTCGGGCTGCAAAGCTTGGTTCTGTTGGATGTCAAAATTCCATCCTTCCAGCGTCGTGCAGCTTGGCTCGATCGGCAGGCTGATTGCTTGAAGATTCTCCTGCTTCCATTCCGCCTCGCTCGGCAAGACCTCCATGGATAGATTTTGCAGCACGATGCGCGCAGGATTTTCTCCCGAATTGTACAATTGGACGGCGGGATAAACGCTGCCGGACGCGGATTGAAAATAAAAAGATCGCGGAAGAAAAACGCCTTCTTCCGCGTTCTTGACGGCATCGTTGTCATAAACGACATGGCTGGAACTGACAGCCCCATCGAAAATGACGCTCGCCAAGTAAATCTGGTTGGAGGAAGAAGCGTAATCGAAGTGAAGAATCCCATGCTTTTCAACGGGCGTCGGTTGAAAGAAGAGCAACAGAATCGCCTCATCAGGATCAGCGTCCACAATGAGGCTTTCACCTAAAATTTCGTAGGAAGCCAGCGGGAAAGAAGACGCCGGAACGGGAACAATATCATCCAGAACTAATGGCGTTTCTGAAGAATCGGCCTGATTTGCGACAATAAAAAATCCAATCAAAAAAATTACAAATTTTTTCAACATAATCCATCACCATCAACAAAATTCGCATCAATGCAGTGCAGAATATCGCCATTTTCAAGTCATTTTCCGTTTTTCTTTTTTCGATCACAAATCCTTTTTGGTCGTTAGATTGATTTTGTGGTTCAAATATTCGTGATAGATATTATCCAATATATCATACGTAATGGTTTTCGGCTTATTATTATATTCGCAATAGTCAACGATGCGGTTGGCGATATCCTTGGGATCGCAGGCCCGAAGCATGTTATTTGGCAAAATATAGTATTTATCGATAATCGTATTGAGATCGGTTTCGTTGACTTTCAAATCGCGCAGTTCGCATTCATACTCGAAGATTTGCTTGTAAGCGCTGATGGTGATTTTCCCGATATGAATTTTGTATCGGATGCGCCGTAGAAAGGCTTCATCCAGCAGATTGGAAGGCTTGAGATTGGTGGCGAAAATCACAAATTGTTCAAACGGCACAGGGAACTTGATGCCGTGATGGAGCGTCAAGATGTCATATCTCTCTTCCAAAGGAAGAATCCACCGGTTCAAGAGCCGTTCGGGCGATTCTTTCTGGCGGCCGAAATCGTCGATGACAAATACGCCGCCATTGGATTTCATGTGAATGGGCGCTTCGTGATATTTGATCGTGTCATTGTAGCGCGCTTCCAGCATATCCAAGGTGAAATCGCCCGCCACGGTGATGATGGGCGTGTAACACCGCACCCAGCGGCGATCGTAGTTGAATTGTAAAAAGTGAGACTCGCCGCCGTCGTCGGTTTGATCCTTTACGGGGACATGATAGACGGGATCGAACAAGCGCATGATCTGACCGCCGATCAACAATGCGTGCGGAATGGCGATGAACTGAGACTTTTTGCGGACGTACTTGCCGATCGACTTGGCCAGCACCGATTTCCCCGTGCCCGGAGGGCCGTACAAAAACAGAGACGACTTGGATCGTATCGCCGGCCCCACCTGATTAAACAAGGTATCGTCCAAGATGATCGTCTGCCAACTTTTTCTCAGCAGTTCATTGCTGACATCGATTTTGTATTTGGCATATTCATGGAAGTAATCAGTGTAATGCTCCAACGGGACGGGCGCCGGTCCAATATAGGTGTCGATGCCAAGCAGTTCCTGCGCTTTTTTGACGCCCTTGGTCAGCAGACTGAACAAGTCGGTCGCGTTTCCCAGGCCGCGGCTCCCCCGCTTCTCGGCGTATTCATCCGAGATGATGTTATTCAAGACTTCATCAATCAAAACAAAAGGCAGAGAAATTTTGTTGGCGATGTCGTAACCGCTAATGGTTCCAAACCGGTAAATATGCTTTAAGATCAAATCCCTTATAAAAGAAAACGTCAAACCGGTATCATAGATGGATTTGGGAGACGGCGGCAATTTATACGTTGTTTTTTGAATGGACGATTCATCATTGCTCTTCTTGATGTTATCTAAATTCATCACCTGGCAGGGCGAATGATCCTCTATTTTTTTCTCGTTATTGGCTAACATTTCTCTAAACCTTTTTTCTCTGGAATTACGACGCCTCATCACCCAACATCATTTGACGCCCGAAACGACTGGAATGAACATCGATCCGCCGCCGGATCCTTGGCTCTTATCACTGAACATGTTTTGATACGCCTTGGCCGCTTCAATTCCGTCCGCGCTTTCATTTTCGGGGAACATCTTGATGGAGACGCGGCGATTCTTCCACACTTCGTCGACGATGAAATTGTTGCCGGCGGGGCGAGTCTCTCCGAACGTCTTCAAATAGATCCGCTCCTCCCAGACGCCGCAGCTTTTGAGATAATCCGCGACGGTGACCGCTCTCTTCATGCCTAAATCGACGTTGTATTTATCCGTGTTGTGATGATCGGCGTGCCCCTCGACGACCACCGGGCCCGGCTTGGCGTTGATGATTTTCGATATTTCCGTCAATTTGATTTTTTCCTGCTCCTGCAGAAACGATTTGTCATATTCAAAATAAACGGTTCCAACTTCATGAACGGACTGTTGCGCATCGATTTGTTGATTCATCGCAGTAATGACGGGTGAATCATGAATGGTCGCGTGATTGATTGTTTTCGCGTATTCGCTTTGCGTGGAGCAGCATGTCACAACAATCATCAAAGGGATAATCAGGATCAATCTCTTCATTTTGCATCTCCTTTTCGCTTCAATAAATTATCTGAATTGGCGTTTTTTCACCCAAAAACTTTAATCAATCCCAAGATGGCGGGGCCGGCGACGACGACGAATATGCACGGCATGATGAAAAGAATCAAAGGAAACAGCAATTTGACGGTCGTCTTTTGAGCCATTTCTTCCGCGCGCTGGCGTCGGCGGACGCGCAAATCTTCCGAATGCACCCGCAGAGCATCGGCCAGACGCGTTCCGAATTTCTCCGATTGAATGATCACCGCCGCCAACGATTTCAAATCCTGGACGCCGGTTCGCTCGCCGAGTTGATGCAGGGCCGTTTCTTTGGACATGGATAATCGCATGGAATTAACGGTGATTTTCAATTCGGTGTACAACACTTTGTTGGTCAAGTGAATTTCATCGCACACTTTGTTGATGGCCGATTGAAATCCCAGCCCCGATTCGATGCATATCACCAATAAATCCAAAACGTCCGGCAGTCCGCAAAAGATCTTTTCCTGCCGCCCCTTGATTTTCAGCAGGATAAAGAAATCGACGACAAACAAGGGAATCATGATGGAAACGACAAACCAGCGCACGTTCTGCGAGATGGGCATATTCATGAAATTCAAATAGGCGTAAAGCAGAGTGGGCAGGAAAATGAACAACAGGATCTTCACGCCCCAATAAATATAGTAATGGTAATTATCATACAAGCCGGCTTTGATCAGCCATTTTCGCGTGGAGGATATTTTATCCAAATCTTTGGGCGCGAATTTTTTCCCCACAGAATAGAGTATATTCTTGGATTTTTCTTTTTTGATATACGACGATTTCTTTCCCTGCTGCTCCTCGGAAAGATCGCGGATTTTGCTGATATTTCGATCGACCGGATTATTCAAAAACGAGATCACCAATCCAACGCCCATGATGGATAGAAATCCGGCGACGAATGTAATGGTTAAAACAACATTCTGATCCATTTCACACCTTGATATTGACGATTCGACGAATAAACAACATCCCCAAGATCTGCAAGACGATGGCCGCATACAACATCTTCAGGCCCACTTCGTCCTGCAGCAGAATATTGATGTATCCCGGTTTGGACGTCATCAACAAAACCAGCATGAGCAGCGGCATCCCGCACATCACCCATCCCGACAACCGCCCCGACGCAGTGATCGCCTTCACCTGCCGATGCAACTTGATGCGTTCGCGGATGACGCTGGATATATTTCCAATGATTTCGCCTAAATTGCCCCCGACTTGATTATGGATCAAGACGGAGATGACAAAAAATCGCAAATCCTGCAGCGGCACTCTCTCCGTCATGGCCACCAGCGAATCGTTCATGGGAACGCCGATCTTCTGCTCGTTATAAATCGTCTGGAATTCCGTACAGATCGGATCCGGCAGTTCCTGATAGACCAATTCAACCGCCGCCATCAACGGATGCCCCGCCTGCAGTGATCGAGAGATGATGTCCAACGCCTGCGGCAATTGATTTTCAAAGTCGCGCAGGCGCTTGTTTTTCAGATACAGAATGATCATGTAGATGGCAAAAAAGGATGCGACGCCTAACATGCAGGCGTACAAAACGCTTTCCCAGACAAGAAATCCCAGAATGAACAGCGCGGCCGGCGCGATCACGATGGCGTTGGATATGAGAAATTTCTTATGCCCAAGCCCCGCCTGCTCGCTCAGCGCCTGGATATTAAAAACATCGGGTATGATCTGCGCCTTTTCTTTCCGCCGATCCTTCAGAGAGCGCCCCGCCGCATTGTTGTATCGATCTTCTTTCAAATGCCTCTCGAGAGTCTCCAGGCGCTGCTCGGGTATATTACGCCCGCGTATCAGTAGAAAGATCACGACAAATATACTGACGCAAAAGATGAGAATGGACGCCGTCACAAGAACGAGGGGATCGGCTTGCGAAAGAATATTCATGCCACCGCTCCTTGCACTTCGATTTCATGAGGCTCGAAGAGATCGATGGGCAGTTCAATGCCGGCCGCATCGATCTTCTCCATGCATTTGGGGCGAACGCCCGTAGCGATGTATTCGCCGATCACATTCCCGGCCGAATCGACCGTGCGCCTCTGAAATTTGAAGATTTCATTAATCGTGATGATATCCCCCTCCATGCCCACGATTTCCGAGATGCTGATCAAACGCCGCCGGCCATCGATCAACCGCGCCGTCTGGATGATCAAATGGATCGCCGAAGCGACCTGCTGCCGTATCACTTTGACGGGAAGATCCATGCCGCACATCGACACCATCATCTCGATGCGGCTCAGCGAGTCTCGCGGCGTGTTCGCATGCACCGTAGTCAGAGAGCCCTCATGGCCGGTGTTCATGGCCTGAAGCATGTCCAGCGCCTCGCCGCCGCGCACCTCGCCTACGATGATGCGGTCGGGCCTCATACGCAGGGCGTTAAAGACCAGTTCCCGCTGGGTCACCTGCCCCTTGCCTTCGATGTTGGGCGGGCGCGTCTCCAAGCGAACCCAATGCGGCTGCTGCAGGATCAACTCGGCGGAGTCTTCGATGGTGACGATCCGTTCATCCGGCGAAATAAACGAACTCATGATATTGAGCAGAGTGGTTTTGCCCGAGCCCGTTCCGCCGGAGATCAGAACGTTCAACTTGGCGGCCACCGCCGCCCGCAAAAAGAGGATGAATTCCTCCGTGACCGATCCGTACCGCAGCAAGTCGCTCAAGGTGATGGGATTGACGCCGAATCGCCGGATCGACAGCGAAGGGCCGTTCAACGACAGGGGCGGCACGATCGCATTGACGCGGGAGCCGTCCTTGAGCCGCGCATCCACCATCGGCGTATTCTCATCCACCCGTCGGCCCACCCGCGAGACGATCCGATCGATGACTTGCATGAGATGCTTGTCGTCTCGAAACCGGGTATTGACTTTTTGCAGCTTCCCATATTTTTCAATGTAAATATCTTTAAAATTGTTGACTAAAATATCCGAAATTTTTTCATCCTTCAGCAGCGTTTCGAGCGGTCCCAGCCCGAATACCTCGTTGATGATTTCATCAATCAGCTGCATGCGCTCCGCGCCGCTCAGGGGAACGTTCTGGTCGCTGAGCAGTTCATTGATGACCGGCTTCACTTCCTCTTTGACTTGATCGATATTATTTTCATTAATCTCGCCCAGGTTCATCACCTCGATCAACTGATGATGAACATCCGACTTGATTTTGTTGTATTTTTTATCTTTATATTCCTCGAGTTTCGATTCGGCGGCGTCTATATCCATCGATTCAAATTGATTCATCATGGTTCTCACCCTTTACCTCCTCGCTGCGATATTGAGAAAAAATGTTTTGTTCGTTGAATGGAAGCAGCTTCACTTCCTTATCTTGATCCGACTTATCGCTGTAAAAGCGTTTCAGGAAGTCGATGATGTCCTTATTCGTTTTGGATCGGCGCTTGATTTCATGCAAGGGCATTCCATGATTCATCGCCATGTCGACATAATAATAATCGTCGCGGACGCAGTTGATTTTATGATTCGTCCCCAACACTTTTTGAATTTTACTGGGCGTAATGTGATGCTTGCGCTTGTATTGATTCAGGATCACTTTGACGTCGTTCAAGTTGAAGCAGTAGTTTTTCAACAAGGAAATCTTTTTGGCCCCCATCAGGATCGAGGGTAAATTTTGATTGATGACCAATATGATTTCATCAATGTGGGGCATCACGGTTAAGAGGGTTTTGTCCTGATGCCCTATATCCAAAAACACATACCTGTATTTCTGCTTCAATATGGTCAACAGACTTTCGACGCTGTTGGAATTGAAATTACGCAGATTCCCCTTGATCGGCTGCAGAAGCAGTGACAGGCCGCTGTTGTATCGAGTCGTCACATTATCCACTAAGATCTCATCGAAATTGCTGTTGGCGTCGAACAAATCCTTGATGGAATAATTCATATTGCGCATGTTGAAAAACAGAGATAAATCCCCCTGTTCAATATGAAAATCCACCAAGATCGTCGGCGACGACTGCTGCTGCAGGTAGGCGGCGTTGGCGGCGATGGTCGTCGTTCCGCACCCCCCCCGGCAGCCCCATACAGCGACGGTCTTCCCAAACGAGACGCTCTTCTGAGTCGAATATCGAGGCTTCGAAGAAATGCGCCCCAGCAGCGCCAGCAACTCGTCGCGCTGGATGGGCTTCATCAAATATTCATCCGCTCCGGCGCGGAAATATTGCAGCACCGCCTGGGTTTCGTCCTTCGTGCCCATGGCTACGATGCAAACCTGATTGTTGTAGCGGCGAATTTTGTTGATAGTTACATTTCCCTCTCCATTCAAATTATCCGTCGACAGAAAAACGATATCCGGATTGTTTTTTTTTAATAAAAATACTAATTTCTCTACATCGTCGGTTTCATCCACCAACTGGATAAGATTGGATTGAGATATGTGCTTCTTCGACTCCATCAAATGATCCTGTTTAATTTCAAACAGGACGGCGCGTCTCACCAGGCTGTCATCTACACCAATTCCATTACTGACCATTTCCAACGCTCCACGATTCTAATTTAGCGCCTTACAGCAGCATGCCCATCATGGGGAGAATTTTTCCGTCGTTTCATTCATGCATCGAACTCCGAATAACAGGTTATTGCATCCAAGTCGTCTTACCGATTCTTCCACAGTTTGCTGCCGTTGACGCTGCTATCTACGCTGCCTTCCTTTTTCTCTTTTACGACGGGAGCCTCGACGGCCTTGCTTGGCGCGGCGCTGTTTTTTTGCATCTCCATCATTTTCATCGGCGTCTCTTCTTCGACAGGGGCCGCCTGCAGTTCGTCTTGCTCCTTCTTCCAATTGAATTCATACAGTTCATCGACGGTCGGCATATCTTTGGGGACGATCGTTTGCTCGTTCGATTGAAGGGGTTTAATGATATAAGGCGTCACCATGATCAGCAGCTCGGTCTCCGATATCTCTTCCCCGCTCCCGCGGAATAAATTCCCCAGCAGCGGTACATCGCCGATCACCGGCACTTTCGTGTTCGTCTTGCTGCGCCGCTCCCGAATCAGGCCAGCGATGGCGAACGTCTGACCGGACTCCATCTGCACGGTCGTTTTCGCGCGCCGCATCGTCAACGCGGGAACGCTGACCGCGCTGGTCTGAACGCTGTTGGCGAAATCCAGTTCGCTCACTTCGGGCGCCACGATGAGATGAATGGTTTCCCCTTCAACAATCGTCGGCGTGAACTGCACGC
>JAFGTC010000078.1 GCA_016934335.1 Candidatus Omnitrophota bacterium | reverse complement strand
TGAGACTTAAACCGTCTCCCCACGTAAAATCGTGAAATCGCGCTTTTGCCGCCGTTTCTTGGTTCTCTTCGATGTCGCGGGGCGGCTCGTCGTTTGGCGCCGCCGCTTCGGGCTGGAGGTGGTCTGAAGGCTTAGGATTGTCCGTCATAGGTACCCCGGATGTCGTGCAGAAATGTTGTTCCTGTCTTTCGAGTTTATTTCAACTTGATTCCAGGTTGTGGTAGGGCTCCCATTTGCTTCTTGTATAAAAAGATGGCATTGTATATTATAGTATAGTCTGAAATGGTACCATCTTTAAAAACAATAGCAAGCAATATCTACGTTCCGGATTAGAAACAAGGTTCTAATATTATGAAAAAGATTCGATTGAGTTTGCGTTTTCTTCTTCCCTTGCTCGCAATGCTCTCTCTCTCCGCCTGTTCCTCTCGAGAAATTAAAGAACTTCAACTCTCCGTATCGAACCTGGAAAATCGCTTGACCGATTATCGCCTGCAGACCTCCCAGGAAAGCGAAAAAACCGTATCTCATGTCAGCGAAGTCAATCAATCCATCAACAACGCCTTTCGCGACATTCGCTACGCTCAATCCAACCTCGAAACCTTGGTCGATCAACTTTCCAACCGCCTTTCGAAGGTGGAGCGCGACGTCGCCTCTCTTCAACAAAACGCCGGTCATCTCAGCGCCTTATCCGATGAGACCTTCTCCGCCTTGAGCGATAAACAACTCAATCTGGAAGAGATGGTCAAAATTCAGCGCCAGCAGGATCTCAACGCTCTCCAGCAAGAACTCGATCGCATCTCGTCCGCATTGACCGACCTGCAATCCGCCCGGCAGAATTCCGACCGCTCCATCCGGAATCTGGAGCGTCAATTCTCTTCCATGAATGATGAAAATCGCAAAATCTATCGCCAGATCCTTACGGAGTTGGGCGCTAATATCCCCACTGAAATCAAGCCCACGGCCGGCGCCGCAGAAGATTCCGGCCAGGTGCATATGATTCAAAGCGGTGAAACGCTCAGCGGGATCGCCGACAAATACAACGTCAGCGTTTCGGCGATTCAACAACTGAACCAGATCGAAAACCCTTCCCGCATCCGAGTGGGGCAGCAGATCAAAATCCCCAAATAATCGCATGCGACAATATGGACGTGGATGCCTTGCATCTGCTTTGTGAATCAGGGTAAAGAGGTAGCATCGAGTAATGACCGATACATTTTCCATCCTTATTGCCACCGGACAGGTTGGCGGCGCCATCCGGGACGTTTCAGGCAGTTCGTTTTTGTCTCTTTTTATCTATCTCGTACTGATTATCCTCTCGATTATCACCTGGAGCGTCATCATCAAAAAAATCTTTGATCTGAGCGTCGAACGCAAAAGAGCCAAACATTTCCGCCAACACTTTCTCGAATTGGAAGGGAATATCGTCGCTCTGGCCCAGACCGGCATTCTCCCCGCCAACAGCCCGGCGCGCCTGTTTGTTTCCGCTTACGAAGAATTGCGCTTGTGGGCCACTCTGGATCGCTCGCACAATTCCATCGTCTCCGATCGCGAGATCGTCCCCGCTCTCGAGCGCACTCTCGACCGGGCCATCGAACTGGAAAAAGAACGCTGGGAGCGCGGCACGACCATCCTGGCCACCATCGCCAGCGTCTCACCCCTCCTCGGCCTTTTGGGAACCGTATGGGGCATCTACCTCTCCTTCCAGCAAATGGCCCAAATGGACACGGCCAGCCTCTCCACCGTCGCGCCCGGCATTTCCGAAGCTCTTCTCACCACCGTCGCGGGTTTGCTCGTCGCCATCCCCGCCGTCTTCGCTCACAATGGCATCCTGCGCGCCGTTCGCAACATCGAAACTCAATTGGAAAGCTTTTCCAGCGAAATAATCAACCACTTTGATCGTCAAATTATTGTAGTCCCCTCCACGCATTCTTCTTCGACGCCGTCAAAACCAGCGGGAGGGCAAAGGAGATCTCATGGCGTTTCGTAGAGTACGTTATCGCTCCGAAGCTATGGCCGACGTCAATATGACGAATATGATCGATATCGTCATGGTCCTCTTGATCGTCTTCATCCTGGTCTCCAATTTCGTCCAGACCAGCCTGACCATCAAAATCCCCAAAGTGCGCTATGCCGAAACCACCGGCAAAGAAAAAATCATCGCCGAAGTCAACGCCGCCGGCGACTTCCTTCTCAATGGAAATAAAGTGACCGAAGATGAATTGATATCGAACTTGCAAACCTTGCATGAGCAGAATCCGGACGAAGGCCTGTTCATTCGAGCGGACGAACAAGCCGCCTGGGGAGACGTCGCCGCCGTGCTCTCCATCGGCAAAGAACTCGGATTTCAAGATGTCAACCTGCCCGCTCGCATGGCGCCCAAAACTCCCTAAAGGCGAAGTGAGATCATGAAAGATCGAACCGCTTTTATTATTTCTATGATCCTTCATGTAGGGCTCTTCCTGTTTTTCGCCGTCTCTCTGCGCGCCAACTACAAAATCCCGGTAAAAACCTCCGAATTTATCCTCGTCGATCTCATGCAGGAGGAACAGGAAATCCCCACCCCTCAAATCGAACCTACGCCCCAGCCGACCGCCAAACCGACTCCCAAAGTCTCCGAGGAGACCATCCAGAAACTTCAAGATAAATTAAAAACGCCCACTCCCACGCGTAAAGCCAAACCTACTAAAACGCCGACTGCCAAGCCGACGCGAACGCCAAGGCCCACCAAAACGCCTACGAAAAAGCCCGCTCCCACCCCGACTGCCAAATCTGTCGCTACGCCTACGCCCGTCTCTCCGGAAATCACCAAAATCCCTCTCAGCGCCATGCCCCAAACCGCCGCGTCTCAGGTCAAATCGGTCACCAACCTATTCAGCATCCAAGGCTTGGATGACAGCGCCTACAATTTCTCCAGCTACGGCGCCATTCTCACCCGGCAATTGTCCCGCGCCTGGCGGCAGCCCCGCACTCCGCCCAAACGGCAGGAATATTCCACCGTCGTCACCTTTACCGTCTATAGAGACGGATCCATTTCCAATATCGAAATCCTGCAATCGTCCGGATGGCGCATGATGGATGAATCCGTGCTGGCCGCCCTCCACGAGGCCAGTCCCGTCGAACCGCTGCCTTATGGATATAAAGCCAACAGCATCCGCGTCACTGCACCGTTCCGGAAGCCGATCGAATGAAAAATCGAATGAAAAGGTGGATTCCATCGTTATCATCAGGCTGACGCCATGGAGAAAAAGTTCATCCCCGCCGGTCGCTTGGCGCTTTTCCAAAGGAATTCGCCGTCCCTCCCCTGCGAAACGTTATTTACTTTCATTTCGAAAAAGTTCATAATAGCGCCAGTATCGCTGGAATCTCGAATCGTTGGATTCTGTATCGTTTTGTTAACCCGGAGAGGATGATGCGGATAAATTTGCCCGATACGCATGGCCGCCTCATTCGTTAATTGGATGAACATGAATGACTTAGAGCCGCAAAATTCTACTATGGATGAGAAAGGTGCTTGAGGGATGAATTATTTTTATCGAGTAATCGCTGCGCTGATCGGATTTTTTTTGAATGTTCTAATTATCGTTCCTGGTGCGTCGGCTCAGGAAAATGACCTTGTCATCGAAGTCGTGGCCGAACCCTTCCGGCCCAATATCCTCGTATTAAAAACGGGCGCTCCTCAGCCTTTCTCCGACCAGGACAAAATTCTCAAAGAAATCAACGACTTATTCATCTTCGATTTAACGTTTTCCGACGCCTTCAACGTCTATCCCGAAACTCCTCAGGCGGCTTACATCAATCGCAAAGATCTGGAAAGCGGATCCGTTTCCTATGATGATTGGCGGCGATTTCGCATCGAAGACAAAATGATCGATTACGTCCTAAAAACCGTCTTGGTCGCTCGCGGCGAAGGGCTCTTCGAACTCGATGTCCTCGTCTACGACATCGTTAATGGAAACCGGGCGATAGGCCGCGCCTACGGGGGAGCGCCTCATCCGCCTTTCTCCTATAAAAATATGCGCCTCGCCGGCCATAAAGCCTCCGCGGAAATTATTCGCACCCTGACGGATGGAAAAATCGAACCCATCACCGAAACCCGCTTCGCCTTCGTCAACTACAATACCACCAAACAAACCAGAGAAATCTATCTGATCGATTATGACGGCTGGAAAGACAGCCTTCGCCAGGTTACTTCCTTCAACTCCATCACCCAATTCCCCGATTGGTCGCCGGACGGCAATGAATTAGCCTACGTCTCCTACAAGAATAACTGGCCCGACTGCTTCATCCAAAACCTCCCTAAAGGCACTGTCCAGACGCTCGCCCAATTCAAAGGCGCGAACAACACCCCTCGCTGGTGTCCGGACGGCCAAAATCTGATCATCTCTCTGTCGGCGCTGGGAAATCCCGAACTCTATCTCATCCCCCGATCCGGCAAAAACCCCAAACGGCTCACCAAAAATACCTGGAAGGATCTTTCCGCCGACGTCTCCCCCGACGGCCGACAAATCGCCTACGTCGCCGACCGCATTGGATCCCCCCAAATCTACGTCATGAACATCGACGGCGCCGATATTCGCCGCATATCTTACATCAATCGCAAATGCGAATCGCCGTTCTGGTCCCCCATCCCCATCGCCGGGGATTACCGCATCGCCTTCTCCGGCTATTTCGACAGCCAGCAATCGGACATCTACACCATTCGCGCCGACGGCGCCGAACTGAAAATGCTCACCGACGACAACTTCGAAAATCTCAACCCCACCTGGTCTCCCAATGGACGATATATCGCCTTTTCCTCAAACCGGGCCGGCAAACACGAGATCTATATCGCTTCCTCGGACGGCGGTATTCTCCCCTCCGGCGAACAATTTCACCGGGTGACCTATCTCAATGGGGAAATTTTAAACCCCGCCTGGTCGCCGAAATAAAATTCATGAGCATAAATGGCTACATTGCTTGCAATTGGATGGCGAATAATGTAATGTATTAGAAGTATTGATATTGACTGTTTTTCCCTACAAAAAATGGGATAGCAACAGGTAAGAAAAAAACAATTTATTAAAAAAATGAATACCGGGAGGTTCTGCTTCATGAGCAAAATGACCAAATCTACGTTGAACGGAATTATCCTTCTGCTGGCGCTTAGCTTGGCCATGGGATGCGCATCCACGGCGAAAAAGCCTCACGGCGCGCATGCCGTTGCGGAAAAAGGCGTTAGTCTTCCTGTCGACACAGGCGAAGGCGTCCCTCAGGAAAGGCCCGAGATCGGCGTCCCCATACCACTTTCTGAATTGGATCCCAATGGCGAATTCGGTATGTGCGATCGGATTCACTTCGATTACGACAAATCCGACATCAAAGCGGAATGGGAAAAATGCCTTGACAACATCGCCCGTTTCTTCACCCAGCGTCAAGACTTATTCCTGCTCATCGAGGGACACTGCGACGAACGGGGAACGGAAGAATACAATATCGCTCTCGGCGAAAGGCGCGCTCAGTCCACAGCGCAGTACCTGATCCAACGCGGAATCAGCGCAGAGCGCATCATCACCAAAACCTGGGGCGAATCCAAACCGTTGGCCACCGGACATGATGAAAGCTCTTGGAAATTGAATCGCCGCGCCGAATTTTTCGGCGTACCCCAAGGCCGATAATCATGCCTCATCTTCGGTCGTTCGAGCAATAATGCTCGGCCGAAGCGGATGAGTCTGATTGTATGGTTTGATATTTTTCTATTATGCAAAGAGTAAAAAAAAGGCTGGACGTTTGTTCAGCCTTTTTTATTGTTTGCCCAGCGAAGCGGGCAAATCCGGCTTGCTGAAAGAAGCAAGCGTCGCCTTAACCCTCCTCGATAATCTAGTAATGATGTTTGTAGATTTGTTGATTTGGATTACATCTTGTAATCCATACTACAAATTTTTTATTGTGCCGATATTGCACTCTATCCTTTGTATAGAAATGTCAGAATCAAAATGGGTTTGTGAAAATTTCCTTTATATTTTTTGAATACTTATAAATAGACTGTCTCAATCGGATATGGCGGATCGGTATGTGTTAAAAGTTTGATTTTATGTAATATTTAGTGACTTTTTAGAATAATTCTTTATGCTTTGGCCTCCTTCTTGCGAAAATGTTTTAGCGATGTGTTCATTATTTATTTCGAGAAGGGAGCAAGTTATGAAGAAAAGCCGGTTGATTGCTTTGTTTTTTGCAGGAGTGTTGGGATTTTGCTTTGCAAACTCTGTTTACGCCCAAGAGCCCTCTCAGAGAGAGTTGGAGTTAGAAAAAACCGTAAAGGAATTACTCCAGCGCGTGGCTGAATTAGAGAGCCGGGAGGAAAAAAGAGAATCCGCTCAGAAAACGTTAAGCGAACAGGTACAAAAGAGCCAGGAAACTAAAGAAAATCCAAACGAAGTGAAAACAACCTGGAAAAATGGCTTGAATTTTGAGTCCGCCGATGGCGCCAACTCCGTACAGATAGGCGGCCGGGTTCAAAATGATTGGTATGCCGGGAGCATCGATAACGGCGATTTCCCCGATGGAACTCGTTTTCGAAGAATCTGGTTGAAAGTTGGGGGGAAATTATTTGATGATTTTAATTACAAAATTCAATACGATTTGGCGGGAAACGGCATTGCTCGATGGAAAGACATCTATCTTGAATATACCGCTTTGGACTTCATGAATATCCGCGCCGGTTTATTCAAGGAGCCGTTCAGTATGGAAGAGTTGATGTTCAATCGCGATTTGACTTTCCTCGAACGAGCCAGCTTAAACGCATTGGTTCCCAGCCGTAATACGGGCTTCATGGTATACAACGATATTCTCGATAATCGATTGCGATGGGAAATCGGCGTGTTCAAAACCTCCAACGACTTCGGCGATGGGGAGGAAGACGACGCCGATAACGGCGATTGGGATGCTTCCATGCGCGTAAGCGGACTCCCCTGGTATGAAGACGGCGGCGAAAAACTTCTTCATTTGGGCGCCGCTTTCAGCCATCGAGAATGGAGCGACGATCTCATGCGCCTTCGTTCGCGAGGAGGCTATAGCCGCGGCGATCGTCTGGTGGACACCGGCTCATTCAACGCGGAAACCGCCGATCTGATCGGCGCCGAACTGGGCTTGAATTACGGTCCATTCAATTTCATGAGCGAATATGTTCTGACCAATGTCGATGCGGTTGGCGCCGGATCGGATAATTACGATTCGTTTTATGTCTAGGGATCTTACTTCCTGACCGGCGAATCTCGTCCCTACAAGAATGGGATGTGGACGCGCGTTAAACCGGCAAACAATTTCAGCCTGAAAAACGGCGGCTGGGGCGCCTGGGAAATCGCACTTCGCTATTCCTACATGGACCTGACTGATACGCCTGTTCTGACGGCGACCGGCGGTAAATTGGATGATTACACGCTCGGATTGAACTGGCATCTCAATCCCAATACGCGAGTGATGTGGAATTACGTCCATTCGGAAAGCAGCGACGCGACCTCTTCCGATCAAGATGCGGACGTCATCCAGATGCGTATCCAATTCGATTTTTAATCACAGATTCGTAAAGACGTCTATGCAATCCAATCATACATCTTCGAAAAAAAGCACGCAATCTTATTTGGTTCAGATCTCCGCACCTGTGAAAGACGTAGATCCGGCTGCAAAAAAAGAAACAGTGATCAGCGCCATCACCTGTGAGATCAACATGGATGGATTTAAATAATTAAAGTGGAGGACATATTGAACCGCCGCTTGGAAATTGACTTGAAAGTGGCGCCAAGCGGCGGGAAAGACAGCACGTTATAAAAAGGAGATTCTCATGTTCGGATTTAGGGATTTAAAGATTTACAAAAAATTAAGTATTGGTTTCTTGGTAATGATCCTGCTGCTTGGAGTCATTGGATATACCGGTTATAAAAATACAAGGTATATTTTCAAAATCTTAGAAGGAGTGTACGCCGTCCAAATACCGAGTTTGGATTATCTGATTGAAGTGGATCGCGACCTCCAGCAGTTATTGGTTGCCGAACGATCCATGGTTTTCTCCGATGTGAACTCTGATAAGTTTAAGATTCTCCAGGAAGATTATACGACGAATCTTCAACAAGCTGAGGAGCGTTGGACGGAATACAAGGAATTGGCGACGTCGACGAAAGAACAAGCCATTTTTCCGCTTTACGATAAGGCTTTTGCTGAGTGGCAAACTGTTTCTCAACAGGTTGTCGACGGCCTCGCCTCCGATACGCAGGAAGGACGTCAATTGGCGCTCGATCTCACGTTAGGGCAGGCGCAGGAAAAATTCGAAGCCATGCGCGATTACCTGGATCAGTTGCAAGGCCTGCTTTTACAGACGAATACTAATAATCGTGAAGAATCGATTCGTATGTATCAGCATACCATCACCGGATTTCTTGTTATCATTGCGTTTGGGATTCTGATCGGGTTATCGCTTGCGTTCTATATCGGCAAAGGAATTTCCACGCCTGTGAATCAGGCGCTGGACGTGATTAGACAATTGGCGTCGGGCAACCTCGATCAACGATTGGAAGTGGATCAACAGGATGAAATCGGTCAAATGTCGAGTGCGCTGAACGATATGACGGCCAATCTGCGCCAATTGATTGAAGGGATTCAGCAAGCCGCCGTGCAGGTCTCCGCCAGCGCGCAACAACTGTCTTCATCTTCGCAGAGTCTTGCCAGTTCAACTTCCGAACAGGCAGCCAATATCGAAGAAACTACGGCCTCCGTGGAACAACTCACCGCTTCCATCGATATGAATTCCACTAATGCCGAAAAGACGGACAAAGTTTCGGGTAAAGCGGCGGAAGACGCCCAAAAAGGCGGAGCGGCGGTTCTGGAAACCGTTTCGGCGATGAAAAAGATCGCTGAACAAATCGGCATCATCAATGATATCGCCGATCAAACCAACTTATTGGCTCTTAATGCTGCTATTGAAGCGGCTCGCGCTGGTGAGATGGGCAAAGGATTCGCCGTCGTCGCCGTAGAGGTTCGCAAACTGGCGGAGCGAAGCCAGCAGGCGGCCAAAGAAATTAGCGAATTGGCCAAGAACAGCGTTGTTCAAGCCGAAAACGCCGGCGATCTTATTCAAACCGTAGTCCCCGCCATTCAAGAAGCCTCTCAGCTGGTACAGGAGATCACGGCTGCCTGCTCCGAACAAGCCAATGGCTCCGAACAAATACGCAACGCCATCGGTCAACTGGATCAAATCACGCAGGAGAATTCCGCGAATAGTGAAGAATCCGCATCCGCCAGCGAAGAATTGGCGGCGCAGGCTCATACTCTACAGGATATGGTCAATCAATTTCAAATCAGCGGCGCATCATCGAGTGATCTTTCTAAGCCGTATGCCAGTAAAAAACCGTCTACTAGAAAACAACTCTCGAAGACGTCTATGAAATCGCTTCCACGATGGGAAAATAAAGACAGAGAAGAAGCGCTGCATCCTATGACTGATGATGAGTTTCATTCATTTTAACGAATCGATGGATTATCACACAAACAGAGAGTCGGATTCATCGCCGGCTCTCTGTTTTTTTTCACAGCGAAGCGGGCAAAATAGCGCAACACCCGATACTTAGTCAGACATGCGACGTATTTGAGAGGCAGGCTGCAGAAATCCGTTAGTAATAGGAAAAGACTCGCACCGCCCCCCGCCGCGACGCATGTTCTTTTTCCTACCTCCTCTTTTTTTCTCGATCCACAGTTCTATACTAATTTATGCGCTTTTAATGTAGATATAGTGAGTTGATATTTTTTGTTTTTTTAAAATAGGGTCAATTCACCCTATTTTTTATGATGATTTAGGGTGATTCTCTGTTAAACAATTAGAATCTTCCTGCTATTTTTTTGAGGAGATATGGATGTAATATATTGATAGATAAATGTTCCTTTCTGCAAATTCTTGTTTTTATTGATTTTCTTGCTGCATTTTTAAGTGAATCACTCCATCGAAATAGTACGAGGAAGAGATGACGTCCATTCCCAAGTCGATCGATATTGGTCAATTAAGCTATGGGACCAAATATTTTGACGCTTCGGCATTCAACATGCACGGAGAGCGGAATGAGATCATGGCTTTTCTGCTCGAAAAAGACGTCTGCTTCAAGTTCTCTCTTCTCCCCGCTTATCATTACACCTTCAAATCGGTCAGTTTCATCTCCAGTCCCGGCAAAAGCATCCAAGCGACTCTCTACTATCTCGACGGCAAAAATCTGCTGGAAGTCGCCTACGATTCCTCCCAAGGCGCCTATAACGAATTCGAAATTAATTATGACTGCCCTGTCAAAGGCGTCTATTTTCTCTCCCTCCAATTCAAGGGCACTTCTCAACTCTCCATCCAGATCAAATGCCGCCCGATCGATGAGCGCCTGAAAATCGCCAGGACTTTACAAGCGTCGCCTCCCGCGCCGAATAACGCCGCCGACAAAATTCTTCGCCCCGATTTTTCCAATGGAGATTCACCCTCCCGGGAAGCGCTGGAAGATTCGCTTCCCGTTCAAAACCGGCAGATCATTCCCGGCGCTCCCCAAGAAATAGTACATCTCCAAGAATTCTATTCCGCTCATATTGGATTCGAGGTGGAATTTTTCTCCGCCCTCGAGCAGAAGCCGGCGGAAAATTTCATGCGGGAACTGCAAGGCAGCGGGCATAACAAAGTCGTCATCCATACCGAACCTCTTAAACCGCATGCACAGGCGCTCGACTGGAAAAGCGACGATTGGACGGTGTCCATCGCCCGGGCCGGCGCGGGTGTTTCCATTCTCGGTCTGTCTTACGGCAATAAAAACACCATTCTCGCGCTCGTCCAAAACGCGTCCGGCGTGTATAAACTTTACAAAATATCCGGCTTCGCCAAATCACCGCGTTTGATCGTCAAAGCAAAAGGTCTGGACGTCACGGATGAAGAAGTGAAAGCCTATGGCGCCGACCGGCGGAATCCCCTCATCGAAGGGCGCAGACGCACCGGCGACCGCCGTCTTGGATCAGACCGCCGCCGCGAGCCCGCCCTCGGCCGCCGCTCCGGCAAAGATCGCCGCAAACGGTCAATGGAAGACCGGCGGAATCGATGGTGAAAAGGGAATGCCCGAATTCGAAATGCAATGTGAAAAATGCCGGCGTACCATTCCCGGCGATTCCCGCTTTTGCCCTTATTGCGGAATCTTGATTCAGCGCGAAGAACGCATTGAGCTCAGAGAGGAATCTCCTGAACCGCAGGACGCTCCCGCCTCTTCTCCCGAGTCTTTTCTGATCGATCTGCCCGGTTTGCCCGAAAACGCCGCGCCTCTCCAAATGATCCTTGTTCCCGAAGGCCGGTTTTTAATGGGCGACGTCCGCGCCAAAAATAAATTCAGCGCGGAAGCCCCCCGCCGCGTCGACATCCACCATCCCTTCTATATGGGGAAATATCCGGTGACTCAGGCCCAATGGTCCTGCATCATGGGCAAAAATCCCTCGCGCTTCGCCAAAAATCCCGATCATCCCGTCGAAAGCGTCTCCTGGTTTGACTGCCGGAACTTAATCGCCAAACTCAACGAAATCGGCCTAGGCGCCTTCCGCCTTCCCACCGAGGCGGAATGGGAATACGCCTGCCGCGCCGACGCCCGCACGAAAAATTTCTGGGGCGATTCCCTCGATCCGGACGACTTGGATCAATACGCATGGTACGCCGCCAATTCCGGCAAAACCACGCATCCCGTGGGCTGCAAACAGCCAAATCCCTGGGGATTCTACGATCTTCAGGGGAACGTCTGGGAATGGTGCGAAGATTGGTACGAACCGGCGCGCAGCAGCCTCCTAAGCGGCGCCTCCGGTCCGCGCAAGGGAACCGTCCGCGTCATCCGCGGAGGAAGCTTCCTGGTCGACGCCTCCATGATCCGCTCTTACGCCCGGGGCTTCTTCTCCCCCTCCAACCGCCACGACGACCTGGGCCTCCGCCTGGCCCGCGCGGTTTGATAACCTCACGGTTTGATATACTTTAGCGGCGCCATATTTCGCAGCCCCTTGTATCCGGCAGTGCTATTGACTCGCTGCACGCGGTTATGAGAAGATTCAGGCATAATTAAGAAAACTGTAGAATCTCTTAATTGTTCGTTAAAAATGGATAAATATGCATCGCCGCTCCTGGCGCCATGCCATTAAATTCTAACCGCTAAGGAAAATGCCGCCATGTCGAAAATTTCTCGAAGATCGTTTGTGACTGTTTCCGCCGCTGCATCTGTTGGCTCCATATCCCGCATCGCTCAATCGGCCGAAGTGATTCCCGGTTTTGACCAGACAAAAACCGACTACGACGCTGAAAAAGTCTGGCAGCCTTATAGCGACCGCAAGGTTCGGGTCGGGATTGTCGGCCACGGCGTTTGCAAGTTCGGTCTGCAATTTGGACTCCAGCATCACCCCAACGTCGAACTGGTTGCAGTAAGTGATTTATTCCCTGATCGCTGCGCCGATATGGCTCAAAAAGCGAAATGTTCAAAAACGTATCCCTCATTGGAAGAGATGGTCAAGGACGATTCCATCGAGGCCATCTACTGCGCCACGGATGCGCCGTCACACGCCAAGCACGCGGTCCTTTGTATGGAGCATGGCAAGCATGTGGCTACGGCGGTTCCCGCTTTCCGAGGCGACATCGAGGACGCTGAACGGCTTCTCGAATGCTGCAGAAAGCACAAGGATCTGGTTTACGCCATGTTCGAAACATCGTGTTTTCATGACGATCTCTACGCCATGGAAAAACTCTACGCCGCCGGAGTTTTTGGCCGCATCGTCTATTCCGGGGGGGAATATTGTCATCCTCATTCGCTGGGCGCCCCTGCGTTGGGATCCTACAAAGATTGGCGAAAGAAAGGATGCCCGATGTGGTATCCGACTCATGCGACGGCCTACTATGTCGGTATTACGCATAAACCCCTGCTTGACGTCTCCTGCCAGGGCACTCCCTATTTCGACAAAGACATGCAGGTTCCCAACGTGATCGGGAACATATTTGTGTCGGAGGTAGGCTTGTTCCGGACCGGGGAAGGAGGGCTTTCCCGGATGATTATCTGCCATTCGCAGGGCGAGTACCTCGAAGCGGGGCGGATCCGGGGCGAATACGCCGGATTCAATAAAACCTTCGTCGGCGATAGTGTAGGCAGGGAGCGCTACGACAACGCCGTCAAAGGCGGCTTGCAGATTAAGAAATACGCTTTGCCGCCGGGAGTTTCTCCAGGAGGGCATGGCGGTTCTCACGGCTACCTTGGCGACGACTTCATCGACGCCATCCTGCGAGGCCGCAAGCCGAGGGTTGATGTCATCGATGCGCTCAATATGACAGTTCCAGGCTATTATGCGCACCTGTCCTCAATGAAGGATGGGGAAACAATGAAGATTCCGCAGTATTCTTTATAATGCCTACCCCGCAAAATAATGTCTGAACCGCAAATAAACTCAAAGACTTCCGGCGGCCTCGGCTGCCGGGAGTCTCTGCTTTCATGCGCCTGAACGGAAAAAAACGTCATCGGATTTTGGAAACGGTGCGGCGGGGCGTTCAGGTTTAAGGCCGGCCATGGCTGTTCTCTCCAGTCGTGATTATCAAATAGCCGTCAAATAAGATTCGCTATTCTTTGCTCGATAAAATAGTTTGAATTATAATGACTTGTGCTATTCCTCCCTTCCATCATTACTGTAATAAAAAGCCTTTTATCAAAATGCCGTCAAATTAAAACGTGAACAATCGTTCAAGCCCAAAAAGGCACATATTTTGAATATTTTCCTTTCACTTCCGGATCATATAATCGAATCACTTCCTCTTTTTGCGTATTTTTAATAATACGAGAAGCCACGGCGCTATTTTTTTTCTCAATACCAAAGCGTTCTCGCAATGAAGAGTTGGTCATGAAATCCCGCGAAACGTATTTTAAGCAAGCATGGAGATAGCAATCTCGTATTTTATCGGATTTATCCATCCGGTTAAACGGTTTATGAGCGAACAGTATCACCCGCGTATTGTTTTCAACTCTTTCAAAAACCGGCGCCGGCAGTTGGTAATATTCCGTTTCGGAAACTACTTTGTCTATTCCGCTGCCTCGTTCTTCGCATACGCCAATTCTTCGCATCAAAGAGGCGAGCGCTTCATTGCGTGAACGCGGCGGGCTGTCTAAAAATCGCTGCGTTTCTACGAGCGGCGCGCCGGGATTGGTGATTTCCATCCTTTCATCGAAGATTTCAATTGTAGGGCCTGAACCCGTAATGTTAAAATCCTGGTGAATAATGGCGTTGGCCACAACTTCACGAATCGCCAATTCGGGATACATGGGAACATTTTCCCGGCGCGCTTTGCGAATAATTTCATTGAGCGGAAGCAATGCATTGATGTAATCAATCAAGCCCTCAAAGCCAACCGCATATCCTTTGTTCCCTTCTAATTCACGAATAGTATTAATTCGGCTATTTCCATTGTATATAATCAGGCGTACAGATTTTCGATTCAATCGTTGAAATTCATTGAGTTTACGGGCAAACAAGATGCCGCCAAAATTGGTGATGCACCATCGCCCGTTATCCCCTCTTCTAATTAGATGATCTTTCTCCAATGTATCTAAAATATTTTTTCTTGCTTCAGGTAAAGGGATATTCAGCAAGTCAAAATAGGCGGGAAAATCAATAAGTTTCAAAACATCATCCGATGAAAGATTTTCTTCGGCTATTTGTTTTTCAAAGGGAATTTGATCGAAGATTCTCCATAATCGCCGTTCTTTTTCTGGATGATCTTTGAGTTTCTTCTTGTATGTGCCCACACGTACGAATTCTTGATTTTTGAACTGCACCGGATGTCGGAATGCGCTTTCGATTTCCAGTAATACAACATGTGTTTCATTTATATCGAGGATATGAAATTCAAAAGCGATCTTCGGTTTGATGAATTTTAACAACCAATTTTCAAGTTCTTCATTACCCACCCTGGCGTTCTTTGGAGTAAAGGTAGTGCCAACCACCTCACGGGTTGAATCATCGACGCCCCAAATCATGTAAGCATACGCTTTTCCATTCAACGCGGCGGAATTGGAAAGGGCAGAAATATACTCACCAATTTGTTCAGGATTAGCATTATTGAGTTTGAGTTCCAACCATTCGGTTTCACGGTCAGGATTGATCAATTCTCTGACGAACCGGCAAAAAGTCTGCAGAAAAAAGTAAGTCATAATGTCAAAAATTGTCAGTTTTTTCTTGACAGAACTTACTTGTTG
>JAFGTC010000077.1 GCA_016934335.1 Candidatus Omnitrophota bacterium | reverse complement strand
GAATTACAGCAGCAAAAACCCAAACAGGTCGAACTTCCGGAAGGCCATCGCGATCCGGGCGATCCCCAGAAAATGAATGCGGACGAGCTATTTTACGCCGGCGAATGGCTCGACAAATTCCGGCGCACCAACCAGGCCCTGACATACTATCGAGAGGCGCTGAAGCGCGATCCCTCCGACGCGCGCGTCAACGCCGAGATGGGCTTCTATTCCCTCAAACAGGGAAAATGGAAGGAAGCGCTGGACTATTTCCAAACCGCCCTGCAGCGCGACGGCGACAACGCCCGCCTCTACTTCGGCTGCGGCGTCGCCTGGCGCCAATTAGGCGATCTGGACGAAGCCTGCAATCAATTCTACCGGGCGACCTATTCGCAGGATTGCTACAGCCAAGCCTACTTCAACCTGGCGAAAATCGACCTGGCCCGCGGCGACTATGAGTCCGCCATCGAAAAACTCGACGAAGCCGCCAGCCATAATGGAAAATTCGCCGACATCCCCGCCCTGCAGGCCGCCGCTTTTCGCCGCGCCGGCAAAAACGATCTCGCCCGCATCGCCGCGGACAAGGCGCTTTCGCTCGATCCTCTTCATTTCATGGGCGGCTATGAAATGAGTTTCAGCGGCGGCGAGGCGGAACACGACTGGCGAAGCGTCATGCGCGACAGCGTCCAAAACTACTTGGAACTCTCCGTCGCCTACGCCGCCGCCGGCCTGCTGCAGGACGCCGACCGAATCCTCGCCCTCTATGCGCAAGACAAAAAAGACGAGCGGATCAATCCCATGGTCAACTACTTTCGCGGCTATTTCAAAATCCAATCCGGCGACAAGGATGATGCGTCGCAATTCTTCCGCAAAGCCAAACTCGGCGCCGCAGAGTATGTCAATCCCCACCGCCTCGAAGGCAAAGCCGCTCTCGAAGCCGCCCTTCAGGACGATCCGGCCGACGCCAACGCCCACCTGTTCCTGGGCAACCTGCTCTACGCCAGAGGGCAGCGCGAAGACGGCTTCGCCCATTGGCGGGAAGCCTTGAAAGCCAATCCCGATTTCGTTCTCGCATGGCGCAACATCGCCTACGGCGAACGATGCTTGAACAACGATCCGGAAGCCTCTTATCAAGCCTATCAAAAAGCCGCCCGGCTCGCCCCCCGCGACGCCCGCATTCTCTTTGAATGCGACCAGGCCGCCGAAGCGGTCGGCGCATCCTACGAAGCCCGTCTGGCCTTCCTTTTGGATCATCTCGAAACGGTCCAAACCCGGGACAACCTCATCGGCCGGCTCGTCGATCTCCGCCTGATCGCCGGCGACAAGGAAAATCTCCGGAAAGTCTACGAGACGCTCCGCACGCATCATTTTCACAGCTGGGAAGGGCGATACGAGATTCATTACTGCTGGATGGAAGTCAATCAAAAGCTGGGCGACCTCGCCTTCGACGACAAGAACTACCCCGCCGCCCTGCAGCATTACGAAGAAGCCTGCCTGTATCCCAAAAACCTCGAAGTCGCTGCTCGCACGCCCGATTTCCGCGCGCACGTCTATTGGAGCCTGGCCAAGATTTATCACGCCATGAACCATGAAGAGCAAAGCCGCGATTATCTCCGGAAAATCATCGCCGAGCAGTACAGCCGAACCCACATCGGCGCCTACTATCAGGCCTTGGCTTACAAAGAATTGGGCGACGCCCAACGCAGCCGCGACCTGCTCGATCAGTTAGAGCAGCGCGTGGAGCGAACCCAATCCGGCGGCTTCGAATATCGCGGCTCGCAGGCCGCCGGCCATTATCTTTCATCCCTGCTCCTGGAAGAAAAAGGCGACCTCGAAGGCTCGAAAGCCGAACTCGAAAAAGCCATGGCGCAAAATCCCCGCATCATGCGCAGCGCCATTCGCGAAGCGCAGTTGGATATCGCCCGCGCGCATCAATGATCGTCGCACCCAACAAACGGCGCGCCGCCGCAGGGCAGAAGAAACGCCATGAATGACGAAGTCTTACTCGAAATCAACAATCTGCATACCTACTTTTTCACGTCGGAGGGCGTCGGGCGGGCGGTGGACGGCGTCTCGCTGCGCATCAATCGAGGCGAAACGCTGGGATTGGTCGGCGAATCGGGCTGCGGCAAAAGCGTCGCCTCTCTCTCCATCCTACGCCTGGTTCCCACACCCCCGGGGCGCATCGTTTCGGGAAGCATTCGCTTTCACGACCGGGATCTGCTCTCCCTCTCTGAAAAAGAAATGCGCTCCATCCGCGGACGCCGCATCTCCATGATCTTCCAGGAGCCTATGACCGCCTTGAATCCCGTTTTCACGGTGGGCGAGCAGATCGCCGAAGCGTTTCGCATCCACAAAAAAATGAAGCGCCGCGAAGCCTGGGAGGCGGCGGTAAACATGATGGACAAAGTGCGCATCCCCGCTCCCCACCGGCGCTCCCGCGAATTCCCCCACGAATTGTCCGGCGGCATGCGGCAGCGCATCATGATCGCCATGGCCCTGGCCTGCGATCCCGATCTGCTCATCGCCGACGAGCCCACCACCGCTTTGGACGTCACCGTCCAGGCCCAAATTTTGGCTTTGATGAAAGACCTGCAGGAGCGAACCGGGGCCGCCGTTCTTCTCATCACCCACGACTTGGGCGTCATCGCCGAAATTGCCGACCGGGTCGCGGTGATGTATGCGGGCCAAATTATCGAAGAAGCCCCGGTCGCTCAAATCTTTTCCGATCCTCTCCACCCTTACACCCGAGGTCTGCTGCGCGCCATCCCGCAAACCGCCGCCTCCACGCAGGCGCGCCTGCCTGTCATCCCCGGCGTGGTTCCCGGCGCCGCCCATTATCCGGCCGGATGCCGGTTTCATCCCCGCTGCAGTGAGCGCTTCGATCCCTGCGATCGAGACGAATGCCCCAACATCCCCATCCAAGACGGCCGTACAGTCCGCTGCCATCTCTACCAACATTCCCCGGCAGGCAAAGCCTCGCTCTAAAACCCGCCCGCCCGGTTTACCTCTACGACATCAGCGACCTGACCGCCGGCGCGAGGAACACCGAGATGCTCCAGTAGGTTTCTAAACAATCCGCGGCGCGAAGGCTCCTCCCTCGCGCCGCGGCATTCATGCAAGCAAAACCAAAAGAACTGCCTTATTTTATCTCCAACATCCGATTGATCGCCACAAGCGCTCTCTTGGCGATCGTTGGATCGACGTCGACTTCATACACCTCGTTTTCCAGACTGTACAAAATCTTTTCCAGCGTGATCTTGCGCATGTGCTGGCAGAAGAGGCTGCAGGATCGCACAAATTCGATGCCGGGATACTCCATCGCCAGGTTGGCGGCCATCTCGCACTCCGTCGCGAGATACACGCGCTGCAGTTTGGGATGATCCTCCAGATATTTCCCCATCTGAGTCGTGCTTCCGTGGAAGTCCGCTTCCTCCAGCACTTCGGGCGGACACTCCCAATGCGCCAGAATCGCCGTGTGTTCGGCGTTTTTGGGCATATCGTACTGCTCGCGAATATCGCGCATCATCTGCGCCGTGAATTTTTCATGCACCTCGCAGGCGGCGAACCGGTCGTCCTCCTTGCCGGGATAGATGACCTCGATGCCCTCATCCTTCAAATCGTACTGCAAATTGGCGCCCATTAAGGAATCGGGGAAAAAGATCACCCGATCCACGCCGTACTCTTTGGCGGCGTGGAGAACCACCTTATACCCGTTGGCGGATGTGCAGCAGTAGTCGCTCTCCGCTTTAATATCCGCATAACTGTTGACATACGTTACGACCGGGGCCCCCGGATATCGCTCCCGGTACTCTTTGACGACGTCCGCCGAGAACGGCTCGGCCAGACTGCAGCCCGCCTCCAGATCGGCGATCAGCACCTTCTTTTCGGGATTGAGAATCTTGGCCGTTTCGGCCATGAAACGCACCCCGTCAAACAAAATGATCGGTTTGTCGGTCTCCGCCGCGCGCTGCGCCAACCCCAGCGAATCGCCCCGCTCCTGCTCTCCGGACAGCAGATAGACCAAAGGCTCCATATAATTATGTCCAAGAACAAAAACGTCCTTTTCCTCGATTAACTGCAGAATGCGCTCGATAAGATCCCGCTTGGCCTTGAAATCCAAGTGTTGATCGGGCGTATTTCGGAGAGCCTTCTCCATCTGCTCCAATTTATTCTGTAAGACTTGTGGCGCGTTCATGATTCGCTCCCGGGCAAAATAAAGATGATGTTTCGGGCGATCGAATCCACCCGCTCGATTTGCCAAACGCGACATTCGATCCTTCACCGATCACTCGCGAATGCAGCCTTTTTGATGCTAATAGAATGATAACATATAATATACACGGCACGGCGTAAAATCCAGAACTGAAAGAATGAAGAACGCCCGGAAGCCGTTGTTTTTTGATGAATTCCATCACGGTTTCAACGAAAAACCCGATTCGCCCGCTTCCATGATTCATTTCTTCTACAAGCCCTGCCGCAAAAACCGGACGGAACGCCCCTGCTCCTGTTTGCTCTTTTCCGCCCGGTGGATACAATACTAAAAGACATATAGGTACATTATCTTAAAAGAGATTTATCGAAACGTGGAAAGAGCAACGCCCATAACCCGGCATAAAACCTCTATATCAATCCTATTTCATTCAAAATCAATCTCTTATCCAATATCGGACATCCTGCGATAAGTATGAATGAAGAGATGATTCGTTCAGGACGGCAAGTCTTGATCGGGAGGATTTACAAATGTTTGACGCAACGGCGCTCGATTCAAATGAAACAACAACCATGAAGGGGAAAGCCGATTCGCCCTCGGCCGCGCCATGGAATTCGCTTCCCCGCGCCGCGCAAACCCAATTCATACGCCAATGGTCGCTCAACGGCGCCCTCCTCTTGAAGCGAGGCGTGGATATTGCCGGCTCGATTCTCCTCATGATCCTCCTGGCGCCGGTTTTCGCCTTGACCGCTCTTTTGATCAAATGCAGCGACGGCGGCCCCGTCCTCTTCTGGCAGACGCGCGTGGGCAAACGAGGGCGAGAGTTCGCTTTCCCCAAATTCCGATCCATGCGCATCGACGCCGAAGCTGTCAAACCCCGGCTGATGCGCCGCCGCCCAAACAAAATCACCTTCAAAATGAAAAACGATCCGCGGGTCACCTGGATCGGCCGCATCATCCGCCGGGCCAGCATCGACGAACTCCCCCAGCTCTGGTGCGTTCTCAAAGGCGAAATGAGCCTGGTGGGCCCCCGGCCTCCCCTGCCCTCCGAGGTGGAAAAATACACCCTCTCCGACTGGCGGCGATTGGAGGTCACTCCCGGCCTGACCTGCATCTGGCAGGTCAGCGGACGCTCCGACATCCCCTTCGAACAGCAGGTTCAACTGGACGTCCAATACATCGAAAGCCAGAATCTTCTCTTGGATTTTGTCATATTGCTCAAAACCATCCCCGCCGTCATTCTCGGCCGCGGCGCCTATTGATCCACCCCAACGCTTTTCCGCACCATCGCCCATCGATCATCGAGGAATCGACTCTGCCTCATGATTTTTGCTAGCAATCCGATCCAATCTTGCGATAATTAGGGAAAATCAGTATATAGTAAAGAAAATTCCCATAACGCTGCAAAAAGGAAAAGCGAGGCCGATTATGAAGCGCACAATGAAACTTGTTTTGGGTATGCTCGCTGCGGCATGCCTCGCCTGGCCGAACGCAACTCTTGCATTCGACCCGATTTATCGAGCGGATTTCAACGGCAAAACCCTGCAGGAAAGCGGTTGGGCCTTTTTCCAGGCCGGGCCTGAATTCGAGACGGCGTCCGCCTCGATCGGCCTGATCCCCTCCAGCCCCACCTCGCCCGACTTCTCCGACGGCCGCGGCGTGACCGTGACGGCCTTATCCGGCCAGGGCTCCTTTTTCTACGGGCCGGTCATTCCCGCCAACGGTCAACTAGCCCTGATGCGCCTATCCGTCCTCTCGCTCTCCGCCGGGGGAACGATCGCCGTCGGCGCGCTCAACGCCGATCCCGGCGGATCCATCGCCGCCGTCAACGGCAGCGCCTCCTACGCCTACGAAGCCGACAGCGGCCAGTTCATGGGAGACTACCAGTTTATCCATGTACTCTATCGCCCGCAAAACGAAGCCGTCATCCCCCTGTTTCAATTGGCCGTCAATCCCGGCGATCCCCAAATCTCCGTGACGGCGATGTTCGACAACTTCGAGATATATCTGCTCGATGAAGAAACCGTCTCCGATCCCGCTCTCCAACAGATTCTGGGCATCAATCTGTCTCCGCCCGGCGCTACGCCCACGCCGACCGTCACCCCGACGCCGACCCCGGATCAGCCGGTCGAACCCACTCTCCCCGCCGGCGTTATTACCACGGATCTCTTGTATTCCATTACACCCGGCGACGATCAGTTGGAAGCCTTCAATCCCAGCGTATCCCACGACCGCGACAACATCTACGCCGTCGCCGCCGCCGATCTCTCCAGCGGCTTTCAGGATATCACCCTTCGCCATGTCGACATCGTGAAAGAAGCCGCCGACGGCCCCTACACCGTCAATCAAACCTTCGAAGACACCGTCGCTCAAACGCCCGATCTCGACGTCGACTTCTCCGGCGTGCGGCACATCGTCTGGTCCGACAACCGCAGCATCGAAAAACTGTTCAGCGTCTACCTCGCCCAACTCAATTCGTTCGGCCAGCGGAGCGTCGACAATGACTTTGAAGTCAACAACCTGTTCGAAAACACCAATACCGCCGATCCGGCCGTCTCCGTTTTAGACAACGGCAATCTAGCCGTCTGCTGGCGCGACGACCGCAGCTACTACCAGGACGTGTTCGTTCGGCGCCTGTTTTGGAGCGGCGCCGGCGTCCAGGCGACCGACGCCCACGATTTCCAGGTCAACATCCCCTACAATAACACCAACGCATCGCATCCCGGCATCGCCATGAGCGACAACGGATCGATCGTCGCCGTCTGGTCGGACGATCGCGTCCTGCTGGACGAACAGAAGCGCAAAGACGTTTACGCCCGCGTGTTCAACCAATCCACCGCCTACGACGACGCTTACCAACTCCCTGAATCCGCGCCGGAAATTCAGGTCAGCGCCGTCGACTCCATCTACGACCACGCCGTCGCTCCCTGCGTCGCCTGGCAGAATGGAAGATTCGTCATTGTCTGGAGCAATCAAGATCCTCAAACTTCCGATTCGTACATCTTCGCCGCCGTTCTGAACGAACAGGGCGACATCCTGCAGTCGGAGTTCGTCGTTGATTCGGGGCTCGTTGGAATCCGGTCGACCGCCCCCTCCATCGCGGCCTGGGACAACGATTTGTTCCTGATCACCTGGTACGACGACTCGACCCGGCAGATCGTCGGACGCGTCTATGACGCCCTTCAACATCTCTTCACCGGCCAACCGGCGGTTCTGGTCGACAACGCCGATTCAACCGAGCAGACCGCCGCGGCCGTCGGCGAAATGGACCGCTCCTTCATCGTCTGGGACGCCCTGTCCAACAACTACCGGGACGTCTACGGCGCAAGCCTCACCCTCTCCGGCCTGCTCGCGACCGGCGCCGCCACCGTCCCGCCGGCGATCCTGCAGTCGGACGCTTACCGCAAGGGAGGCGTGTTCACCTCGTCTGTGAAAAGCATGAGAGTCGAAGGCGAACGCCGGAGCGCCGGCCGCAAGCCGGCCCGATCCGCCGCCGATTCATCATCCCGGCGCTGACACCCAAAAGATAGTGGATAGTGGATAGTGGATAGTGTGTAGTGTGTAGTTTCTCCTCACGATCCACTATTCATTCCCATGAATCCAGGCCATCATAATAATCCAGGTCATCCAGGTTCAAACCCCACGAATCCAGCACATCCAGGTTCAAATATTCGCCATCCCCAGAATTTTTTCGACTTTCCGCTGCAGGCGCAATCCTTTCTTATTGTTCAAATGCGCGATCTGCATGCGCAGCCGGTCGTTTTCCTGCTGCAGTTTTTCGATCAGAACGTCTTTATGCTGAAATTCCAGATTGGGAATAAACACCGCCTGGTTCAGCGCCTTTTCCATCTCTTCAAGCGGCGCGGGATCCTCCCGCAGCGAAGCGTTCTCCAGCAACATGCGAATCGACTCCGGCGAAACCTGCGGATATTTCGTCAAACCCATCAAAGCGATCCAAAATCGCAGGTAGGGATCGTCGTTGGGAATGATCGAACAATTGGCCCCCTCCACCTTCTGAATGCGATCCGAGCCTTCCTGTTCAACCATTTGGGTGATGTTGTAATTGCGGTAATAAATAATCGGCCAGACATTCAGCCCGAAGGGGCGGGGAATCTTCAAAAGAAACTCCAGACTCTCCCGCAAATCCTCCTCTTTTTCCAAGGGGATGCCGACCAGCACGTCATAAATGCAATACAGATTCAATTCCTGCAGGGTTTCAATCGCCTTCAGGATGCGATCCTGATTGAGGCCGCGATGATACACCTCTTTCATCACCCGGTTGGAGCCGCTTTGAATGCCCATTTTGACATACATCAACCCGCATTCCTGCAGGCGCTTCAAAATGACGCCGTCGCACATTTCCGGATAGGTATACACCCAGAAGGGGATGTTGATCTCCCGCCGGTAGGCGTCCGCAAATTCGTCGATCCATTTCCGGTCAAACGTAAACACGTCGTCGTAAAACAAAATCTGCGACGTGTCGGGCCGCTTCTCCTTGTACGCTTTCAACTCATCGATGACATTCCGCACCGTCCGGCGGCGCAGATATTTTCCCTTCCCTTTGGCCAGATCGTGCGAAACGCCGTGGATGCAGTACGAGCAGCGATACGGGCAGCCCCTCGAGGTCATGATCACATACCAGTTATCCAGCGGCGAAACCGTGGGCTGCAGCCCTGGATAAATAGCGTCCTGGTTGATATGCCAGATGGTCGATTCGTCGAAATTGGGATGCGGCAGGCCGTCCAAATCCTGGATCAGCGTACGAATCTCATTTTTATGAACCGTTCCGTCCTGCTTGATCCACAGGTTCTGGATCCGGGTGATGTCGCGCTTCTCCTGCAGCGCCTCCGTCAGCTCCAGCGAAGCGTTCTCGCCCTCCCCAACGCACACGGCGTCCGCATGCTCGATCGCCCACTCCGGATTGATGGTCGGATCGATCCCACCCCACACGATCGGCGCATCCGAGACCTGGCGCACTTTCTCCGTGAGAAACACCGCCAGATCCGACGAGAACGACATAAACGAAAATCCCACCCACAACGGATCTTTCTCGCGGATGAAATCCTGCAGAATCTCCGTCTCTTTTTTGCTGGCGTAAAAATTGCACAAATGATCGTCGGGATCGTTCTTTTGCCGGGGCGTATCATACATCGAGAGGCAATGCTTGAATAAAATCTGATACGCTTCATGCCCCGCTTCGCGTAGAACGGAAGTGATGTACCGCGGCCCCAGGCAGAATTCATCGTACAAACTAATTATCACAACTCGCGACATCGAGAGAATCCTCTAATTTTTTTCTCTGTTTCTTTTTCAATGTTTGTAATCAGACATCAAACGGCGCCCGCGCTCCCAAAAAACGCTCTTCTTGGCGCTCGCCATATCTTAATCGGATTGCCGCCAAAAAAACACCGCCGGATCGAACGCCCCAAGCCCCGGCAACGGCGAACGGGCTGCGCTTTTCGCACAGCCCGCCCATTCGCCTCGGCGCCGGACAGCCTGCCCGGCGCCGCTGAGATCACTTGATTCACTTCAACTGAAACGTCACCGG
>JAFGTC010000076.1 GCA_016934335.1 Candidatus Omnitrophota bacterium | reverse complement strand
CGTGACGTCGTCTTCTGCAACCACTTCTGGATCGTTCGAATTTCGGTCTCCGGGCCTTACACGATCTTCATTGTCAAAATACCCGTCCTCGTCATTATCTTTCTTATCCGTATCAATCATACAGCCGATGCCGCCGTTCTGCCTGGTTGGAGTCAACGTTGTTCCGTCAGGTCCAAAAGAAATTAATTGAAAAGATTTTGAACTAAATGGACGATAACGTTTGCCATCGCGGATTTCATACGCGCAGGGCTTGTTATCGTCAAAACCAGCCGTACGATTGGATGAGGCGCGGCGAAAATCGGTTCGACCGCTCGGGTTGTATTCTTCATGGCTGATATAATAAATAGGGATGTTCCACGCATCCACGATAACATTTTCATCCAATTGCGCTTTCAACGCATTCGACGGAACTCCGGCCATTTGCAATATACTTTCAAGTATATCGTTTGGCCTATTCGGATCCTGCCATAAAGAATCGCCTTTTTCTACATAGCGGTATTCGTCCGAATCCGGTTCGTACGACGTTTTGGCGTATTCCACCAGCGAGAGATACAGCGTTTGCGGATCATAACTGGGAGGATACTTTCCAAAATCGTTCTTGTAGGTCTCAATCGTCACTTCCAGACTGCCGATTAAAGCTTTGGTCTTCGCCACTTTAGCTCTGCGCAGCTGTTCTTGAACGTTCGGCACCAAAATAACGGATAAAATTCCTATAATGGCGACGACAACCAACAACTCTATAAGAGAAAATCCTTTTTTATTATTCATAGCAGTTCTTTTTAATCCTTTACCCGACTTAGAGTCTCATCTAGTGTTGAATATAAGAGAATCAACCCTCGATGTCAACTTATCGGCTTCGCATCCCATTATTTCTATGCTATCCTCCAGAGTTGTTCTCTGTGCATGAACTGTGAATCAACGTTTTAATGGATGTTGATAACTTCGCTTTTACTAACAGATTTTAAATTATTTTTGAGTTGTCCACAATTTATTCAATTCAATCAAAAATAAGTCAACAGGTTTTATTTTGTGTAAGTCTTGATATATAATAAGGTTACAGAGAAAAAAACAATAATCCACAGGCATTTAAACATATATAGTTTTAAACAGATTTAAATTTAAACAAATTTAAAATTAACCTGTTAGAAATTTCAGGGGGATAAAATGAAATTCCATGCTCTCAATCAGGTTCTCTCTCGCGGCGTCAATGCCGTAAAAAACGCCGTAGGAAGCCCTATATCGAATCCTATCGTGGAAAACATACACGTGTCCTGTAAAGAGGGAAAAATCTTCTTTATGGCGACCAATCTCAATTTAACGATACGCTGCGAAGGAGAATTAGAAATAGAAGAGCCCGGCGAAATTATACTAAATTCGGAAGAAATTACAAAAATTGTCCAAGATCTTCCATTGAGCGAAGTTATTATTGAAACGGAAGAAGAAAATGTAAAAATAAAATGCGGACGTTTCAAGGCGAAAATAAAAGGACAATCCGCCGATCTTTTCCCACCTTTTATCGCGTTGGAAGAAGGAAGCGATTTACATATAGAAAACAAAAAAATTAAAAATATCATACGAAAGACTATTTTTACCACCTCAGCCGAAAAATCCCGCTATGAATTGAATGGCATCAAATTTCATCTAAAAGATAAAAGATTGAACTGCGTATCCACAGATGGAAGGCGCCTGGCTATTTATTCCATCCAGAACGATGCATTTCCCTCCGAAGAAAAATCCATTATGATTCCCGAAAAAACGTTGGAAGAGGTAGTTCGCATACTTCCCGATGAAGGAATGGCGACGATACGGTTCGGCGAGAGAAAAACTCAATTTTCCAGCGGCGACATTCAGATTATTTCGAATAATTTGACGGATAATTTTCCCAATTACGATCGAATCATACCTCCGGAAGGCAACATCAAGATAAAAATGAATCGATCCGCTTTTTACTCTTCAATAAAAAGAGCCTCCAACCTTTCCAGCAAAGATACCAATATGGTGATATTGACCTTTGAAGATGGTAATTTAGAAATAACGGCGGAGAGAGAAGAAACCGGCAGCGAAGGACATGATCAAATTGAGGCGGATTACAAGGGCGAAAAAATGCAGGTTCGATTCAATCATAATTTTATACGGGAATTTTTACAATCATTAGAAGATGAAGAAGTGGAATTGGAAATGAGAGACATACGAAAGCCGTGTATCTTTCGCGCTGTGGGGGAAAATGAATACAAATACGTATTAATGCCGATGCGGCCCCCTGATGAAGAATAAACTGTATCGTTAAGAAAAGAAAAATTTTTTTGTTGCTTTTCAATTAAGCGGCTACTATACTTCTACAGCGAACATCTCATTAAGAGACATAAAATACCAACGAAAAGTGTAAAAAGATGGATCAAGTAGAAAAAGCCGATCCTCGATTCGATCGGGAATTGGCTATCGAACGCGCATGCTATTGCCCTTCTTACAGCCCGAGTAAAATACGCATCCAGGAATATTTCGTATGCGATCCTCCAAAGCCGCCTTTGGATATTTGTGAAACCTGCCCTATAAACGGTCTTCGCGAACCCTCGACAATCGTCATTGCTTCCTATATGAAGCCCGGCGAACTTGAAGACGTGGAAGAAGAATAGGCGAAGCGCCTTCCCGGAAATCTAATTGAACTGAAATTTTTTTATAAAAAGGATCGAATAATAGATTCTTTACAATTTTAGTACGCCCATATTTCGTACAAAGTCCACCAACTCCTATCGTCCGTCGCTCCCACTGTAATCTCAATTTTCGCAACGCTGAGCGGTTCTGGTAGACGCATGTAACTGGATCGAATCTCCGGAACATATTCCAGAGATCCTGCATCGTAGGAAAACTGTTTGTCCGTCGTTATAACTACTTTGTTTGTCTTTGTTCTATCGGACGTCTTCGTTCCATGAAATAAGAGAAGGTTTTGCATAATTTTCGGCTTATCGAACGTAATTTGGAAAGTACATCCTTTATCCGAAATAAAGTCGCTCGACCAATAAGCGTCTCTCCCCACTCCGCGCAGACAAAGATTGTGATCTACGGAAGCGTTTAAAAAAATGGGATTACTGGAGGACAAACTCCATTTCTCCTTCAAGAAGCCCACCGATTTTTCACGAGGAAGGAATAAAACATAAGGATCTTTCTCATAATATTCGTAATTGAGATAGCGGGGGCCGAAAAGAGTTTTAAGATATATGAGATCGATGGGTGAATAGTTGGCGGGATTGGATCCCGGAACCGGATTGTTGAAATAAAAATCTTTGTGAAATAAATATCCCACCCGGGAGGCGTTAAAAATCTCCTGCGCGTCATCCGGCGCCCGCCGTGATAAGCGATCGACCGAGATCAGCGAACCGCGGCTGTCAAATAAAAGGCATTCGCCGACCCAGTCGCGGCCCGCATTATTGAAAGACATGTCAAATCCTTGATCACAGAGAAGATAGCGAATGTTTTTCGCGTGAAGAAGCGATTTGATCGAATCGAAGTGCGGTGGAATCCACATGCCCTGAAGCGATAAACTGGACGGCTGGTGATACATGGGATTGTAATGAAAAAATCCTGATAAAAAACAAAGCGCCGTCAACAAAAAAACCGCGAGAGAGGCGCCGGGCGAAAAGCTCCAGAGAAAACGGACGAAAACAAAAAGTAGCAGCGGAAACACCCAATAAAGAGGAATTGCATACCAAGGCCATATTCCAAACGGCGAATACGATACAAAAAACACCGTCAATAGAGCAAAGAAAAAGACGCTGTAGCGGGATGCGTTGGATCGAATCAAGAAATCTTTCGACAAGGCGCCTTTCGAAGAAAACGGGTAAAATACCATACAAAGAAAGAATAAAAGCGGCGGAAAAGCGGGAAACAGGCTTTGCGGTATATCGGTGAGATGATCATAGGGAGCGCGGGCGCCGAGAAGCACAGGAAGGCATTCGCAGAAAAAGCGGTCCACAAGAGGATTTTCACCCGCAACCCGAGGCTGGGCGAGACTTCTTCCCTTTACGATAAATTGCATGGCGTCTGATCCGCTGGATAAAAAGGGGCTGATCCAATAGGGGGATGTAGTGAGGAAAAAAGCCAAGAGCAACAAAAGAAAGCCCGACTGATAAAAAGAAATCAAAAGGCGCCGAACCGAAAAAATTGTATGGCGGGAAGGCGCCGTTTTCATATAGGCGCCAAATAAGAGTTTCAAAAGCATGCATCCCGATCCTAGAATGAAGGGAAGAGAGAGCGGCAGTTCATAAAAGCCGGCGCCGGCCGCGGCGCCCCATAAAAACGCCCACCCGGACGAAAGACGATTCTTTTCAAGCGCGTGGAAGGAAATCAGCCATAGAAGGGATCCGATAAAAAGGGAAAACGAATATCCGAACCATGTCTTGGAGATAATCCAATGAAAATGGAGCCCGCCGATCGAAAGCACGAATAAAGAGAAAATCGCCAGGAAGGCGCCTCCATATCGCCAGAACGTGTAAACGGTTAACAAAATAAATAAAATTCCCCATACCAGCGGCAGAAAATGGAGGCCGGCCGCTAGATGGCCTGCAAAAAGGAGAGAAAACGCCAGGAGAAACGATTCCAGCGTTCCCTGATAATTCTGACCGTAATGAAAAAGCGGGGGCGATTGGCCGTCGATGAGACGCTCCGCCATAATGCCGAACGCCGCCTCATCCGCTTCATAGACGCTTCCTGTATTTTCCATAAAAAGAAATCGTATAAACACAAAAAGAAAAATAGAGGTCAATGCGAAAATGAAAAGGGAGAAAGTTTGAAATTTCTGAGCGCAGCGGGAAAAAGTCAGCGCGAATCGGTTGAACAGCGGCAGCAGGAAGAAAAAGGACAATACGAGCAAAAAGGCTTGAACCTGTCGATAAAAAGAGGAGTTTTGAAAGTGAGATGCAGATTTGCCCTGAAAGAACGGCCCGCAGATGGGCTGCTGGGTTCCGGTGCGGGCGAATATATGGGGCGGGGGAGAGCAGCGTCCGGTTTCGCAGACCAGTTTATGAACGCCCGGCGGGATGCTGCGGGAGATTAAAAGGTACCGATCTGCGTTGTCTTTATCAAAATGGGCGATCGGCGCCCCGTCCAACATCCACTCCGCTTCTCCATAGCTTACGTAAAGTAAGAGGGAGTAAATCTGTTCGCTTACTTGGAATGACGCCGAATAGCGCAAGGCGCCTGAGTCGCTTGAGGGAAAATTGAATGGTAGATAAGTTGGAAGAGCTTCAAAAGCATCCGGATGGATAAAGATGCGCTCATCCTGACCGTTGGGAGAAAGATAATCGACCTGAATGCCTTCGTCCGGCGCGATGAAAAATAGCATGCATCCCGCCAATAATAAAAAGGCGCCGGGAAAAATCCGGTTCTTTAAAGGATCTATGCGAGATATCCAATCAAGAAAAGCCGGCTTCTTTTTTTGAATGGATTGGGAAAAATAGAACAGAATCATATAGACTGCGCAGAAAAAAACCACAAGAAAACGCGTGCGCAGCAGAAAAGAAGGAACGACCATGGCGGAGGCCGCCAGGATGAACGCCATGGAGAAAAGATGGTTTCCTATGCTTATTTTCATATGTTTAGAAAGGCGCCGATCAAAATCAGCGCAGCAATGTTAAAGATAAGAATTTCCTTTTCGCTCTATAAAAAATTCATAGGAATTGTCGCAAGCCAACGAAAAGGACTCGCCCAGCCATGGATCGATCTGTAAAATTCGTCTCTTCTAATATAAAGCAACGATTGACCGTAAACCCATGGAACCGTATCCTAAGCGTGCATATTGCGTAAAGCAAGTCGGCAGAGAGCGGAGGCAATACAAGAATGACACAGAAAATTCGCGTTTTAGTCAATGGAGCGAAGGGAAAGATGGGATCTGAGGCGGTTCGGGCCGTCGGCGGGGCGGAAGATATGGAAATCGTCGCGCAGACTGACATGGGAGACGACCTGGCGGCGACTATAAAATCGTCCAATGCGGATGTGGTGGTCGATTTGACGGCCCCTTCCTGTGCATACGCCAACGCCAACGCCATTATCGAATCCGGCGCAGGCGGAGTGATCGGAACGACCGGATTCACTACGGAAAACATCCAGGATTTAACCAGGAAATGCGGAGGAAGAACGCCAGCGGTCCTTATCGCACCCAATTTCTCCATAGGCGCGGTTTTAATGATGCATTGCAGCCAGATCATCGGCCGGTACATGCCCGATGTGGAGATCATTGAATTGCATCATCCCGCTAAATTGGATGCGCCGTCGGGAACCGCCGTCAAAACGGCCCAATTGATCGCAGAAAGCCGGGGAAAAGGAAATGTTCCACGTGGAACATCCGAACCGGCGGCCCGCGGCGAGCGATTCAGCGATATTCCCATCCACAGCGTGCGTCTGCCGGGTTTGCTGGCTCATCAGGCGGTTATTTTCGGCGGGGAAGGGCAGACCCTGACCCTGCGCCACGATTCGTTGAACCGAGGCTGCTTTATGCCGGGCGTATTATTGGGAATCCGGGAAGTCGTGAAGCGCAGCGGCTTGATTTACGGATTGGATAATCTTCTCTTTTCCAATCCAGAATAGACCCGTTCTCCAGGAAAGAGGAAAATTCCCATGAAAAGGGCGGATAGAATCCATTGATAGAGCCAGACAGCATCGAGCCCTTCGATTATGAGCAGTATAAGGAATATCTTAGGCGCCGGGGGATTGCGCTGCCGTCCTGCGTGGAGCAATCCATCGGCGCTTATTTCTCGCTGCTTTTTCAAGAAAATCAAAAAATAAACCTGACCGGCTACAAAACTGTCGCCGATTACGTTGATTTTCATTTGCTGGACGCCGTCAAAATGCTCGAAATTCTCGATCCTTTCGATCGGGCCGCCATAACCGACGTCGGATCGGGGTCCGGCGTTCCCGGCATTTTGTGGAAACTTCTGAAAAATGATTTAACCGTTCAACTGATAGAATCCAGCGAAAAGAAGGCCAGGTTTCTACACGGCGCCGTAAAAAGTCTTCATCTAAAGTCATGCAGCGTCGTCAACAGACGTGCGGAGGAAGCCGCGCATGAAGATCGATATCGCGAAAAAAGCGATTTTGCCGTCGCCAGAGCGCTGAGTTCGTTTTCCATGGCGTTGGAACTGACCTGTGGATTCGTGCGAAAAGGAGGAATCATCGCTCTTCCACGAGGCGCCGAAGAGAAAATATATTCCGATCTGCCATGCATCCAAATCCTCGGAAGCCGGCTGATCAAGTCGGAAAAATACGATCTTCCCGAGAGAAACCGGCCCTTTCAGATGATTTTACTGGAAAAAGTTGAAAACCTGCCCCCAAAATACCCTCGAAAACCTGGGCAGATGCAAAAGCGGCCCTTATAATGGATCACTCGACAAGAATAATAGAGCCGAGAAAAAAACTTGATCCAAAAAAATCGAATGTTCCACGTGGAACATTGCTGATGCAAATAAACGGTAAAATTTGAGAGAGTGATTTTGATCGCAGGCCGGCTATCGGTGCATGCGCTCGTGCGGCGAAATCATTCTTTATAATCCTGGTAATCGTCGAGAATCAAACCGGCGATGCGAGGCGCCGAGAGACCGCCGCCGGCGGCTGTCCCTTCGAATTATTTTGGATCAAGGGAAATTATGAAGCCGATATAAGATACTCAACGTGTTTTAAAGAGAGAAAAACATTGGTTAAGGTGCTCTCCGTCGTTAATCAAAAAGGGGGGGTGGGTAAAACCACCTCGGCGATCAACTTGGCAGCCTGTCTCGCTCACCGCGGCCGCAGGACGATTCTTATTGACTTCGATCCTCAGGGAAACGCCACCAGCGGCGTAGGCTTCGCAAAGCAATGTGTGGAAAAAACCGTATATGACGCGCTCATTGAAGACGTTCCTTTTAGGGAAATTCTCCTGGAAACCGCCTTTGACAATCTTCAACTCGCGCCGGCCAACAGCGATCTTCTTTCCGCCGAATGGCATCTTGCGGGAGACGATTCGGGAAAATACGTACTGAAACAATCCCTTTCCCAATATCTCTGGTCGGAGCCCGAGAAGACGCGGCCCGATTATATCATCATCGACTGCCCGCCCTCTCTGGGCCAATTGTCGCTCAACGCCCTGCTGGCTTCCGATTCCGTCGTGTTTCCCGTGCAATGCGAATATTACGCACTGGAAGGATTGGCAGAAATCCTTTCCTCCACCACCCTGCTTCGCCAGAACTTCAACGAGCATCTTGCTTTGGAGGGAATTCTTCTCACCATGGTGGATCGCCGGTTAAATCTGAGCCGGCAGGTGGAAGAGGATATTCGGCAGGCCTATGGATCAAACGTCTTCAGCACAGTCATTGTTCGAAGCGTCCGCTTGAGCGAGGCGCCCAGTCATGGTTTGCCCATTATTCATTACGATCCGGGCTCTCCCGGATCAAAATCATATATAGATTTAACGCAGGAAATTATCGATCATGAAACGAAAAGCGTTAGGGCGTGGCCTCTCCGCCCTTCTGTCAGAAGCGCCGGTTGAACCAATCGATCAAAAAACGGTGCTGGAAATTCCTCTCGATTCCCTGGAAGCGAATCGCTATCAGCCGCGCACCATTTTCGAGGAAGAATCGCTGAAGGAATTGGCCGAATCGATTCGCACGCAAGGCATTCTTCAACCGCTGCTGGTTCGCCTGCATCCCAACGACAGCGAAAAATATCAGATCCTGGCCGGGGAGCGCCGCTTCCGATCTGCGCTCATGGCTGAATTGGCGACCGCTCCCTGCATCGTCTTGGAGGCGGAAGAAGCCAAAGCCATGGAAATCGCTCTGGTGGAAAACCTCCAGCGAACCGATCTATCGCCCGTCGAAGAAGCGCGCGCCTTCAAGTCACTCGCCGACCGATTTGCGCTTACCCAGGAAGACATCGCCAAACGCGTCGGTAAAAGCCGCGCGGCGATTACCAATGCGCTACGATTGCTGCTTCTTCCCAAAGAAATCATCCATGCCTTGGAAACGGAAGACATCACGGTGGGGCACGCCAAAGCCCTGCTTTCTCTGCGGGAATCCCGCTCTCTTATGCCGACATTCGAACGCGTCGTCGAAGAAGGCCTCAGCGTCCGTGAAACCGAACAACTGGTGCATGAAATCCTCTATCCGTCTCGCATGACGCCGCCGCCGCCGCCGAAGCCCCAAAAAGAGGAAGACGTAAACATCAAAGCCCTGGAAAAAAGTTTGGAAAGCCTGTTTCGAACCAAAGTTCGCGTGAAAATGAAAAGTAAAAAGAAGGGCGCCATTGAGATTCAATTTTACGATCTCGATCAATTGGATGACATCTTAAAGAGCTGGAAAATTCGATTGTAGGGATAGGCGGAATATAACAGGCTATAATTGAATAGTTTCAAATATTTCGGATCCTTGCCAGCGTAAGGATCCTTCTCCGCGGAAAGAAAGCCGAATCCTCGAATCATGGCAGTCGTTTCGATTCATTCCCCCTTTGCGTTGAGCATGGCCGCCGAGGTCATACAGAAGGGAGGCGTCGTCTGCACGCCTACGGAAACCGTCTATGGACTGGTTTGCTCCACGCGCCCCGAATCCATTGAGCGCCTCTCAAAAATCAAGGGGAGGCCGTCCAACAAACCCTTCGCGTTGTTCGCATCTTCCTGGCGCCGAATGTTGAAAGAAGACATTGAGACCTGTCCGGCGGCGGATATCCTGGCGGGAGCGTTTTGGCCCGGTGCTCTTACCGTTGTAGTGTTCGCGTCCGCTGCGTGCCCGGGCGCCTATGCGGGATCCGCCGGCGTTCGCTGTCCCGATCATTCTTTTGTTCAAGATCTGCTGCGGGAATGCGGCGGACTTGTGATCAATACCAGTTTGAATCGAAGCGGCGAGCCTGAATATCGCTCCCTCGACTGTGAAAGCGATT
>JAFGTC010000075.1 GCA_016934335.1 Candidatus Omnitrophota bacterium | reverse complement strand
TTTGGTGTCGCCCGCAAAATGATCCCAAAGCCGTTAAACAAGCGGAGGAATCCCTTAAAAAATGGATGGACTACGACGGTTTCGATGAATCCAACATCCCGCAAGAAGGAGAATGAAGATGGACGATTTGGTGTTGATTGGAGTCGTACGCAAAGTGCAGGACGAGCAAGGCGGATTTTATTATGAACGCAGCCCGGCTGGTGATGCCTTCCAGAAATTGGGCAAGGAAATTCAGGCAATTATGTTGTTCCCCGGCGATTCTCTTCCCACTCGATTGACGGGCGCATCCCAGGATGATTTGTTCCTGTACGTGAAAGTCTCCCCCAAAAGCAAAAGCCGGGCAAGCGCCGGCCGAGCGTAAGTCGGTTTTGAATGAGCGCCGATGAACAGCTTCATCGGCGCTGATGCAAAACGGAATTGAGGAAACGTACCATGTCCGAGAATAACCGATGCATTGTCGAATATTTAACCCGCCGGGAGGCCGCCGCCTACCTGCGGATCTCGGTTCGGCTGTTGGATAAGAAGGCGGCGGAAGGGGAGATTCCCTATCACAAATTGGGCAAGGGGCCCAACTGCCGAGTACTCTTCAACTTCACCGATCTGAAAAAGTATGTTGAAAAATGCCGCGTAGAGTTGTAAAATCTCACCAGCCCATGGGCGCCATTTGGTCACCATCACGAGTGGGAGTGAATTTGAGAAGGACGTAAGTCAAGTGAAATCAATGTGGAGCTGATGGGGATCGAACCCACGACCTTCTGACTGCCAGTCAGACGCTCTCCCAGCTGAGCTACAGCCCCTTATTGAACGTAAGAATCATACCCTTCCCCGCTTCAAAATCAAGAGATGCGTACAAAACAATTGCCTTCTCTCGCAAAATAGTGCTATGATCGTTCTAAATATCTTTATTTTATTAAAGTTGCATCGATTGTATTTTCCGATGCGGGCTTTTCTCCTGGAACTGAACCGACTATGCCCATTATCGAACCCCTTGGCGAAATCATCGCCGCCAGCACCTGCGAAATCACCGGGCAATGCCGCCGGGAAGGACCGCCCTTCGTTTTTGGCAGCATCGTCGCCTCCGGACGCAGCCTGCATCGCTGCGTGGGCGTCGTCTATAACGTCGAAACCACCAGCATCGATCCAAACCGACGATCCATCGCACTCGATAAGACGGAGGAAGAAATCGAGCGCTTCTACCCTCAATTGAAAGCGCTTCTTCGAATCCAGTTTCAGGCGCTGCTCATCGGCTCTCTGGAGAACGGCGCTTTCCGCTACGGCCTGCCCGCCGCCCCGCCGGCCCTGCATGCGCAGGCCGCGCCCTGCAGCGAAGACGAACTCGACGCCATCTCGAATCAGCCGGACTTCATTCGCCTATTATTCGATTCGGGAAAATCGTCCGCCGAAGAATTGATACTCAGCTGCTGCCGCCATTTGTTGGATGCGCTGCAATGGCGCGACGAACTTGTCGTCCGCACCGGAAAAGCCTTGTCGGATTTGTACAGAGACGACTATGAAACGCTGCGGCGTTTGATCAATCGGTTGGAATCATGGCGAACTCAATGAACGAGCACGCAAATCTCGGCGTCATCACATGCGGATCACTGGCCGAAGGCCTCGAAATGCGGCTCGATCCCTCCCATTCCGTCGAGCAGGTTCGCGCCGGCAAATTCGTCGTCGTAGAGGGGCAGGATTTCGATTTTTTTTGCATGATCACCGACGTCCGCCTCGACGCGTCCTCGGCTTCGATCCTGCGCGATCCCCCGCCCCGACTCTCTCTGCTCAGCCGCGTTTTGGCGGGCGAGCACACCTTTGCCGTGGTTTCGCTCAAGCCGATGCTCATGCTGGAGCGAGGCGTCGCTGACGACCAGTTCGATCGAGACGATCATCTGCGGCCGGTCAAAAGCATCCCGGTACATTTCGCCGCCGTGCGCGACGCCGGCCGCGACGATATTTCCAAGGTATTCGGCGAGGAAGAGAAAAAACGCTTTTTCAATTTGGGGACGCCGCTCGATATGGACAACGTCGACGTCTGCCTCGATCTCGACCGATTCATCGAACGCTCGAACGGCATCTTCGGCAAGACCGGTACAGGAAAAACCTTTCTTACGAGGCTGGCGCTCGCCGGTTTGATCCGCAGCGGCAAAGCCGTCAATCTCATTTTCGACATGCACAGCGAATACGGCTGGGAAACGCGAGCTGAATCCAGTTCCGGCAAAGAGATTTTCGTGAAAGGATTGAAGAATATCTTTGGCGGCCGCGTCTTGATCTGTACGCTCGACCCCCAATCCGCCGCCAAGCGCCAGGTCAGCGTGGATTACGAAATCGAGATTCCGCTCTCGTCCATCGACGTCGAAGACGTCGCCCCCCTGCAGGATGAGCTCCGCCTGCATCCCACCGCCATCGAAACGGCCTATATTCTGCGCAATAAATACGGGAGAAACTGGCTGCGAACTCTGGTAAACAAAGACGCCGGCGATTTGAAGGAATGGGGCGACGAATTGGGCGCCAACAAGGAAAGTCTGGCCGCCCTCTACCGGAAGCTCAGCGCCATCCGCGACCTTCCCTTCGTCGTCGAGAAAGAAGAAAAGGAGATCCAAGGCGCTTCGTCGTCGAAGGCGTCCATTTCGAAAGTCGTGGAGGAACTGCGCAGGGGGAAGCACATCGATCTCGAGTTCGGGCGCGTATCCAACATGCTGGCGTATCTGCTGGTGGCCAATCTGATTACGCGGCGAATCCATCAAGCCTGGGTCGGCGATGCGGAAAAATATATGGCTACACAGGATCTGAACGACCGCCCCCGCCCATTGATGATCACCATCGAAGAGGCGCACAAGTTCCTGAATCCCTCCGCCGCCCGCCAAACCATCTTCGGCGTCATTGCGCGCGAGCTGCGCAAGTATTTCGTGTCGCTTCTAATCGTCGATCAACGTCCTTCGGGCATCGACGACGAAATCCTCTCGCAGTTGGGCACCCGCATCACGGCGCTTCTCAATGACGAAAAAGACATCCAGGCGGTTTTCACCGGCGTCTCCGGCGCCTCGGCTCTGCGCAATGTGCTCGCCTCGCTCGACTCGAAGCAGCAGGCGCTGGTTTTGGGTCATGCAACCCCCATGCCGGTCGTCGTAAAAACCCGGTTTTACGGCCCCGAATTTTACGAAGCCATGGGCATGAAAGACAAGCAGCAAAAAAAGAAGGAAGCCATCGACATCCTCTCGCAGTTCCCCGCCGGTTAATCCAAGAAAATAATCGCTCAAAATCATCGAGTTGCGTTGCACCGCATTTATCAATGTCGTATGATCCTAACTATAGGATGAAAAGCCTATTCCGATCTCGATTTTCAGAACGCCTGGATTAAATCGAAAGGAGAATTCTCATGCGCGGCCATACATTTTTATGGGTATTGGCATTATTCATGCTTCCCATCCACCCTCTTCTCTTCTCGGCGGAAATCATTGTCAAACAAGACGGAACGGGGGATGCGGCGACGATCCAAGCCGCTCTTTACGCCGCTCAAGACGGCGACACGATCATCATCGACGACGACGGCCTTTATGTGGAAGATTGTACGGCCAGCCCGGCGCTCGCTTTACTTGGAATCCCCTCCGCCCCGCTCTCTTCGTTTACGCTTAAAGCGGCGGAAGGCCGCACTCCCGTCATTGAAGCGGCCAATGCCGATTCTTCTCAGCGCATGGCCGCTTTGGGAATCGAAGGCAAGGATATGCTGGGCTTCGTTGTTTGGGGATGCACAGGAGTCTCCATCCAAGGCATCGAATTTATTACCAACGATAACGAAGTAAACGCTTTTAACGTCCAATCCATCATGGTCATCGCCGACAGCGAAAACGTCTCTATTGAAAATTGCACCTTCCGCGGCCCCAACGCAAGATCTTCCGGCGAAGGCAACGCCGTCCTGATCGCCGGCGTCCAAGCGCAGCCTTATCTACCCGACAACATCGTAGTTCGCGACTGCCTCATCACAGAGACGCACTACGGCGTCATTTCCGCCGTTTTTCAAAAAGGATCCGGCGCCGATCCCAATCGCGTCACGATCGAAGACTGTCAATTCATCGACGGCTTCGAATCGGCCGTCGATGTGGACAACGCCCGTCAAATGACCATCCGAAATTGTTCTTTCGATAATTACAACCATGGAATTCATTTCGCCGGAGGGAACTCGCTCGTCGAAGACTGCACTATCATCAACTCGAAAGACGTCGGCTTGGATTGCGACGTCGACACCAGTTGGACCGACGCCATCACCGGCGGAATTGTGCGGCGATGCGCCATAATTGGAAACGGCGTGGAAGTGGAGGCGGCCGGCGTTCGCTGCGCAGACGGTCCTCTGCGATTCGAAAACTGCATCATCGCGGGCAACAGCGGACCGGGCGTCGAAATCTCCTCGGGCTCGGATATGGACGTGGACGCCGCCTTCGACCACTGCGACATCTATGAGAACTACGGTCTCTCCGAAGTGTTCGTGCGCGCGGATGGAGATCATGACGCAAAATTGACAATCACCAACAGCAATATCGTCAGCGCCGGCTTCGGCATTGAAAACGAACTGGATTCCAGCGCCGTCATCGCCCATCACAACAATGTATTCGTCAAAGGGGATGCGTACTATAACGTCGAGGCGGCGGACAGCATTTCCGTAGATCCCTTGTATGTTTCCCCGACCAACGATCCGGCGGATTTTTCTTTTGATGATTTTCAATTGCAGGCCGATTCGCCGGTTCTGACATCAAGCGAAAATGGGACCGCCCTCGGCTCTCATGGAAGCTCGGATACATTTATCCGGCAATGGATCATGTATTAGGATCGGACGAGTTCGATCAATGCATCGCATACATAGTCTATTTGTTCTTCGTCCATTTCGGGAAACATGGGGAGCGAGAGGAGTTTTTGCGTATACTCCTCCGTAACGGGGAAAGCGCCCTTATCATGCCCCATCCAGCGATAGGCGCCTTGAAGATGCAGCGCGACGGGATAATGAAAGCCGACGCCGACGCCTCGTTCCTGAAGCGATTGCGCGACGGCGTCGCGATTCGCAACTTGGATGACGAATAGATGCCACACGGGAAGAGCGCCATCCAAGACATGCGGCAGTTTCACGCCGTTAATGTTTTGCAAGCGCTGGCGATAGCGTTGGACGCACCGGCGTCTCATTTCATTCCATTTGGGGAGATGCTTCAATTTAACCGATAAGGCGGCCGCTTGAAGTTCATCGCAGCGCGAATTATATCCGGACAACTCGTGGATATATTTTTCACGCTGACCGTGATTGCGCAGCATGGCGACGCGCTGGGCTAATTTGGGAGAATTGGTGGTCACGGCGCCCGCCTCGCCGCATGCGCCCAGATTCTTTCCGGGATAGAAGGAAAAAGCGGCCGCCGTCCCCATCGATCCCGCTTTACGCCCTTTGTATTCCGCCAGATGCGCTTGCGACGCATCCTCCAACACCCAAAGACCATGTTGTTCGGCGATTTCAAGGATGGGATCCATGTCGGCGGTCTGCCCGTACAAATGAACGGGAAGAATGCCGGCCGTCTTTGGAGTAACGGCCTCTTCGATCCGATTGACATCGATATTATACGTACCGGGATGGATGTCGACAAAAACGATTTTGCCGCCCGCCTGCTCGATCGCTTCGGTTGTCGCGATAAACGTGTTGGGTGGAACAATGATTTCGTCGCCCGGCTTGACGCCCAGAGCGACTAAAGCCAAACGCAGCGCCTCCGTACCGTTTCCCACGGCGACGGCATGCTCTACCTGGCAGGCTTTCGCGAATTCACGTTCGAACTGACGGACAAACGCTCCGCTGACAAACGCGGTTTCCTGATATATTTTTTCCCATAAAGAGAATATTTCAGATTGAATGCTTTGATGCTGCGCTCGTAAATCCAGAAAGGGAACTTTCATTCAATCACCCTTCATCCACCTTTCGCCGGAATCGAGCGGGATTCCCCGCCCATATCTCACCGGCCGGAATCGACTTGGTTACAACGCTGCCCGCTCCCACGATCGCGCCCGCTCCAATGATCACGCCGCAAAGGACGGTGCTGCCGGAGCCGATCGATGCGCCCTGTTCAACTCGAGTGGGAACGACCTCCCAATCGCTTTCATCCTGCAGGCTTCCATCCCGATTCACAGCCCGGGGATATTTGTCATTGATAAATGTGACGTTGTGTCCGATAAACACGCCGTCTTCGATGGCGACGCCTTCACAAACAAAGGTATGACTGGATATTTTGCAATCCGAACCGATGCAGGCGTTTTTCTGAATTTCCACAAATGCGCCCACTTTGGTGCGGTCGCCGATGCGGCAACCATATAAATTGACAAAACAATAGAGTTTGACGTCGGCGCCAAGCTGAACATCGGGAGCGATTCGATTGAACGATTCCATGATACGCCTCTCGCCGATTACAATTCGATCACTTTTCCATTCAGACGAATGGATTCATCCGTGGCTTCCAACAATTGGATGATTCGCAGACCCGAGGCGCCGTCATTGATGGGCGAAGTGTTTTTTTGGATGCAGTCGACAAAATGATCGACTTCAGAAAAAAGAGCTTCGCGCTCCAGGATGGCGGGAGAAACGACGTCGCCCATTCGATAATTGGCGCGCAGGCCGTATTCGCCCCTCCGCGATTCAATCGTCGCGCCCTTATCGTAAATCCGAATCTTCTCCGCCGGATTGATATCGTCCCAGACGATCATTTTCTGGGATCCGCCGATGATGGTTCGCCGAATTTTCACGGGAGACATCCAATTCAGATGAAAATGAGAGATGAGATTGTTATCGTAATAAAGAGTAAGATAAGCGATGTCTTCGCGCCCCGTATGAAAATGATCCATAGCGCAGGCCGAGATGGCTTTGGGCTTCTCATCAATAAGATAGTCGACGATGGACAAATCGTGGGGCGCCAAATCCCAAACAACATTGACGTCGTGTTGAAACAATCCCAAGTTGACGCGGACGGAGTCATAATAAAACAAATCGCCCAACACGCCGTCTTTGATCAATTCCTTCAATTTCTGCACGGCGCTCGTGAAGAGAAACGTATGGTCGACTAATAACAATTTCCCCTGCTTCTCCGCCAAATCGATCAACTTCTGCGCCTCCGCCGAAGTCGACGTCATAGGCTTTTCGATCCAGATATGTTTATTGTGAAGCAGCGCCTCTTTCGCTAATTCATAGTGAGTGCTTGTAGGCGTCGCGATGGCGACGGCATCGACGTCCTCCGCATAAATCGGCGCTAAATCTTTGGAAATCCGGACATGCGGATATTGCTGCTTCGCCTTCTCCAGCCGGTCTTCTTTCTTGTCCGAAATGGCTGTCAACCGGCACTGCGTGTGATTATTGAAATTACGCGCGAGAAAAGGCCCCCAATATCCATAACCAATGACGCCGATATTGAACATAGTTGTTTTTTCAACTCCATAGCATATATATCAAGCCAGTCCTACTAAATACCCGGCCCGGCCGAATTGCTGAGGCGAATGGATTCCACTCGAAGCGACGCTCTCATCCATCGAAACGGATTTAATATTTCCGTTTCAACCTTATCGCGTTATGCCGATTGTTTCCGTGTCGCTGATTTCATTCCGATAATAAAGAGTCGTTTCGGGAACCATTTTGTTGATGTACTGATCGACCCATTGATTGGCTTTGTCGATGCCGGATCGAGTCACATAGACGATGTCATTCGGCGCCAGGTAGAAAACGTCGCTTTCCGAACTTTCCAACAAATCCTGAATATTAAACGATTTAGCGTATCGCTTATCTCCGACCTGCCTGAACACAATCACATTTTTGAGATTCGCGCTTCTGACTTTGTAGCCGCCGGTTCGAAAATCGATGGCCCCCTTGCTGATATCGCCTTTCGCCACGCCGCCCGCCGCAACGACGGCCGAAAGAAGCGTCACGCGGCCTTCGATGGGGATGGGGCCGGGATCGGGAACCTCGCCGCCCACAAAAATGCGGTTGTTGATCGATGTCATGAAATTAACGGTGATGACAGGGTCTTTAAGATGCGGCTTGTACATTTCCGTCAATAAGTCGTCCATTTCATCCGGCGTTAATCCCGCGACTTTCACTTCATCGATGATCTGAAGCGCAATCTTTCCATCTTGGCGAACAGTGACATTCTCGGCATTCAATTCAGGCCAATAGAGAAATTTCACATCCACAACGTCCCCCGGGACAAGCCGCAATTCGGCTGAGGGAAATTCTTCGCTCGGCAGTTCACCCTTCAGGACGGGATGAGAACAGGAAGCGCATAACAATAAGCCCAAAAGAGACGCGGCGGTTATCAAAGGCCTCCCAAGATTCATGCATCCGGAATTCTCGGCCAATATCTTCGTTCGAGTCTTCCCCATTTGACGGCTCCTCTTCATGAATGACTTGATTGTATTGATATGATTTTCATCAACTATGGATTTGTACTATGACCGGACGCGATGAGCTTATTTTTCCTTCAAGCATAAAAATCCTAAGTGATGGATTTTGATGAAAAGAAAAACATACGGGCTTTTCACAACAGACTTAAGACTTTGTAAAACTTAACTGAATTACCCTCTTTCGATTCTTCATCCGGATACAGACATTCCCACTCGATCCGATATCAATTTCAATCCGAACTGATCCTGGTATTCATTATCGGTTTTACGGCAAAAAACATTACTATTTTACAAATTATAGTTTAAATGATCCTTTTTTCCAATAGAAAATTATTCCCATTCATAAACATATTGAAATAGAGAACACAAAATTGCATCAAAATGAGATAAACCTGATGCAGAATTCAACCTAGGACAAATCCCGACCCGATTGTTTAGGCATTTTTGGAAGCATCATCACTTTCAATTTCAAGAATTTTGATAAAATTTGCTGTTGGTATTCGCAATATATTAATGTTATAATACATTCTGGAACAATACAATCTTATTCACTAACGAATAAAAATTTGATTTTTTACTGTTCTATCAAGCCTTTCCTGTCGATGATTATTACATTGAGGTATTTCGAATTTTTCTCGTTTAAGTCGTAACTTCATTCCATTGAACGGATTGGATCGAATTCATGGATGTATTGCTGATCAACCAGGCGAAAAAAAAGAATCTTTATCGAATCGCAATCGTTCTTTTTATTCTGATTCTTTTCCTGCAAAATGCCTATATACGAGTGCGGGCCGATACGGCGGATGCGCCGACGGTCGACTGGCTCGTTTTGCTGCGTGTTTTCGCTTTCTCTCTGGCCATTGTAATCGGCTTCCTTATTTACCCCCAAAAGGTCAAGTTGGGATATGGCGCGAAAATTCTGATCGTATTGGCTTTATCCGCATTTCTGTCGTCTCTTTTCTCAAAGTATGCGACTCTGTCCCTTGGCTACTCGCTGCTTCTGATCGGGGGAACCGCTCTCATGATCGGCTTGGTTTACCATGCCAAAGATCGCTCTCAATTGGAGCGCATCGAAAAAATCTGGCTGTGTATTATTGTCTTCATTTTGCTTAAAGACACGATCACAGGATTGTTCTTCCAAGACACGATCACTACCAATGGCGGCATCCAGCGAGCGGGCTTCGGGCTGACTCATCCCAACCGCATGGGGACGCTGGCGGCCATCGCTTTTGTGATCATGCCGGCGCCGCCCAAAAAACAGTTCTATCCAATCGCGGTGAATGTTTTGATCCGCCTTTTTCTCCTCTATGTGCTCTATTCCTGCATCAGCCGGGTGGCGATCGCCTGCTTCCTGACCGGCGTCTTTTTCTATTACGTCTTCAACAAGTATCAGATCGAGAAGCGCTTCTTATTCGTCTCCAGTTTCACGGGATTCTTCCTCGCCCTGTTTCTCTTCTTAAACTCGTTCGACGTCCAATTGACCGAGAATTCAATCCAGTACCTGAAGCGAAATCAAAGCGACATTCAACTGCAAACACTGACGGGACGAACCGTCTTATGGGATTTGGCTCTCGAACAAGCCTGGGAAAATCCCATCGTCGGCTACGGCTTCGGCGTCACGCGATTCGCCATCAATTTCAAAGGCTATCGGGGAAGTTTGGAGTCGCACGCGCACAACGATTTCATCGAAGTCTTTCTCGCACGAGGCTTTTTGGGCTTGATCCCGTTTCTTTTGATGTGCATTTACAGTTTGAAATGGGCGACCCATACGTTCCCCATCCGTAAAATTCTTGGACTTTCGCTCTCCTCGCACGCCGCGGCCGTCGTCATCATGCTGGTCTTCGTTTCTTCGATGTTCCAAATTCAACTAAACTCCAACGCGGGCGCTCCTCTGCTGCTCTTTTTCTTCTATATACTATGTCTCGATCGCTATAAACAACTTTCATCCTTAGCAAAAGTCCCGGTGCAACAATTATTTCAATAATATTTTATACCGTATCCCTATATGATGACATCCTATTATCACACGGAAAATTACATAACCTATCACCGCTGGATCAGTTATTATAAACAACTTGATTTAATCCGCTCCATCCGCCCTTCCTCCATATTGGAACTCGGGCCGGGAAACGGCATTTTGACGAATACGCTGAGAGCGATGAATTATACCGTCAAAACCATGGACGCCGATCCCGAAGTGGCCTCGGATTATCACGGCGATATTCGAAGCCTATCTTCCATTGTGGCGCCGAAATCGTTTGACTGCATTGCGGCTTTTCAAATTCTAGAGCATATTCCCTGGAGCGACATACCCAATACCTTGCTCGAAATCCAAAAAGCATCCAGGCAATACGCCGTTATTTCCGTCCCTTACTCCGGATTGCTGGCCATGCTGTCGCTGAAAATGGGGCGTCGGGGAATCCAAGAGTGGAATTGGGGATATCGCATTCCAGGATTTTGGCGCAGCGGCCGCTTCTATCGCCGCAAAGGTCATTTCTGGGAATGCGGCGTCAGAGGATTCAGTCTTTCCAAAGTGCGAAAACAACTCCAAGACGTTTTTTATATCGAATCCGAAGAGTATCACCCCTATGACAAATCCCAGGTTTTCTGGGTATTAAAAATAAAGCAATGAAGCATCCCGAAATCGCCTCTGTCGTTTTTTCCTATTACCCCGCGGATCCGCGCGTGCGGCGCGAGTCGGAGGCCATGGTGGAATCCGGCGCTTCGGTGGACGTATTCTGCTTAAAGCAGGAGCATGAATCAAAACATGAAACCGTAAACGGAGTGAACGTTTATCGCATCCCCCTCCAACGCAGGAGAGGGGCGAAAGTACGATACCTTTTCGAATATCTGGCCTTCATCACAATGGCCTTTTTTTATCTGGCTTTTTATACGATCAAGTCGTTCAAAAACCGTTATGCGATCGTTCATATCCATAACATGCCGGACGTGCTTGTTTTCTCAAGCCTGATTCCGCGCTTGCTCGGCGCCAAAATAATTCTGGATTTGCACGATCCCATGCCGGAAGTCTTCATGGCGAAATATTCATGGCCGGACCGGCATCCAGCCGTCTTATTCCTGCAATACCTGGAAAAAATCAGCATTCGATACTCGCACGTCGTCTTGACTCCGAACAAGGCCTTCCAAAGGCTCTTTACTTCTCGCGGCTGCCCTCCCGGAAAAATCCACATTGTGATGAATGCGCCGCAGGAATCCATTTTCGGCTCGCCCCCGTCTTCTTCCTCCTTCTCCCCGCCTTTCTCCGGGGAGAAGCCGCTCCAAATCATGTATCACGGCACGATTACGGAGCGCAACGGCCTGGGCGTCGCCTTGGAGGCCCTGCAAATTCTCAAGGAAGAATATCCGAAATGGATTCTGCACGTATACGGCGAGGGCGATTTTCTCGAAACGTTTCTTAAAAAAAAATCCGAGTTGGGTTTAGACGATCACGTCGTTTATCACGGTTATGCACCCGCCGAAAAGATCGCCGCCGCCCTACGAGAAATCGATATTGGATTGATCCCGAACCAGGCCAGCGTCCATTGGGATCACGCCTTCCCCACCCGGCTTTTTGAATATCTCTCTCAGGGAAAGCCGGTGATTGCGCCGCGAACCCGGGGAATCCTCGATTATTTCGACGAGCAATCCTTGTATTTGTTCGAATCCGGCGATGCGGTCAGTCTGGCCGAAGCGTTATGGAAATTTCTGAACCAAAACGATGAGGATCGCCGGCGCATGCTCCACCGCGGCGTAGAAACATTCAGACAGCATCGCTGGATCATCCAGCGCCGGATCCTGCTGGAAGTCGTCAACAGCCTCGTTTGATTTTACGAGCGCTTGTTTTTTTCTCGCCGCTTTGCTTAGATGGATTTTCCTATTTCAGATTGCGGATGGATTTCTACCATGATCCCCTTCGAACGAACGCTGCGAAAAAACCTGTTTATGCCGATCGTCGATCGCATTAAAAAGACCGATATGCTTTCGGTCTATCGCGAACTGAATCGAACTCAATGGCTGTCCCGGCGAGAATTGGAGGATCTTCAACTCGCCCGGCTGCGGAAACTTTTAATTCATGCTCAAGAGAATGTACCGTATTATCGGCGCTTGTTTGCTGACATCGGCTTCGACGCCGGCCGGTTTACCTCCATGGATGAATTGACCCGAATTCCAATTCTGACCAAACAAACCATCCGCAAAAATTTTGCCGATTTCCAAGCGCAAAATCGCTCTCAATTCGCGCCTCGATTAGGTCACACGAGCGGATCGACGGGCGAACCGCTGCAATTTTATCTGGATCGCTCTTCTCACAGTTACGGATGGACCAATTGCTGGCGAGCCTTTTCCAACGAGGGATTTCAATTGGGAGAATCCATCGCCATCTTAGCCGGATCGGCCCTATCCCCCAAAGCCTCTCCCCCGATCAGAACCGTCTATTTATTTCTCATGGGCCACAAGCGCCTGATGGCCTCTCCTTTGAATGACGAAATCATTCAACAGTTCGCGAAGATTCTCTCCCGCAAATCATCTCCCCGCTATATGTATTGCTGCGTCTCGGCCGCCTATCAATTTTCGCGCTATTTATTGAAGCGCAATCAAATCCTGCCTCTGAAAGCGATTTTCACCACATCCGAATCGCTCCTGCCGGTTTATCGCGAATCGATTCAATCGGCGTTCGACTGCCCCGTCTACGACACCTACGGCAATAACGAATCCTGTCTTTTCGCCCATGAATGCCGTCATCAAAATCAGGATAATCACCATCTTCACTACTCGATGGAAAGCGCTTACCTGGAAATCGCGGACGACAACGATCAAATCCTGCGCGAAGGAGAGATCGGCCGTTTCATCGCCACCAACCTGGCGAACTACGCCATGCCGATGATTCGATACGACACTGGCGATCTGGGCGCCCTTTCCTCGAGTGAGTGCGCCTGCGGAAGCGGATTGAAACTGATCGGACAGATTCTGGGACGATCGCGCGAGTTCATCGTCACGCCGGATGGAAAGCGCATTCATTGGTCGTTCTTCAATAAATTTCCCCTGTTCTACGATTTCACGTGGATCTCTTCCTGGTTTATCTGTCAGGAATCGCGCCGCCACATAACCGTGCATCTGCGTCCGGATGGAATTCCCAATCCCCATGACGTCGAAGCGATCAAGCAGAAAATGCAGGAAAAACTCGGGAAGGATCTCGCCATCGATATTGTCGTCAGCGATAAGCAGCATATTACCTCGGCGGGCAAGCAGAAACTGATCGAATCGCATTTATCCGAAGAAGACCTGCAATAATCCGCCGGGAAGAGATTTTCCTTAAAGATGAGGCAGCCAATTAAGAAACGGAATTGATTTTTTCTAACAGGATGGAAATCACTTCCTGCACCTGATTGTCATATGTGCTGTTCATCACTTTGGCGCGCCGCCGTTCTTTCTTCTCGGGGGAATCCGTCGCCAATTCATGCTCGATGCCGGCAAGAAAATCCTCCCGCTTTTCTGCGACAAAGATCACGTCGGAATATTCATATCGCACTTCCGGAATATCCACCGAGACGACGGGCAGTCCCATCGCCAAATATTCCTTCGTCTTGAATGGATTGCAGTAACGGATCCACTCGGTCAGTTTCCAAAAAAGAAGACCGGCGTCGAATCCCTTCAAATAACAAGGAATTTCATCATAGGATTTAGGGCCGAGGAAATGGACATTGGGCAATTCCTCCAGCGGCTGATAATCGCCGCCCGTTATCCGCCCGATCAAAACAAACGACCAGTCCGGCCGCTTCTGAGCGCAGTCATAAAGGAGATCCAAATCGTTGGCGCCGGTCAATGATCCGTGATAGCCGATAATCGGCTTCTTGATTTGGGCCAGATCGTCGGGAAGAGGAAGATCGGATTCATAGGCGGCGGAGAAGTGCGCGAAATGGATCGCATGGGGAAGATAATACGCGCGTTCGGGCGCCCATTTCTGATAATGCGCGTAAATTTCACGGGAAACGCAAAAGATCACATCGGCCATATTCGCCATTTCCCGATCATATTCCTGCAGCAATTCTTTGTTCTTCACATAGCGGGATTTGTCGAATTTATCATTGCAGAAATAGACCAGAAGCCGCTTTTGAAATTTGGGGATAATATCGACCGCCGATAGATTCGACGCCCAGATGATGGGATTTTTGAATTTCAAAAGAACCAGCAGCGCCCTGACCTGCCAGTAGATGAACCAAGTATACCATTTTTGGTATTTTCGATTTCCAATAAAGGGAAGAATAATGGGAGAAAAAACATACAAGTTGGGTTTGGGCTTGGAGAAGATGCGCAGCATTCCGGGCAATTTTCGTTTAAGTCTCCGATAAAACGAAGAAGAGCCCAGCTTCGGCATGGACGGACTGATGGTGTTGATAAACAAGATTCGGGTATATTTCGACAGATTCCCAATCAGTTGAATTTGAGCCACCGGATTGGAGGCTCGCCAATCCGCCGTGGAGAATACAACGATGGGATGCCGGCTGAAATCCGAGAAATCCATCAACATTTTCCTTCTAACTTCGGCTCATGAAAAACGGCATGGCGCCCGCTGCATCAGGATGACGCTCCGCCCTGTTTTCAATGCTTCCTATCTGGGATATAGCGCTGAAAAATCGATTGACAGGTCGTGAACCGCACGCCATCGACGCTTTTTAAAAAATCAATCCATTCTCCAATGCGGCCGAGAGATTCGGGCGTCTTGTGATAGGGATGATGCAGCAAAACAAGGATGGCGGATGTGTGTGTTTTCACTCGATGGAAAATCGCTTGAAGATCCTCCAGCGAAAACATCTCCAAGCCACGAGGGCCATGATAACTGCGAACCATGGACATCGAAACATCGATGGAAAAAAGACGGGTTCCGGGCATATAGCGCAAATGATGGGAGACGCGATACCGAAAAATCTTGTTGGCGCGCAGCAGCGATCCGATTTTATAGAACAGCCTGTAATGAAATTTCTCGGAAAAGCGCGAACGGAAAACGCGAAAGCCCAATTCGTCCGCCGCTCGAATCGTGCTGCGATTGTGAATTGCGTACGGCATGGTCAGCATGGGAAAGAAAAACGGACCGAACATCTCTTCCATGCGCTCCTTGCCGCGTTTTAAATCCTGATATTGCTCCTCATAAGAGCGGCTGTCGTCAAACTCGCCCTGCCGGTATTTCGCATGCTTCCAACCGTGCTGCACCAGTTCGATGCGGCTTGCATCATGATCCAAAACATCCTGAAGCCACGTGTGCGCATCCTGCGTAATATTCCCCGGCTCTACTGCAAGCGAGATGGGCGCATGTTTTTCAAAAAACAAATTCACAAAATTCAGAAACACATCATCGACGCCGTTGACATCGTCA
>JAFGTC010000074.1 GCA_016934335.1 Candidatus Omnitrophota bacterium | reverse complement strand
TTGAATAATGATATTCAAAGAAATGTAGGATCGCCTCTCGTTGAATTACGTTCGATTTTCGAAAAAGAGGGAGTTTTCTTCCCGGATATTACCGTAATGACGCGCAGCGGCGACACCGATCCCGTGGATCGAACCCGCATGCTGAGACGCCCGCCGGAAATTTTGATCACTACGCCAGAAAGTGTAAATCTGTTAGTCGGATCGATTCGCGGGCGTTCGATTTTAACCGATCTTAAAACCGTCATTTTGGATGAAATTCACGCCGTCGCCGGAAATAAACGAGGCGCTCATTTGATCACCGCCGTCGATCGCTTGGCCCCGCTTTCCGGCGAGTTTCAACGCATCGCTCTGTCGGCGACGATTCGTCCTTTGGATAGAATCGCCGAGTGGGTGGGAGGACGCCGCATGGACGAACGAGTCGGTGAAATTCAATATAACCGGCGATCCGTCCAAATCATCGATTGTCGTCAATCCAAAAAGTTCCAAATTCAGATCCGATTCCCTCATTTTCCGGAAAAAGCGAGCGACGATCCCTCTTTCTTGTCGCCGCTCGTCGTCGAATTGAAGAAATCCATTCGGAAGAATCGTTCTACGCTTATTTTCACGAATGATCGCCGGCTTTGCGAGCGGATCAGTTTCATGCTCAACCAGGATGAAGAGCATCGAATCGCATACTCGCATCATGGCTCCTTGTCGCGAGAAACGCGATCGATTGTGGAAGAGCGTTTGAAGAAGGGAGAACTGGCTGCCATTGTGGCGACAAGTTCGCTCGAATTGGGGATTGATATCGGCTTCTTGGATGAAGTCTTGATGGTGCGCACGCCGCCGGGCATCGCCGCCGCCTTGCAGCGCATCGGCCGGGCGGGGCATCGAGTCGGTGAGACGAGCCGGGGCGTTCTTTTTCCAACGCATGGCCGCGATCTGCTGGATGCGGCGGTCATTGGCAGATGCGTGATGGATCGAGACATCGAAGAAATTCGACCGGTGCAGAATCCATTGGATATCCTGGCCCAGATCGTCGCATCCATGTGCGGCGTCGAGGAATGGGATGCCGATCGTTTATACGCTTTTCTGCAAACCAGCGCTCCCTTTTTTCATCTGCGCCGCGAGGAGTACGATTTGGTACTGGCTATGCTGAGCGGGCGTTATTCCAGCAAAAGAATGCGTCATCTTCGACCGCTGATCTCGTGGGATCGCCTGGATAACACAATCCGGGCGCGAGAAGGCGCATTGCAGAAAGTCTGGATGGAAGGCGGTACGATTCCCGATCGAGGCTATTTCACCCTTCGCCATTCCGATTCGCGCTCGAAAATCGGCGAGTTGGATGAAGAATTTGTCTGGGAGAGGCGCGTCGGCGATACGTTCATGCTGGGAACGCAGGTTTGGAAAATCCAGCAGATTACTCATAACGATGTTTTGGCGTCTCTAACGGATGAACCCGCTCGCATCGCTCCTTTCTGGCGAAACGAACAAGTGAATCGAGATTTTTATTGCTCGGAAAAAATCGGGCTCTTTTTAGGGGAAGCCGACCGGGATCTGCAACGCCGTTCCTTTCGCGATCGGCTGCTTCAGGATTATTCAATGAACGGCGGCGCCGCCGATGCGTTGATTGATTTTTTGATGAGGCAAAAAAAAGCGACCTGTTGCGGCTTGCCTCACCGGCGTCGTCTGGTCATTGAATATACACAGATTCCCGGCGGGAAAAACGATCGGATGCAAGGGATCCTGCATACAGTCTGGGGAGGGCGGGTGAATCAACCGCTGTCATTGATTCTGGCCGCCGCCTATGAGCGTCGGAGTGGCAGCCATGTGGACATAGTCGCCAACAATGACGGCGTTCTACTTTCCATGACAGAAGATCTTTCACTCTCGGAATTGCTGTTTTCCATACAATCCGGCGATATAGAAAAACTGTTGAGATTGAAACTGGAATCAAGCGGTTTCTTTGGCGCGCGCTTTCGTGAAAACGCTTCGCGGGCGCTGCTCATGCCGCGCGGGCGCTTTGGCCGGCGAACGCCGCTCTGGCTGCATCGCCTGCGCTCCAAAGAATTGTTGGAAGCGATCGGACGCTATGACGACTTCCCTATTTTGATAGAAACCTGGCGCACCTGCCTGCAGGATGAATTCGATTTGCCTACCCTGAAAAAATTGCTTATGGAAATTCACACGGGAGACATTCAAATTTCGGAAGTGCACACATCCGCACCTTCTCCTTTTTCCGGCAGTCTGACTTGGATTCAGACAAACGCCCTTGTCTATATGGGGGACGCCTCCTATACCGAGCGGGCTTCCGTCTTGCGAGACGATTTGATTCATGAGGCGGCGGGAAGCGCCGATCTTCGCCCGGAAATATCCAGTGATTTGATACGCCAGTTAGAGAAGAGGTTGCAGCGAAATATCGCCGGCTATGCGCCGGATTCGGAGCAGGATTTGTTGGATTGGGCAAAAGAGCGCCTGCTGATTCCCGAGGAGGAATGGGAGTCGCTCTGCGCGGTAATTCGCCGGATAGAAGATGTTTGTTTCAATAGTCTGCTTGCATCGTTATCTCTCAAAATCGTGCTTGTCCGTTTGCCGAAATGCGCATGTTCATCGGTTGTCGCGCTGGAAAAGATTCCCTATCTGTTGGACTCGTTTGGAATTTCTAAAGAAGATTGCCGGTTTTATCCCCTTGCCGGCGGCGACAAGGAAGCGTCGATTGATTGGAACAAGATGCAAAAAATATGGGATGCGGAGCGAGAGGCGGACGAATCCTGTTCTTTGGCGGATTGGTTCGGGGCGTGGCTCGCTTTTTATGGACCTGTTTCAAAATCGTTTATAAGTGAAAGACTCGGAATTCAAGGTGATGTTCTCGAGGAGGCAATTCAATCGCTCCTCGAAGAAGAGCGTTTGATTTTCGGCATTCTGCGCAAAGACTCAACGATGGAGGAAATATGCGATCGGCAGAACTTTGAGATCCTTTTGCGAATGATGCGTCGGGAATCGGCGCCGCGATTCACCCCCTTGCCGGAGGAGAAACTCTCATGCTATCTGGCTCGCCAACAGGGACTGGCGCAGCGCGGCGAGACGTTGGATGATCTGCAGAACGTCTTAGAGCCGCTGCTGGGTTTCACGGCGGCGGCGGAGATGTGGGAGCGGGAATTACTCCCGTCGCGCATGAAGCATTATATTCCTTCATGGATGGATGACTTGACGCGGGACACGGATCTGATGTGGTATGGATCTGGGAAGAAAAATATTACTCTGTGTTTTCAAAATCAAATTGATTTGTTCTTTTCTCAATCACCCGAAAATCGTCTTCCCGGCCAAAGCAAAACATATTCCGGCAGCTCTTCATGTATATTTCCCGATCCCCGGGGGAAATACGAATTTTCTCAACTTCTTGAATCAACGCAGGCGACGTCGGCCCAATTAACGGAGAGGTTATGGGAAGAAGTATGGCAGGGTCGAGCCGGCAACGATTCGTTCAGCGCATTGCGAAAAGGCATTGAAACAAAATTCAAGGCGACTGATATTTCTTTTGAACACACGCGCGGCCGCCGTTCCGGATTCAACCGCTGGCGAGTCTCGCGCCCCTTTTCGGGAAACTGGTTTTCGATCGATTCGCCCATGCCTGCGGAAGACGCGTTGGAATTGTTGGAGCGGCAAAAAGAGTGCGTTCGTACGTTGTTGGATCGCTACGGCATTCTTTTTCGAAATTTGCTGAGTCGTGAGCATCCTTCCTGGCGCTGGGGCGTTCTTTTTAAGGCAATGCGATTGATGGAACTGTCGGGTGAATTGACGGGCGGATATTTCTTTGAAGGCGTCGGCGGAATTCAGTTTGTTCGAACAAACGCTCTTGACATTTTGCAGAAAGGGATTTCTGAGAATGCGATTTATTGGATGAACGCCGCCGATCCGGCGTCCCTCTGCGGCATTCCTCTCGAAGGTTTGCCATTCCAATTACCGGCGCGACGCACGACGAATCACGTCGTCTTCCATGGCGCCAATCTCGTATTGACCAGTATGCGGCAGGGGAGGGAATTGGACATACGCGTCGAACCGGCTCATCCTGATTTACCGGCGTACTATGGTCTGTTCGCCGATTGGCTAAATCGTTCGTTTCAGCCGAAGCGAACGATTTCCATTGAAACGATCAATGGAATCGCCGCCTCGGCCAGCCCCTATCTTTCGCCGCTTCGGGAGTTGTTTCATGTCGCGGTAGATTACAAAAAAGTTGTATTGCGGAAACGATATGATCGCTGACGTTGGTGATGTCAGACTGTAGAAAAACAGCCGGGGCTGTCTTTCAACCGGGACAGCCCCGGGAATGGTCTGTGATAACTCGCTCTACAAAAGAAAAGACGTCGATTCATTACAAGGTGGATAACCAATCCAAATTGCTGTAAGTTTCTCCTTCAATCGGCGTCATGCCGACGGCGTTCAGCAGCTGAGAATAGACAATCAAATAGCCGTAGCGAGTCGTAACAACGTCCGTTTGCGCTTCGACGAGTTCGGTTAAGGCCTGCGTGACATCCAAACTGTCGGCCAATCCTTCTTCATACAGGTTGAGGAATCTCTCGTGATTCTCTGTTGCGACAATTTCCGCCTGAATGGCGATTTCCAAATTCCGCTGCTCTTCCTGAAGAGCCAGAGCGGATTGTTCGACGAGAGTCTTGATGATGCGAACGGTGTCGTCATAGCGATTCTTTTGGGCCTCCAGCTCCGCTTTAGTGCGCCTGACTTTGGCGATTTTACGCCCGCCCTCGAAAATCGGCACTTGGACTCCAAGTTGGACGGCCCATTCTTCATCTTCAAAACTGATGCGGTCGTTTTCATTGAATCCCCAACTTGCTCCAATGGAGGCGCGCGGCGCGAACTCTCCGCGAGCAATCTTGACGGATTCTTCATACTGATCCACTAGAAAAGAAGCGACTCGGATGGAAGGATGACTCGTCTCCGCCAAGAGAAAGAGATTGTCGTAATGCTGAAATGTTTCCATGCTCTCCGCAGGGGGATTATAGGACGCTAAAGATCCTTCCAGAAATTGGTACTCCTGATCGATGGGGACGCCCAGAATTTCATTTAACTTGACCTTCGCGTTGCGAAAGGCGATCTCTGCAGAGACAAGATCGCGCAGCGCGGAAGAGCGAGTCAGTTCGGCGCGCAGAACATCGGTTCGGATGCGCAGACCTACTTCGAAATTCGTTTTGGCTGTATTGAGTTGTTTATCTGCGAGAGCGAGGCGCTGCTTTTGAACATTCATCAGCTCTTGAGCCCGCATTACGTCCAGATAAGCGCTTACCGTTTCAAAAACGACGGTTTGCTCTTGGCCTTTCTCCTGCCAGGACGCCGCCATGGATTGCAGATCCGCTAATTTAATTCGACCGATCACGCTGCGATCGAAAATCAACTGCTGAAGTTTGAAACTATTTGTGTAATTTGTCCCAGTGATTCCTAATTGGTCTACGTTGAATAAATCGGCGAATGGCGAATCGGAGGGAATGTCGAAATCGTAGCGATCTGAATCGATTTTGCTGAAGTTGCTTTCAAAAGATACTTGGGGAAAATACCCGCTTCGCGCCTCGCTTTTAGAGTGTTCGGAGGCCTTAAAATCAAAGCGAGTTGCGATTAATTCTCGGTTCTGCTCCAACGATAGATCCACGGCGTCCGATAAAGAAAGCGCCGGCGCCTTCTCTTCCTGCGCAAAACTCGAAGAGGAAAATGGGGTAAAAAGCATAAGTAGGAATAGAGCGCAGGAAGTTGACAGACGGATGAAAACGATCGGATTTTTCCGCTGGAACTGAATGAGAGAATGAATCATCGATAAGACCTCCAATACGATTAGTATGGCGCTTCAATTTTCTGAGTAGAATCGGATCTCCTGCTTGATGCTTTGTTCAACGGACGATTTTGCTCTCAGTATCTTATTGTTTTTCCGAAATCGTTTGAATTAATCTTGAAACATATCCGTTCGCTCTTGTGGGAGCGGAAGGATCTTGGGTCGGCAGCGTTTGAATAATCTCTTTCTGATCGGCGGCTTTTTCGCCCAGTTCGTCGAGGACGTTCAAGGCCGCCATTGAGATATACGCGCTGGTTTTTTCCACATTGACTAATTCCATGAGGGTTTGAATATCTCTGGCGGCGTCCTCGTCTCTTCCATATTTGCCCAGCGCTTCCGCCGCGGCGATTCGGACATAGGGGGAATTGTCATGAAGAGCGCGGTCCATTTCGTTTTTGGCGGCTTTCAATCCATCCTTTTTGCGCATGAGAATCCCCAGGGCCGCCCAGTAGCGCACGGCGCTGTCGTCATCCGCAAAGGCTTTTCGCAGATCGGGGATAGCGTTCATTTCGAGCGATGAAGCGGAATCCGCCGCCGCAAATATTCTTTCCAATGGGTAGGCGGCTTTGTCATGACCCATTTGGTAAGGTGTGGAGCCTTGCGAGCGCGAATGAATTTCGCCTTCGGGTAGAAAACCTACGTCGCGGACTCTGAAAACCCATGCTTTGTGCGCCTTGCGCATTTTTTCGAGCATCTCACGATGCTCGGGAGAATTCGCCAGATTGTTGACTTCATCGGGATCGTTCTTGAGATCGTAAAGTTCTTCCGGCGGTTTTGTCTCCCAGAAATACGTCTTGGGCGGTTCGAGTCGGCCTTCGTCGTACATTTTTTTCCATACTTGGGTTGTCGGGGTTTGGAACATATAATCGATGTGCTGGCCGTATATTTTATGGGGCATATACTGGCGCAGATAGACATATCGTCCATCGCCGACGGTTCGAACCATGTCGTACCGTTCGTCCATTCGGCCGCGGAATCCGAAGTAGAATTCCGGCTTGGGAGTGGTGAATCGCCCCAGAAAAGCATGTCCCTGCATATAGTCGGGCGGTTTAATGCCGGCCAGGCTGAGTACCGTCGGCGCGAGATCGATAAATCCCGTCAGTCGATCCGATTCTCCGCCTTTTTGATAATCATCAGGCATCAGATCTTTGAATTGATCCGGGATGTGAACCACCATAGGAACGCGCAGTCCGGAGTCGTAAGGCCAGCGTTTGCTGCGCGGCATGCCTGAACCGTGATCGCCGTAATAAAAAATGATGGTATCCTCGGCGAGTCCGTCTTCTTCGAGTTCCTGCAGCACCTTGCCAACCTGGGCGTCCATTTCGGTTATTTTGTCGTGGTATTGAGCCCAATCTTTGCGCACTTCCGGCGTATCGGGATGGTAGGCGGGAACGCGGACTTTGTCGGGATCGTGGATCCACTCATGGGGGCGTTTTCGAATTTGACTTTCATGGGTGGTGGTGAAATTGAATATGGCGAAAAACGGCTGGCCGGGTTTTCGGTTGCGCCAATGGGCCTTGTTGCTCGATTCGTCCCAGACTTTCCCCGTTTTTTCCAGATTGTAATCCTCTTTGGAATTATTCGTGCAATAGTAGCCCGCTTCGCGCAGATAGCAGGGATACATTTTCATGAATTCGGGCAGCTGCGTCATGCTGCGCATATGCTCCGAACCGGTGCAGGGCGGGTAAACGCCCGAAATGATGGTCGTTCGCGCCGGAGCGCAGACCGGAGCGGTGGACCAGGCGTTCCGATAGATGACGCCTTTCGCGGCGATGCCGTCGATATGAGGCGTATCGGCGTATGCGTCGCCGTAGCAGCCCAGATGAGGTCCGTTGTCTTCGCTGGTAATCCATAAAATATTGGGTCTTTTCTGCGATTCAGACCATGTGCGATTGCTCAGCAGGGCGGCCGTGGAAGCGGCGGAGGCGGCGGATAAAAATGTTCGGCGGTTTATTTTTTTTATCATGATAGACTCCCCATTCTGTCAAAATGTGCGTGCCGGGAAAATTATCGCCAATTTGACGCCGCTTGTCTATTTCGTCGGCATAACCAGGCCGTGCGGCAATCGAGACAGCGTCGAACGCAACGGAGTGATGTTTTGCGTGTCGCCGCCGTTTTGAAGAAGAAACCATCCATCGTCCGTCAAGGCGGCGTTAATGTTATCCGAGGGCGTCTTGTCGGCGGTAAATCTCGCTTGGGTCAGCGACGTCCAATGGCCTTCGATCGTTTTCACCCATCCGTTTCCATATTTGGCCCGGCGAATTTGGCCTGCGCTTTCTCCATTGCGCCAGAAATCTTCTATGAAGGAGTAATAGCCGGTCAAATAGTCGCCATTGGTCAGCGTCTGAAAGGTTGCCAGATGCTTCCATTCCTGAGATTCGTTGAGATAGAAATAGGCTTCGTATGTGGTTCGACTGCCGTCGACGTCGGCTTTGACCATGAATTTGTACGTCTCGCCGATTTTCCATTGATAGGGAAACATGCTTTTTCCGCCGGTTCCTTCATTACCGAATCGGCTGACGTTAACGCTTTCCCCCTCATAAAGAACCTTAACCCGTTGATCGGGCGGAACTGCATTGGGATCGTTCTGATTTCCCGGATCCCACACCGAGAAAATGACGACTTTATCCTCTTTGCCGCGTATTTCTTGAATGCCGAAATAACCATGGTTGAAGCCGCAGGCCATGAAATAACTTCCACGGTGCGATTCGAGAACGGTCATTTCATTGTAAAAGACCGTCCCTTGGGGAGCGGGATACCAGAGATGCACGGATCGGGCCGCGCGAGGCGCCTGTTCTTCCGGGATGGCCGTCTGGGTGAATGCGATTATCAAAAATAGGGCGAGTGAAGAGCAGTGATTTCTTACTTTAAAATTCATTTAATTCCTCAAACTGTTAATAGGTGCGGGAATATGCCCGCCATGTTCGATAAAGCATTTGTTGCCGTCCGGACAGGCCGCATTGGCGATGCAGGAGGATCCGAAGAGCCCGCCAAAATCGACAAAATCTCCAATCTTTTTACCGGGTACGGGAATGACGCGCACAGCCGTGGTTTTTCCGGTGAAAACGCCGATCGCCGCCTCGTCCAGGATCATGCCGCTGATGGTCGAGGCTTCGACGTCGCCCGGCAGAGCGATCATGTCCAATCCGACGGAGCAGACGGCGGTCATGGCTTCCAGTTTTTCGATGGTCAATGTTCCTTCCTTGATCGCTTCAGCAAGCGCGTGATCTTCCATTACAGGGATGAAGGCGCCGGAAAGACCGCCCACCGCCGCCGAAGCGAAAATGCCGCCTTTTTTCACGGCGTCGTTCAAGAGAGCCACGGCGGCCGTTGTGCCCGGCGCGCCGATTTTGCGGATGCCCATCGCTTGGTAAATTTCGCCGACGCTGTCTCCGACTTTGGGCGTGGGAGCGAGCGATAAATCGACTACGCCGAAACTGACGTTTAATAGAGCCGCCGCTTCGCGCCCGATCAATTCGCCGGTTCGAGTAACCCGGAAGGCTGTATGTTTGACGACTTCCGCGATTTCGTCGAGCGTAACATCCGGATGATCCTTGACCAGGCTTTCGACGGCGCGCTTGACTACGCCGGGGCCGCTGACGCCGACGTTGATCACGCTGGACGCTTCGCCCGCGCCCAGAAACGCGCCGGCCATGAAAGGATTATCTTCGGGAATATTAGCAAACACCACCAGTTTTGCGCAGCCGAATCCGTTTTTGTCTCGGGTCGCTTCGGCGATTTTCAGGATCATATCGCTGACGGTTCGAATGGCGTCCACATTGATCCCCGCCCGGCTTGTACCGACGTTGATGGAAGAGCAGAGTCGTTGGGTTTGGCTCAGTACCGTGGGCAGCGAATGAATCAGAATCTCTTCGCCGTTGGTCATTCCTTTTTGCACCAACGCCGTGTATCCGCCGATGAGGTCTATGTTCGAATCGGCCGCCGCGCGATCGAGCGCCCGGGCGATTTGCAGCGCGTCCTCCGGGCGATGTCCCTCCAGCAGTCGACTGGCGGGCGAAACGGCTAAACGTTTGTTGACGATCGGAAGCCCGTATTTGGTCGTCAGACGATCGCAGAAGGGAACAAGATCCTTCGCCAGCGAATGAATTTTTTTATAGACATTGACGGAGGCTTTGGCGATGTCGGAGTGAGCGCAGTCGTCAATGTTGATGCCCATCGTGACCGTGCGGACATCGAGATTGCCTTCTTCCAGCATGCGAACAGTGTTGAGGATGTCGTCTACTCTTCTCATTTTTTCATCTTGAATAATTGTCGAATGGAAAAGATGTCATTGGCCGCCCGGAACAGAAATTCATGCTGCAGCGTAGCGACTAAATCAATGGATGAAACGAGCGTTTGAAGCTCGCCCTGCAACTGCTTGATGTCGATTTCAGACGGAACGGAGACTTCACCGATATGGGTGACATGATCGCCCTGAATCGTAAAAAAATAATCTTCGATATTGATGTTATTATCCGCAAGATAGGAGGTGACGGTTTTGAGGATGCCGGGTCGATCCTTGCCCGTCAGCGTCAAAATATAGCGGTCGGTTTTGCGGATTTGAGAGGGAGGCGGAATTTCTTCGAAATGACGTATCATAACGGAAGCGTCGCCCGGTTCGAAGTTGTTTAAGATGGCGTCGCGAATTTGTTCTTTCGTATAAACGGTTTGAAATTCCGCCGTCAAAATGACTGTGAAATATCCATGAATGACCGTTTGGCTCATGCCGTCGATGTCTCCGCCCAGGTCTGTTATCGCGGAAGTGATTCGCTTGATTATCCCGATGCTGTCCGGCGCTAGCACGGAAATCACGCATCGCGTCAGGTCGTCTGTCACTGCATTTCTCCTAGCAGATTGATGGCGCAGAATTTTCCTCTATGCGGTCTTGCCGTTTTTAGGGAGATCATCCCAAAAATTGAAATAAATAATGTTTTGGAATAATAGGGTTTGTATTTTTATACAATTTAAAGGATTTTCTTTCACCTGAATCACTTATCATAGACTCAAACTGCCATCATGGCCTCAAATCGACCTTGGGGCAAGATGCATTGAATCAAAGTCCTTGATAACGCAGGCGACATCCATCCAATGAAATTTTCGCAGCGTAGACGGCTGTTTATTTATCTAAACACGCGTCGGCGTAATCTAAAATGCGATTCCAATATCCTATATTTAATGTATGTCTCGTGTCCCGGCGATATTGGAGAAGATTTCCTACCGTTTCTTTATTAATGGGGGCTTCGCCGGATATCACGCCCTCGCCGACCATGCCTTCCGTTCCCAGGAATTTATATACCTTATCCGCCGCCTTTAGATTTCGCAAAGCGCTTTCGTAATTGGCCCAAGCATCCTGCAGGCCCGCCGTATCGAGCAAAGCGCGAGGCGCGACAAGGGAGACCAAGAGATGCTGATCGAATGGCAGTTTATCTTCGTTGTCGTTAAATTTTTTGAAATTGCCGTCAAACCAATGAGGAAAGACGCGGTTGATTCGCTCTACGGTTTCCTGGTCGTTGTTGCGGCTTAATGCGCAGCCGCCGGTTCCGGATTGGTGAGGAACGAGCAATGCGACGCGCTCATCCAGCGCCGCCGCCAGCAGCACCGTCTTGCCTCGACGGGAATGGCCGATCAAGCAGATGCGGTCGTTGTCGATGTCTCCGTCTGTGACAAGATAATCGATGCAGCGATGCAGCCCCCAGGCCCAGGCGGAAATAGTCGCCCATTGAGCGTCTTTGGGGTAGGGAAGGTTTTGGTAAAAAGGATGTATCCCATTTGTGAAATCGTCGAAATCGGGATCCATTTCACCTTGATAGTAAACAGCGAAAGCGTAGCCGCGGTCAATCTTGTTTTCGACGCACCAAAAATCTTTCAAGGCGCCCCGTTCGTTGACGCCTTTCCCTTGATTACTCTCGCGAATATAAACGTCGGAATTAAATGTGACGCCGGGATAATCTACGACGGTCTGATTTCCATGACTGTTCAGCCCGAGAAAAACAGGATAAGGACCTTGGTTTTGGTTGGGTACAAAAAGAGCCAGATGGATTTTCGATTCGTTTTCCGGCAGGGCGGGAAAGCGAATCTCTATTTCTTTCAAAGTCGCTTTTCCGCCGAATACATCCGCGTCTGTTTTCGTCGTCTTGGCATGAATCACGGGAGCGTCGGGCATGAAGCCGTACATGTAGTATTGGAACAATTTTTTGAGTTCCGGGCGGCGCTGTTCATACCATTGCTCTGGAGTTTTGACCGGCGTCCCGTCGAACATCGTGAACGGATCGGGAAGTTCGGCGATAGACGGTAAATCAGACGGTGCGGGAAAAATCTCCTCGGAAGACGCCGGCGTATTCAACGATAAAAAGGCGGCGCAGAAAAACACGGTCAGAAGAAAAGTCAAAGTTCTCATGGATGTTCTCCTTACAAGTATTTTTTTCGATCATACAGGAAGCGGCCTTAAATTGTCATCGCCGTCGAATTCCAAATCGTGCAATTCGGAAATCGTTGAAATGTTCGGCCGCTTTTTAAGTTCGGGAAGGAGGGCTTCCGAGACTTCAATGCGAGTCAAATGAAGCGTATCGCGAATCCTAAGAAGACGAATTTTTTCGGTCGGGATATAGCCGAGAGAAATCAAGGTTTGCTCCAGCATTTCCTTGTCTGTTTCGAAATGGAGCGGGATGTTGGAGCAGATCGTATTGCGCGACGTCACGGCGTTGAGATACGTTACGCGCTTATCCATCTTTTTGACGACTTTCCGGCTGCAGAAATCCGCCAGGCCGATTCCCACGGCGTTGCCCATGGATTTCGGCGTAATATCCATGACGACAATGCGCGTAATATCCGGCTTGTCCTGCCAATGCGTGTTGATGCGGTATCGTCTTCCTGTAATGTTCGGATCCATGCCGACGCCGCTGATGTCTTTTCCGATTTGTTCGATAATCAAAACATCCGCTTTATCGACGGGAAGCGAAGGCATTAAATTTTTGGCTTGAATCAATAACTCTTTTTCCCGGGTTTGAATTTGATTGGGCGGGATGATTTCCATGGAGGCGGTTTCGTGATAGGCGTTTTCCATCAAAGCGATTCCGCAAAGGATCTTGCCGCTGGCGATCGTTTTACGTGCGATGGTTTGAACCAGATGATCGTAGGCGAAATCGGCGGTGCGGCTGTGGAACGTCTGGGCGCCGTCCACCTTTCCCAAACCGACCGTAATGATCTTCATGAGGCCGCTTTCGATTTCACCGATGAAATCCGTATGCGGTTTGATCCGGTTGACGGCGATGATCCCGTCGGATTCCCACGCGGCTTTGGCTACGTAAACTGGCGTGTTATCCTCGGTGTCGCCGATGTGAACCGTGTCGAGCGAAGCGAGAATTGGCGCATCCATCTTCTCCGGCGTGATGTCGTAATCGGCGAGAACATGCAGCTGCCCTTCCGGCGTTCCGCCGCCGTGGGATCCCATGGCGGGAATAATAAAAGGATGGCCGCCCAGATCGCGAACAACGCGTACAAGCGTTTTTACGATCAAGGCCATGTTGGAAATTCCCCGGCTTCCGGCGGTTATCGCGATTCGTTTTTCCTGGAGGGCCTTAATGGAGGATATCTTCTGTTTTAATAGGTCGTAGATATGCGATTCCGTCGCATCAAATTGAGGGCGGGGAAATGTTTGTTCAATCCAAGCAACCCGTGGAAATTGGATCCTTTGAGTCATTATAAAAGAGTAACCTCGATTTCCTGTTTTTATCGTTTTTTGAAGCGATGGGGAGAAATTGGCTCGAGCGTCGAGCCGCACTCCTGGAAATCGGATTTATTATGAAGCGTCAAACTGGCCGGGTCAATCTTGGATTGATCGATATCAGGCAATCCATGAATCGCGTATGATTCATTTTGGGGAAAGATTATGAAGCGAAAAAGATTTTCAGCTCTATTTCTGACTTTGATTTCTGTATGCGCACTATTCTTGCATTTCGAGGCTCATACCGCCTCATTGTCGCTGGAGGAGGGATTCGCCGATCCTCCCCAACAATACGGCGTTCGCTGCTGGTGGTGGTGGCTCAATAGCAATGTTACTAAAGAAGCGATCACTCGCGATTTGGAGCAGATGAAAGCCAAAGGATTCAGCGGCGCGATGATTTTTGACGCGGGCGGGGCCGATCAGCGGGGCAATCGCCAAGTGCCGCCTGGGCCGACTTACGCCAGTCCGGCGTGGCGGGAACTCTATAAGCATGCGCTTCAGGAAGCGCAGCGGCTGGGCTTGGAAATGGGGCTTTCCATTCAAAGCGGATGGAATCTGGGCGGCCCGAATGTCACGCCGGAGTTTGCCGCCAAACAATTGACCTTTTCCGAGATGCATGTGGAGGGGCCGGCTGAGTTGAATCAAAAATTGCCTCTCCCTCAGATTCGGGGAGATTTTTATCGAGACATCTGCATTTTGGCGTATCCAAAGAAGCCGCAGGAAAAATCCGAACTCGATTATGAAATTATAGCCAGCTCATTCCAGCAGGAATTTCCCAAAGAGAACGCGATAGACGGGAATGTCGATACCTACTGGGTGAGTTCGGGACGCGGCCAAGGAAAAGGGCCCTCTGCCTCCAATCCGGAATGGATTGAGTTGGTTTTCCCCGAGAAGAAAACGATATCCGGATGCCGCATTTTAGGAAGAAAAGGATACGGCCCGAAGCAGTGTCAAATCCAATATTCAAATGATCGCGTCGTCTACACAACCATCCGGAAATTTAGCGTGGAAGATGGTCAAGAATGCCAAGTTGATTGGCCGCCGGTCACAGCGGCATCCTATCGGATTCTTGTCGAGGACGCCTATGACTCTCGATATCCCGATGCGCCCCGAAACGTGCAAATCGCTGAACTCTCTTTGCGCGGTCAACAAGGATCTTGGATTATTCCGAAGGCAAAACAGGCGTCCATTCAGAACCTGCAATTGAAATCCATGTATCGAGAACTTGGCGGTTCGGCGCCGGATTGCCGTTTTTTGTTGAATGATCTGCCCGCCTCCCCCGGCGAGGAAGACGCCAAATTGGATCATATCAGAAATATCACGGATTGCGCAGCATCGGACGGCGTTCTAACCTGGTCGGCGCCTGCGGGCGAATGGATCATTCTCCGTTTTGGATATACGTTGACCAGCGCGCATGTTTCAACTTACAGCGCCGATTGGCATGGCCTTGTCATTGATTATTTGCGCAAGGAGGCTCTGCAGCGCTATTGGGATGAGGTGGCGGCGCCGCTGATCGAAGAAGCGGGATCGCTGGCGGGCGATGTTTTGAAACAGTTGGAAACCGATAGTTGGGAATGCGGGGGAATGAATTGGACGGATCGATTCGAAGAGGAATTCAAGAAATATCGCGGATATGATCCCATTCCCTATCTGCCGATCTTCGCCGGCAAGATTGTCGAGAATCGCGACGTTTGCAACCGTTTTCTCGCCGATTTTCGCAAGACGCTCGCCGATTGCGTCGCTGACAACCATTACCGGCATTTCGCCGATTTGGCGCATCAACATAACTTGGAAATTCAGCCTGAATCGGGCGGGCCTCACGCCGGCCCCTTTGATGCGCTCAAAAATTTAGGGAAAAACGATATCGTCATGGGCGAGTTTTGGGTTCCATCGCCCCATCGTCCAAAACCGGAAAACCGCTTCTTTATCAAACAATCCTCTTCCGCCGCTCATATCTACGGGAAGCGATATGTCGGAGCGGAATCGTTTACATCCATTGGCCCTCATTGGGACGATGTTTTATGGAAATCCCAAAAACCCAGCGCCGATCATGAATTCTGCTCGGGCTTAAACATGGTCTTCTTCCATACGTTTACCTGCTCCCCCAAAGAAATGGGGATTCCAGGGCAGGAATATTTTGCGGGAACTCATATCAATCCCCAAGTAACATGGTGGGATTATTCCGACGCCTTCATCTCCTATCTGAATCGATGCCAATTTCTCTTTCAGCAAGGATCGTTCATCGCAGACGTACTTTATTATTACGGCGATCATGTCCCCAATCTGGTCCGGCTTAAGGAAGACGATCCTGCTCAAGTTCTTCCCGGCTATGATTACGACGTCGTCAATGAAGAAATTTTACTTCGACTGAAGGTGGAGAATGAATGCATCGTCGTCCCGGGGGGCGTTCGTTATCGATTGCTCGTGCTGCCCGATCATAAGGCGCTCTCTCTTGCTGCGCTGGAGAAAATCGAACAATTGCTCCAGCAAGGCGCTGTGATCGTTGGCCTTAAACCCGATCGACTCGTCAGCTTAGTGGGTGGAGAAGCCGGCCAGCAGCAATTCCATGAGTCGGCGGCCCGATTATGGGGAGAAAATCCTGAACCGGCGGGACGCAGGAAAATCGGGAAGGGATCCCTGATCTGGGGGAAAGCGACTCGCCAAATTCTGTTGGAATCCGGCGTGAATCCCGATTTTATGCTCGCCGATTCAACGCGAAGCGCCGACTTCGATTATATTCATTATAAAATCGATCAATCCGATATTTATTTCGTCTGCAATCAAACAGAAAAGTCTCGCGAAGAACTCTGCTCGCTCCGCATCCAAAACCGTCAACCCGAATTGTGGGATCCCATTACAGGCGACATCCGGGATCTGACTGTGTTCACGCAGAAAAATGGTCTAACCGAAATCCCGTTGCGATTCACCCCCTATGGCGCCTGGTTTATCGTCTTTCGAAATCCCATTTCTCCCGATTCGTCAAAACAAGGGAAACAGAATTTTCTCGATTTAAACGTAGTCCAAACCATCGAAAGTCCTTGGCGAGTTGCGTTTGATCCTGAATGGGGAGGGCCTTCATCCGTTCAGTTTGATTCATTGATAAGTTGGACGGATCATTCCGATCCCGGGATCAAGTTCTATTCGGGGAAAGCCGTCTATGAGAAAAAATTTGACTTCGTTGATCATCTTGATTCATCCAAACGCCTTTGGTTGGATTTGGGCGAAGTGAAAGATGTTGGAATCGCGGCCGTCCGTCTCAATGGAAGAAATGCAGGGATTGTCTGGACGCCTCCCTTTCGCGTTGAGATCACGGATTTTCTCGAAAAAGGCGAGAATCACTTGGAAATTACTATCATCAATACCTGGCGCAATCGTCTTGTGGGCGACCGGGATTTGCCGGATGAAGAAAAATATACGCAAACGAATATTACAATCAAACCGGAGTGGAAATTATTGCCCTCCGGATTGCTCGGCCCCGTTGCGATCATAACCGAGTAATCGGCAATTTTGTTCCAGATGAAATTAGTGAGCATAGAAACTATTTATATTTTTTTCTTGACACTATGAGAAAAATGTATAATAGTATTATTCATACAATGCATTTGCGAAATCTCTTTAAGATTTCTTGAATATCTAAAAATCTTCTGCGCCCTTCAACCGATTGCCATTCAATTCTATCTAACATCACGTGAGATGGATTAATATTGCCTATCATTGGAAACCAAGATTACCGACTCCTGGGGAGATACCAAGATGAGTATTCGAATCCCAAAGGCAGGTATTGGCACTCTCGGCGTTCTCGTGTTATTCATGGGAATTCTCTTGTTTACAGCCGGGGGGATCGATCAAGATTCCGTTGCGGCCCAGGACAATCCAGATCCAACGCCGACGCCCACGAGCACGCCTTCTTCAAAAACTCTTATCGCAGGCGATGAGATTGTGCTGGAAAATGATGTTGTTATTTCCTGTCATGCTCTTGTTGAACCGCTGCAGCTTATAGATGCTTCCGGCCGACCCATTTTCCCGCTGCCGATATCGTTCGTGGAAATCGTTCGCGGCGAATCTTTATTGAATGCTTCTCAGGAGCAGATCATCGAGGATTTAACCGCCCTGTGGGATTTCGTTAAACCTTTCAATCAAACCGTAATCATAATCTTTTCCGTTAATCCTCCCGTCCTGCCTTGTACGGCGGGATTAGGAAGTTTGCTGCCTCTCGGAACGCCAATCGATGCGAATACAATCATTGAATTAACGATTGATTCTGAGGGCGTTTCGGCGCAGATTCTTCCAACGCCGAATATTCAAACATCCGCCGATCAGGAAAGTTCCACTCCGGATGCTTCCGCAAAAACCGTCCAATCACAATCGGTTTCTTCTGACGATGAAAATTCGACAAGCCAGACGCAGGCTGAGAAATATTTGTATGATCAGCTGGTCATTACTCAGGGATTTGGAGGAAATACAAACGTCAATATCCGCAATCTGGATCCCTCCATTGCGCCGATAACCTCGGTTCGGACGGCCTTGAACGGCTTGGCGGGCGGTTTTGCGGAAAAGACGGGAGGAGGAGAAGGCCGGCCTACGTATATTTCCAGCGGGGATGTCAATAATGACGGCTCCCCGGATATCGTCTTGTCGTTTGGACCGATTCTCAGCGAAGCCGTCTATCCGAATATCGTCGTCGCTCGCGACGCTGTCACGAAGGAAGTGATTGGGCATTCGTTCGTCGCATTTCCCAATGGAACCGGTTCGGATGTGAATTACGATGGCGGTGAAATCCGCACGGCGGTGGGCGATTTTATCGGTTCGGGAATCCCGCAGATCGCCGCTGCGCAAGGCCGGGGCGGCCATGGGATGGTGCGTTTGTACCAATATACGGGTAAGCCGGCCCCTTTGGCGTGGGAAGTCGTCGGGCAGTTTTATGGTTTGCCGACCAACCTGGTCATCCAAAAAGGCGTTGATGGAGAATCAAAGCTGATAGGATTGATCCTGGCCGCCGGCGACTTGGATGATGACGGACGGGCCGAATTGATCGTCGGGCAAGGCAACGGGCCGATGTCGCAAACCATCTTCCATGTGTTGGACATCAATGCCGATGGGGAAGTCGAAGCAAGGCATCCCTATGCCGGATTCAAGGATAGATTCCGCGGCAATGGAGGCTGCGAATTCTGCGTCGCCGATCTCAATGGAGACGGCTTAAAAGAAATCATCGCCGCCAGCCAGGGGAACTTGAAAAACTTCGGAGATGCGCGCGATGAAGTCCCATCGAGTTTGATTGGCATCATATCGCCCATTCTTGAAGGCAAGCAGATCGTCGGCTTCAGTCGTCCCGCCGGAAAATCGGTGTTCAACGCATTTACCGAAGATATCAATCCCTCCGGCGCAGTCAGCGTTACGGCAGGCGAATTTGACGGCGATCTTTTTAATGGGAAAGAGTTGGCGGTCGGCACCGGCGCTTACTCGCAAGTCTCCCGCATGGAATTTATCTTTCAAAAAGCGGCCCCTCAGTCGCGTTACCGATTTCTAAAAGTAGATTATGACAGTAATGAAAATAGGGTAAATAAAGTCACTTCGTGGATTGGGCCGGGTGAAGGATATACAGCGTTTGTCGGCGAAGCGAATCCCCGGGACGGCGCAATTTATTTAGGCGCGATTCAATGGGTTGAAGCGGAGCCGGTTCCGATTACTCCCGATCCGCCGACCACTTTGGCGATGGGCGATTTTACGTTGAGCGTGGTGGAATACGAAACGCGGAAATGGTCGAATGCTTTCTCTACAATAACGGAAGCTACGGGAATCGCCTGGACGGAATTCGACTGCAGCGATCTATTTATTATCGGCGAAATTATTGGGATTTCCGATTTAATGCTGGTTACGTTCGAAGTGGTTGAAACCGTTGACGATCCCCAGTCTCAGATTGCTGTAAAAGAAGCCTTGGCGTTTGATAGAGACATCAAACCCGGCCAGAATTTAGTATTGTACCTGCCTGAAAAAGAAACCCAGCGAAAGGATCCCCTTATCGCCAATGATTTAATAAGTCGGCTGGAGATTGATAAGTCGCTCCTGGGAATCTTGGCGGCGAAGGAAGGTCAAATCAGAGTCCAATTCCGTAATTGCACAATCAACGTTGATTCAACCGATGAAACAAAGGGCGTCATAACGGCTGGTTCAGCCTGCTATCCGACCGATTCTCCGTTTCCAAGCCGGATATCGCTGGAAACATCGGGATTTACAACCTATTTGGATAGCCTTTGCATCTATCCGGCATCCGCCACCGCGGAAGCGTTTTTAGAATTTCCCACATCTTTGACCACCGGTGTGGACTGCCAGCCGGTCACCCTCGATTTGGGCGAAATTACCATCACGCAGGACTGCCAATATCATAAGAGCTTTCCCGATGAGGAATTCGGCCCCTGGCGGGTTTGCGAGACGGCGATGGAGATCATGGGCGAGGGATGGGTTGCCGACTTCTCAAAAACGTGGTCTTACTCGGGAACGCCTTCTCTTGCCAACAGCTGGCGCGGCGTCGTGCTGATGGGCGGTGAAACCATTCCCGGCGATCCGGATGCGACCTTGTCGAATACGGGGTATCTCAAAGCCCATTATTCCTTCTCCAACGCGCTGGTAACGGCTTCGGGGCTGACCGCCGACTTTTCTTTAATGGAGGATTTTCGATTTACTTCCTTGCAGCCCTTGGATTACTCCATCCTTCTAACTTCGGGTGGTTTTTCCATGGAAAACTGCCAGATTACAGGCGGTTCGTTTTCCAATGGCGTTATCGTTCTGCCGGAAGCCGCCGTGGTCGATTCGAATCGGAAAGCTATTGAGGCCTACTACACGACTTTGATTGTTCAGGATGATATGGATCTCTATTCCGATTCAATCAGCATCGGTCAAGATTTTAGGTGGGGCGAGTTTAGCCGAACGTCTCCCGCCTATTTCGCATATCATGCCCAAAAACCGGAAAGCAGTTATTTCTATCTCTCCGCTTCGATGAAGAATCCCTATTGGCCGTTAAGTGGTGGGAATTTTCAGTTTCCGAGTTTTAGCAGTCCTATAGAGGATTCTTTGGAATTGCAAGGCATCCAAGGCCTCACAGCCTTTAATCTGTTCGATCTGGAGGTCTATACGCCGGATACGCCGGGTCGCACTAGCATCGTATTCAGATATACGGATAACTCGTGGATGATTGTGGGAAGCAAAGGCGTGCACGCTTGGTTCCGCATTGAAGACTATCCCGAGCCGCTCGAGGTGGGTCCGACGCATGAGGATTACTATGAAGGATTGGATTATAACGGCAACGAAGTTCCTTTCCTGACGCATCTCGAAAATGTTCGGCAAAAAGAGATGCTAGGCGAGTTCAAATTTGTCGACAGCGCTCTCTTCGACAACGATCTGACTGGAAAAGTCACGCTCGAAGGACCGACGAAAGCGAAAGTGCCTTTCGAGGAAATGCAATTCACCTCTACGTCTCATATCGCCGGAGCGCGCATCGTTCTTTCTACGCCCGTTCCGCTTGATTATTGGGGCGTAAACCTTGTGCAGAATCCTGAATACTCGTCTGCAGGCGTTATGTGCGTAAAAACCGGCCAGATTTTCCTCACCGGCGCCGGCATTGAAGAGAAGCGCCATTTCGCGCAGCCGTTTTGGCTGACCTGGGGCGAATTGCTGTCTAGCGGGCAGCTGGATGAACTGAAATTCGATTACAACTCTTCCGGCCAGAAATTCGACGGCTTCGCCTTTGTTGCGGATGGGATAGGCCTATCGCCGTGGGATGTCGCCGACGATGTGGATAAAAAGAACGCCTACCTGCAGGCGGGAGGCACTATCTTCTTCGATTTCTTCGGCGGCGTCTATCACAACATTAAGGATTTCAACAATACTTCCCAACCCGGTTCTCCCTTCAACGGGCGGCGCATCGAATTGACCGACGAAACGAATTTCAACACGCAGCCGACCGAGTACAATATCAACCGTATGTGGGGCAATACGTTCGGCTTCTTCGATTATGATCTGGCCTACGACGACGCGGATCAGGACGGTTACATCGGCGATGGAATCATGCAGCTGTACGATATCGTGGATGGCCAATTGTCTTCGTCTATTGTTGCGTCGAGCACGCGCATTTGCATGCGCATCTACAGCGCCACCGAAGGCGAACATCACGACTTTACGGTCGGGCCGGTGGCGCACTTTGGGCAAATGGTCCGCACGACCGGATGCGCCTGCGTGGTGGACGGTCAGATCGAACGCGTCCATTTGAGTTCCGAACTGGAAACCGCCGCCAACGCCAATATCGCGCTTCGCTCCGCATCGTACAGCAATCTCGAATTCGATGTCACGCCGTCGACTTGGGATTTATGGGTTTACGGCAACATGTTCCTCTCGCTGCTGGTCGGCGGAGACGTCGAAGTGACCGGCGAAGCGCATTTCGCCGTCAACCACGACGACGCTTATGTCGAAGGCGAGGTGAGCGGCAGCATCGAAACGGCCTCTCTCCTGGGAGGCGGATTGACGGCCGAGGGCCGCTTGGAATGGCATCTGGGCGCGCCGGTCAGCGAAGACTCCTATCAATCGATCCAGGGGAGAGTCGCGCTGGAGGTCATAGCGCCCATCGGCAGCAATGCCTGTGAAGGCGGATTTTATTTGGGCATCAACGCACCCAAAGATCGCGCCTGGGTGCTGGCCGATGCGGGCGACCGGTATTCATTGAATCCTAATTTACTGCCCGATCGTCTGACGGGCGTTTATGGATACATCAAACAAAGCGCCAGCGTGAATCTTTATATTGTATCGGGCGGCTATGAAGTCTATGTTGGATTGGGCGCATTTGTGGACGTGGGATCCAACGATTCGTATGGAATCGAATCGATTGCAACCGGCATGCCTCATCTGGTCACGAATTTGGGGATTCATATCTGGGGAAAGATCCTGGGCGGCTTGGTTTCGGCCAGCGCGACGGGCAATCTCCAACTGATGATCGGCCCGCCGCCCGATCCGTTCGGCTTCGAAGGCTCTATCAATCTAGAAGCCTGCGTCTTGTGGGTATTTTGCGGCGACGTCGACGTCGAATGCGGACTTAATTCGTCAGAAGGCTTTTATTTACGTTAATACACTCGTGGAGGAGCGATTCCAATGCGAACCTTCATCCGTTTTCTGCTTATCGTCCTGCCCATGTTCGTCATGATCTCTGATGGATATGCGCAAATTGATATTGTTACCAAAATGAAACTCAACATTGCTACGAATGACGCGATTCCGCGTCTCGTCCAACCCTATGTGGTTATTACCTGGCCCTCGTCGGCATTGTACACCCAGTATAACTTGTATCGGAAAACCAGCGCTTTCGAGAACTATCCGGAGTACCCGTTAAATGAGAAAGCGCCCATCAGCATTCTCGAGGATTGCGAAGAAATAAAAGCGTGGATATCGGAGGGAGGCGCGGATTGGGAACTTATCGCCAATACCATCGGCAGCGAGGATGATCCTTACGATCCTTGCGCCATTGCAGAAATTCCTCATTCATCCCCCCAGTTCGAACGTCTGCAGATGCTGGCGCGCAGCAATTGGAAAATTGCCGTCATAGCCGGGCAGGGTTATCAGGATCTCGCCGTAAAAGACGGCGTTGCTTATTATTATCAACTTCGAGGACTTAATATAAGATCAAGAGAGGAAGTCGTCCTTGGCGAAGCGTCCATCGTCGCCGGCTCCCCGACGCCGCTGCCCGAACCGGCGAATATCAGCGCGATCGCCGACGACAGCAAAGTGTTGGTGCTGTGGGATGACGTCGACAATGCGGCGGGATACATCATTTATCGCTCCACCTCGGCCCTCTTTGCCTCGCCGCAGAGAGTCAACGACGCAACGATTCCGGCGCGATTCACTCACGACCTGCAGGGCGTAACCATTCCTGTCTCGAGCGGCTTCGTCGATTATATGGTATGGGACGATTACGGGAATCCGATTCCGCGCGATGTAAGAGGCGTCGACGTTACCGGGCCGTTTAACGGCGAGACTTATTATTATAAGGCTTCGGCTCTCGATATGCTCGGCTATGAAGGCGCTTTAAGCAGTTCGATGGCTTCGGCGACGCCGGCGGACATGACGCCCCCCATGACGCCGCACGACGTCCAGATCAACGCCAACGATCCCTTAAACCAGCTCGAAGTTCGCTGGTCCAGAGTTGAGTACGATGTATTAGGCCATGCAGAAGATTCGGTTCAAGGCTATCGGGTTTATCGCTACCAGGATCCCAACGAAGCAACCTCCGCCGTCATGGTCGGAGGGCTCATTCCTCAAGCCTTGCCCGGATTTGAATTTGTCTCGTTAATCGACAACGATCCCATACTCCGCCCTCCATACGGGGAGCAGACATTCTGGTATCGCATCAAATGCATCGACTCGAGCGGCAACGAAAGCGCTTTGTCGGCGGCGGCGTCTGGGTATCTCAATGATGTAACGCCGCCTGCGTCTCCTAGAGGCGTCAAAGCGGAGGGATTTGAGAATTTCATCCGGATCATGTGGGATCCCAACTCGGAGCCCGATTTGGACGGGTATCTGATCTACCGAAGCCTCTGCGAATTCGGCGAATGGACCTGCATCTCGGAATACGGTCAGGAGCGGCGTGAGAAAGACCGGGAGAAATTATGCCCTGAGTTCTTTAAATTAGTGGGATATGTCAGTAAAGCGGAAGCGGATGCGTTCGTCGAAGCCGGCGAGCCTCCCCAGTTTGATGACGGCAGCGTGTCGAGCGAAGCTCCGATTTGTTACGCCTACTTGGTTAAAGCCATCGATCGATCGCAGAACGAAAGCGGTTCGCTCCCGCCGAATCCGGCGGAGGAAATCATTGTCTGCCAGCGAATCCGTGACAGAACGCCGCCCGATCCGGCGATCGTATCGGCTCTTCTGGCGCGCGATAATGCCATTTTTATTGAATGGATCGGTGAGCCCATCCAGGATATAGCCGCCTATCATGTCTACCGCAGCGAGAAAGAGGACGGCCCGTATGTCTGGGTGGGAGGCATGACGGTTGAACGGCCCTCATCTCCGGCGGCCCCGCTCGCGGCGCCCTATGCGCCCCCGTCCTTTGTGGGTTGTGAAGACATCGCCCTCGTACCGCAGGAAAATATGAGCATCGGCGAATTGTATGATAAGGCTGTCGATCCCAAAATGATTTATTGGTATAAAGTGCTGGGCATCGATTTGAACGGGAACGAAAGTAAGGTGGAAGACGCCGTCGCAGTGAGCACGTTTACATTCTCCACGCAAACGCCGCCTGCGCCGGTTATCAGCAGCGTTTCTGTTCAAGCTCCCGACTGCGCCTTATCCCTGGAATGGACGCCGGCGTTCAATGCCTCCAATCAACGCGGCTTCATTGTTTTTCGAAGCCGATCGTCCACCGGGCAATATTTGCAGATCAGCGATTTGGTTCAAGACAGCCGTTATGTAGATCCGCATGTCATAAGCGGCGTGGAATATTGGTACAAAGTTCTGTTGATTGATCGTCGGGGAAATCTATCATCGCTTTCGTCCGGCAAAAACGGCATGGTTTCTCCTTAGAAGGGAACAAAGGTTTAGATCGATTCATAAATGCATTCAACAACTAGGACGGAAAATGATTCAAGGTGAGGTCAATGATGAAAATCCGCATTCCCATCACCATTTTTCTCATAGCGGCTGCGGCGTGCATCGTCGGAACTTCTCGGAGCGCATCGGCGCAGCATTTTACGGAAGACAACGCTTGGGCTTTCTTGAATTTCGGTACTCCGGTTTTAACATGGGATCAATATCGAGACACCTTCATTGGAACGCCGCCCGATTATTCCTATGAAACGGCGGCTTTAGACGCCGCTTTTTACGACGGAGCTTACAAAACTCTGGCGGCGCCAGGCAATTGTTACGGCATGTCTCTCATGGCGCAGTTGATCCGTCAGAAAGGCGGTCATTTAGGATATTGCTACCCCGTCTCGCAGTATTCTGGTTCTACGGGTCCGTCCGACACAGCTTTGGCATATGCTATCAATCTGATGCACGGACATCAGATCAATCTCAATTCATTGAAACAGTATTTAGAATTGTTCGCCACCGGTAAAACCCGCGACGGCAATTATGCTTTCAGCAGCGCCGAGTATTATGAACTCAGCGATGATCCAACCCTCGTCAACATCACAAAAACGTTAAACCCGCTGGACGGCGGACATACGATGGCCGTTTATGACACCTATGATTTAGGATCGGAGAAGCGCATTTATGTTTATGATCCGAATCGATCCTGGTACGAGAGCGCCGGAAACAGCTGGTACACTAGCGGAAGCAATTACATCAGCATCGAGACCTCAACGAGCAAATGGTCGTTCGATATGGCGGGCAGCGGAACGTGGTCGGGAGATCCGTCAAGCGGCGGGAATATCATCATCCAGCCTCTTTCCATTGCGGGCCCCCGAGACCGCTCTCCCGTTTCAATGGGGCTGGACGCACTCAGTTTTTTGAATCAATTTTTCATCTATGGAAGCGGCAATCAGGTGAAGCAAATTACCAATTCCAAAGGAAAGCGGCTGTTTAAGCCTGGCACCAACGAAATCGACAACGATCCCAATACAGGGCTTTTGAATACGGTTCCCATTTATCCCTCCGACGCCGGTGGAAATTATAACTATAGTTCCTTTGTCATGTTCGGCAATCCCGGCGGCGCTTTGGAATTCGATATTGAAAGTACTGGCGGCGGCTACCAGATCGATATCCTGGGGCCGCGCAGCATTCTTAGCATCATGGCGGAATCCGAGAAGGGAAGGGATCGCTTTTTTGTTGAAAATCCGGGCATGATCACGCCGAAACTTTCTCTGAAAAATACTATTTCTGCGCAAAAATACGATGTGAAATTTACCCAGTTCGTCAATCCCGGCGAAGAAAATCGCGTCTTCTTCTTAAAAGATCTGGTCATCCCGCCCGAAAATACGTTGGAACTGAAAATCACTCCCGACCAAAAAGGCGTTGAAGTTTTCAGCCCCAAAGTTCAGTTAGGATACAATCTGCTCATGGAGCGCTGGACAACCGATGAAAAGCAGACCGTCGAATTACCCCAATTGTCGCTCAACCCCGGGGAAAACCAAATCGTCAAAGCGATCGATTGGCAAAATCTGAGAATGATTGATCCAATCATTCGGATTCAGCCGATTGTAATTCAGCCGATTATCATCGAACCGATTATCGATCCAATCATAAATCCCATTATCGATCCGATTTTAACGGAGCCGGTTTTAAAAAATTAAAAATAATTAGAATCCAGTAAGTATTTCCGTCTTTTCCTTCAAAGGGGAAGACGATATTTTCGATGAATCAATGGAATATAAATTCTTATTATGGTAGAGATTGTTTTGCGCCTGATCCCTCTACAATTTTAACGACTTTATCAACCCCGTTTACCGTATATTGCTCGGAGATGCCCGTCGGCCATTGAATCGTGATTGACTCGACGCTCGTTGCTTGCCCCAATCCGAATCGCAGGATGAGTTCCGACTGCGATGCGTATCCAAAACTCCCGCGATGATATTTTTTCCATTCTTTATCCTTGGTTTTCACTGTCGCCCAGGCCCCTAACGGCGTGCGGCTGGATGTTGTACCGATCAGATCGAGGCCGATCCAGTGATTCCCCGAATCGCTGACATTTTCATAGATGGTAGGGCATTCATCCATGTTGCAGACGACGATGTCTTGGTCGCCGTCGCCGTCAAGGTCGCCAAATGCGCTGCCGCGCGATGAAAGTTCGATGTCGAATACTTCCCCGGCTAGAGAGGAAATATTCTTGAAATTGGCCCGCCCGTCATTTAAAAAAAGTTGATTTTTTTGTTTAAAGCCTTGTTTCGCGTCCGTCTGATCAATTTGGGGCATAACGTGCCCATTGGCGATGAACATATCCAAATCGCCGTCGAACTCGACATCCAAAAAAAGCAGCGACCAACTTAACTGATGGAAAGTATCGAAATATAAATTCGCTTCTTTCGATACATCGACGAAAAAGCCGTCTCCTTCGTTTTTGTAAAAAGTGTTATAATCCTGAGCATAATTCATCACCACGATGTCTTCCAAACCGTCTCCGTTCAAATCTCCGCAATCTACTCCCATGCCCGATTGAACCTCGCCCATGCCGCTGTAACTGACGCCTGCTATGATCCCGACCTCTTCGAAGGTTCCATCTCCGTTGTTCTGAAACAAATAATTGGGAAACTGATCGTTGGTGACATAAATGTCTGGAAGACCATTGAGGTCAAAATCCAGAAAAAAGACTCCTAAACTATAAGCGTTCTCGATTTGACGGATTCCTGATTTTTGACTGATGTCAGTAAATGTCCCATCTCCATTGTTTTGGTACAATTCGTCGCCTAAAGGGATAAGTCCTTTGGGGCCGCAATGGACGGGGATGGCGCCTCCGAGCGTACAGCTGGCTCGCTCGCCTCGTTTAGGTACTTTTTCCAAATCGAAATCCACGTATCGAGTGACATATAAATCCAAATCGCCGTCCAGATCGATGTCGCCGAATGCGCAGCTGGCCCCCCAATTACCCGATTGAACGCCCGCTTCTTTGGCCGCATCGGTAAAGGTTCCATCGCCGTTGTTTCGATAGAGGAGATTGGATCCCCAGTTGGTGACGTATAAATCCAAATCGCCGTCATTATCGTAATCCGCTGCAGCGCATCCGATACCCCATTCCGTCGATCCTAATCCCGATTCATGAGTGACGTCAGTAAATTTCCAATTGCCGTCGTTCCGATAAAAGCGATCCGTCGGTTTTTCTTGATCCGGACGGAGATCGAAATAGGAGGCGTTGACAAAATACATATCCAGATCGCCGTCATTGTCATAATCAAACAATGCCAATCCGGAGCCGTTTGTTTCGAGCACATAATCTTTTTCCAGGGCGCCGGAATCGTAGCGGAAGTTTAAATTCACTTTAGACGAAGCGTCTGCAAACCTGGGATGATTCGGCGCATCCTCGGGATGCGCCAAATAACATAATGGGATCAGTATCAATACGGGTGTGATAAGCAGCCGGATTGGTTGCATGGTCGAATGGAATCTCCTATTCATTTTGCGGAAGAGAGTTGAATATGGGAAAGCGCTTCCTCACGCTCATTCTTAAAATCTTTTTGTATGGATGGGTTGGATTCTAGAAGGCGGATTTGACTCAATCGTTGGAACACCTGCATCGGCGAAGTCATGAGTTCGATCAACTTTTCACGTAATTCGATTCGAGTTTGATCGCCTTCAAAAGCAAGCTGAGCATATTCCAGAGCGATTTCGTTTTCATGAAGTTTCGCATACAAATCGGATAATTCTAATAAAACTGGAATGGATTGAGGCCAACCTTGGCAATGCGCATCTCGTACGTTCTTCCGTATTTGGCGCATGGCGGTTTTTATCCGCTTTGCGCGTAAGGTTGATTCGCTTCGATCCTCGGGGCGATTGGCCGGCGCAAGGGCGGATTCCGCGGCGGCCGTCAGCATTTCAGAGAGCGCAGGATTTTTATTTCGGATTCCCTCGTATATTGTGTTCGCTTGTTCCGCCATGTCTAATTTGGCTAGACATTCAACTTTCGCAAGTTGAGTTTTTATGTCATCAAAATCCTCCGGCATACGTTCGAAAAACTTCAAGGCTTGGCTGGCGTCGTCTATTTCCATATAAGCGCGAGCCAAAGCCGCAGCAACTTGCTCGTCGGGAGATTGATTCTGCTCTAAATAGTTGATCGATGATTCCGCATCGCCCGTGATTTCAAGAAAAGCGGTTCCAATCATCGTGTGCAGCATTCTCTTCAAGGATTCTGTTTCAGCCTCTCTATTCAGTAATGCAGCCGTTTCATTTGTTTTCCCCTGGCGAAGATAGGCTTCCGCTAATTCAACGATAAATATGGGCTTGTCAGTACTATTCGTATTTTTTAGGAGATTCTGCAAGATAGGCTCCGCTCGACAAGCTTGATGAGTAACGATGTAAAAACGAGCCAAATTCAAGAAAGCGGATGTAGAATCGGGTATCGTTTCGCTTGCTTGGATTAACAAATTCTCCGCTTCGCGAAAGTGACCGATTTGATTGAGAGATATTGATCGTAATCGAGCATGCTCGACAACATCTCCATTGCGCCAAAGATATCCTGCTTCAATATCTGGCATAACAACTTTTTCTATGTTTTGGCGGATTTGTCGTACCTGTTTGAATCCTCTGGTTTTCCTTTGTCTGGCAAGCGCCTGTTCGAGAAGCGACATGGTTTTTGAATCATAGGGGAACCGGGATAAAATGTCGATGAAAATCTGAGACGCTTGATCAAACCGGCGCAGTTTCAAATAACACAAGCCGATCATTTGCTGCGCATCCGCCCATTGTTCGTCTGTTTGACTGACTTTGGATAAAAATGAAATAGATTCATCATAATTTTCTTGCTTAAATAGAACTTCCCCGCGCGCATAGGGGATATAGGCATGCGTAGGATCAATAGCTTCGAGGCGGTCTAGAATTTCATTCGCCTTTTGCGGATTCTCGAACAGTAAATACGAGGCGGCCGCCTCTCGCAGCAGCGAGGGATTTTCGCAGGGTGTTTTTTCAATTTGTTCAATAACTTGCAAGGCGGTTTCTCGATCCTGCAACCGGTTCAAAATGTTTAAATATCGGAATTGATATTTTCGATCGTTGGGATCGGATTGATATAAAGTGCGAAACGCCTTTAAAGCTTCATCATTTCGATCCATGCGAAGCGCAATCAATCCGTATATTTCCAGAATTTTAAAATCATTCGGGTGGGCTTCCAACCAGGAAAGGGCCGCCGTTCTTGCAGACTCCAATCGTCCTACCGATTGGCTGTAGCGTAGGCGCAAATGAGCGCGCTCCGTGATGATTTCCTCGGGAAAATTCAATTGGATCATCAACTCAATCATGGAATCCATGGCTTTTTCCACGGAATGATGCTGCTGCAGCTTCCCCATCTCTTGAATTTGAGCGTTGAGTTCCATCAATCTGCGCTTGGCGCGCTCCATCTCAGGATGTTCCTGGGATGACGCGATGTGCAGCATAAACATATACATAATCAAAGAGAGAAAAAGAACGATTTTGCAGCATTTGGATTTCATGAGTCTTCCTCCCTAAACGTTTTGCTTTTGACGTAGAGGGCATATGTTTAATGTTATCTGGGCCTTAAATCTATCTATTATTCAGATAACAGATGGAATGTCAATAATTCATGGATCGCGTGTGCGTCTCATTGTCATGCATATTCCAGGCCGCATCTTTATAAAAATATTTTTTATATAATTATTTCAAATTAGATGGAGATTTTTTTATTTTAGTCTTGACATTACAAAGGCGATGATTGAAAATCGATAGAATTCAAAATCACGGTCGTTCAAAGGGAGGTAAATTTATGCAAGGAGTTAAAGTATTGTTAACGGTTGCATTAGCCCTCATTGCGCTTCCAGCTTTTACGCAAACCGTTGAATTGCAACAGGGAGTCAATGGGTACGAAGGAACGCAGGATACCCATATCATTTCATGGGATGGAAGTGAGAATCAACTCGTTCGTTTAGCGGATGGTTCCAATGGCGGGAATGGCTCTACATCTCCTCCAGCAGGCGGCAATCCTCAGAATGCTGGTGCTTGGAAATACATCGAAGAAGGGGATTACGGCAGCGACGATTTTACATTGTACGATGACAGCAAAGTCATTTTGATCAAATTTGATTTGACCGGCGTGACAGGAACTGCTTCAAGCGCTCAGATCGGCTTGTATTATTGGTGGGAACGCAGCTCGGGTTCTGAGACGGAAGGAGACTTTGGGACGAAATCGACTCCCAATACGCTCTATGTCAACCGCATCCTTAAACCCTGGGCAGAAGGTGACGGTGGAGCTTCATCTGTCGATGGAGACGATACACCGGACAACAGCGGCGCCGTTACATGGAATTCCACCGGTTTTGAACTGTGGCAGGCCATTGGTGCGGAAGGACCCGAAGACATCGCTCCACCGGAAAGCGAAACCGTGTTTGATCCGGCCGTCGGCGGATGGACCTGGTTTGACGTGACGGAAAGCGTCAACATGTGGCTGGCCGATCCCAGTTCAAACAATGGCGTAAAAATCAGCCAGGAAGCCTATCCGGAAACATTCCTGGATCCGGATCTGACTCTACCGGATGGAACGGTTGTTTATTCAGCCGGTCCGACCGATAGTCCCACAGGTTTTGCGGCTGGCGCCCACGATTTCATTTCCAGCGAGAATACTGATCATCCTGACTTACGGCCGAAATTGGTCATGGAAGGCGTATCGATGTCTTCCTCTGCTGGAGATTGGGAATTGTTCCGATAATCGATCTGCGCAAGTCAACTTAATGAAAAAAGCCTAGGATTTTCTCCTGGGCTTTTTTTTGCGCGCCCGGCGCATCTCCAGCATTTTCTCTCTTTCCCCCAATCCTCTCCTATACCGATATTCAAAAATGAATTTTTGTACTAAAATATAGGTTTAATTTTTCAATGCCTATTTAGGGAGGCTCCCGTGAAAGGTCAATTTGCTTCTTGCTTGTTCCATAGTCGTCTGATCGAAATTGGATTGATTATCTCGGCGCTATCCTTCCTATGGATTTATTCCAGCGCGACGGATGAATCATCCAAAGTGTTCGTGGCGGAGAAAATCGTACTGCAGGCGCCGGATGGAAAAATGCGGGCTTTTTTAGGCGTTGACGGAGAATCGTCCAACTTGATTCTGTTTGACAAGGAAAGCAATCCAATTGTCACTATGACCGTTCTGGAGGATGGAACTCCCGGCGTTGTTTTAATGGATAAGGAAGGGCGGTCGGGCATTGGCATGGGCGTCGATGGAGAAGGGAACGCCAATATTGGATTGCTGGACGCCAACGGCCGGAAGAGGATGGCCATGGAAGTGGATGCCAACGGCGACTCCAACCTTGCCTTCCATAATGCCGACGGCAAGATGCAATTGGAAATATCCGTGAATCGGAAAATGCATTCAGTGCTGAATTTCTTTGACGAACAGGAATTGATGAAACTGTCGTTGGGGATTAAAAAGAATGGCAGCCCTATTCTGGCATTTTTTGACGAGAAGGATATTCGCATTGCGTTGGGCGTCTTGAACGAAAACCGCGCATCGTTTGTTATGAGCGATCACGAAGGCAACAGCATCATTGAAATACCGCAGCCATGAATAACAACATTGACGGAAAACGACTTAAAAAAGTAGTCCGAATCATACTCTTTATTCTCCTGCCCGCCTTTTTGCTCGGAGCGGCCGCGGCGTCGGTCGGCTATGTCTATCTGATCCATAAAATTTCCGATGCCAATATTTATCTTTCCAAACTCCTTCAGGATTCCCCCTATCCGATCCCTTCGAGGATATATGCGCAAAACCTGGTGTTGCGGCCGGGGATGGCGTTGTCCCAAGACGATTTGGCGGCCATGCTCGACAGCATGGACTATCAGAATGTTGAAGCGCTGACTCAACCGGGCGAGTATGTCGCTGGGAAAAACAGAATCGAAATATGGGTGATGGATGAAGACCTCGAAGAAGACGGTCATGACTTGTCGCTTCTTTCCCTGCAATGGAAAAATAACTCGCTTTCTCAAATAAATGATCGGCAAAATGAGCGAAGCCTCGAGAACATAGTTTTTAAGCCGTTGTGGCTTGATGCGGTTTATGATTCGTCGATGGAGGATCGCGTACCGATCAAAATCGACGACGTTCCCCAACATTTCCTTGACATCCTGCTGTTTTCCGAGGATCGAAATTTTTATCAACACAAAGGATATGATGTATGGGGAATCGCTCGGGCGATGACGGCCAATGTGCGTAAAAATAAATTGTCGCAGGGGGCTTCGACAATCACGCAACAGCTAGTGCGAAGCCTGGCGCTGCATCGCCGGCGTGAGTTTGACCGGAAAATCAACGAAGTGCTGCTGGCCTTTGAGTTGGAAAGAACTCTATCCAAAGAACAGATTTTAGAGCATTACCTCAACACCTGTTATTTTGGGCAAAGCGGATCCGTCAACATATGCGGCGTCGCCCTGGCGGCGAAATACTATTTCAACGCATCCCCCCCAAAATTAACTATCGCTCAAAGCGCCGCGCTGGCGGCCATGATTCCCGCTCCCAATCTATTCAATCCGTTCCCGCAACCCCGAGGAATTATTGGCCCGGAGAAATGCTTTGCTGGACAAGTTATGCAAGAACCAGGTGATCTCGCAGGAAGATCGCAACGAAGCGGTTCAAGCGCCTCTCCCGGAAAAGCCGCATCCCATCAAGCCTTTGTATCCGAACGCCGACTTTTTAGCCTTTCGGCATCTTCCCGAGGCCATGCGCAACACGGATTTCAGCGCCGCCGGATGCCGAATTGATACGACCTTGAATTGGCTGTATCAGCAAAAAGCGCAGACCGCTGTTGATGAAGGCCTCCTCAAACTCGAAGAGAAGCATCCCAAGTTGAAGCGGGAAAAGAACCGGCTGCAAGCCTGCCTTGTCTGCATTGACGCAAAAACCGGCGCCGTTTTAGCCCTGGTCGGCGGGCGCGGCGATGTCTCGCAATCCTTCAATCGCGTTTTCCAAAGCCAACGGCAGATCGGGTCTGTGATTAAGCCTTTTATCTATTTGAGCGCTCTGGAAGGCGTTGGATCATCCACAAAAAAATGGAAGCCCAACTCAGTCATTCTTGATGAGAAAACCGTAATTCCAACGGCTGACGGCCCCTGGACGCCGGAAAATTACAACCGCGCTTTCAAAGGGCCTGTCACTCTGCAGTATGCCCTGGAAAATAGTTTAAACATCCCTGTCGTCAAACTATCCATGGAAATAGGCGTCGACAACCTGGCCCGTTTTTTTAATCAAACCGGTTTAGGGCACTTTGAAGCCTTTCCATCCCTTGCGCTTGGATCCGTAGAACTCTCTCCCCTGGATGTCGCATCCTGGTATACAGTCTTCACCAATGCCGGTCGACTTCGAGAAACGCATCTGATCGAATCGGTGATTGATTCGAAAGGCAATATGGTGCTGAAGGGAGGCGGCCATAAATCGTATTGGGCTTCGGCGGAATCGTCGTATCAGGTTCTGGCTATGATGCAGGGCGTCATCGACTATGGGACGGCTAAATCCAGCCGATCCTTAGGACTGACGGGGCCTGCGGCGGGTAAAACCGGCACTACCTCCAATTACTATGATTCCTGGTTTGTGGGGATCACGCCGGAAACCATTACCGTTGTTTGGGTGGGATTCGATCAGCCCGAATTTACGGGATTGACTGGCGCCGAAGGAGCTTTGCCGATCTGGTGTTCATATATCTCCTCGATTTTCCCAAACGGCGGAAAGGAAGATTTTATGATTCCGCCTGCTTTGATGGAATTGTCCAGAGAGGAAATCATAGAGGCTGCCAAAGTATCTTTGAAGAATGAAGTCGACCAGGAAACTTCTGCTGCTAAGCCAAACGCGAAAAGCCCGGATTCTGAAAAGCCGGCCGCCGACGCTCGAAATAAAACGGCCGGCGCTCCTCAAGAGCAGGCCGTTTCCTCGGATTTAATCGTACAACCTTCGCCGACGTCGGCGCAAAAAACCGAGCCGACTCCAACCCCCAAGCCGAC
>JAFGTC010000073.1 GCA_016934335.1 Candidatus Omnitrophota bacterium | reverse complement strand
GCGCCCTGGATGTTCTTTTCGGTGATTTTATTTGGATCGCAGACGACAAACACATCTGGCTGAACGACGTCGTGCTCGGAAAGAACCACGTCGGTCCGGGCCGTGAATCCCCGGCATGTCTTCCCATGCAGTGCGTTGCCGATAATCAAGATAAGATTAACGCTGATGGTTTGGTGGAGAATATTGGGCGCGGGGGACATATCGTAGGCGACGCCGTCGATGATTTCCCAGCGTTCTTCATCCGGCCAGGTCATGTAATCGTGCACTGTGTATTTTTCGCGGGATTTGGGAAGCGGCATTTTGCGACTCTCTCTGTATTTATGATCCTATTCATTATATCGCTTCTCAGATGATAGAATCAACATAAATCCAGATTTTATCCAGTTGGCTCTGGTTTCGCAAAAACATCAATTTTCGGATCCATTCAAGCCCAGTTCGTCAGCGTGAGGCTTCAAGGAATCGATGATCATTTGAATATGCTCTGTAAGATCAGCGCCCAGCATTTCAACGCCCGCATTAATTTCATAGCGATCGACTTTGGCGGCGAAGCTTTTATCTTTGAGTTTTTTCTTGACGCTTTTGGGGGCGAGCGAATGAATGCCGTCCGGCCGGACAAAACAGCAGGCGCCGATAAAGCCGGTCAGTTCATCGCAGGCCAAGAGCGTCTTGTCGAGTTGGCTTTCATACGGAACATTCCAACCGGTGTGATGAGCGGAAACGGCGTGGGCGATCGCTTCTTCGCCCTGTTCGCGCAGCCAGGCGACGATGCGGTTGGGGTGATCTTCGGGCCACTTGTCATAGTCGGCGTCGTGAAGGAGGCCGGCCGCTCCCCACGACTCGACGTCGCTCTCGCCGGCCCCATAGCGCAGAGCGGCTTGGCGCATGACAATTTCCAAGGAGCGGGCATGCTTGCGCAAGGCGTCGCTTTCGGTCCATTCGCATAATTTATCCCAGGCTTGTTGGCGCGTGATTGACATCATGGTTATCCTCGCTGGTTCAGTTTTTCTGCTTTTGTTTATTGAAGCATCGCGCGTGATGGATGACAAGAAAAAGCCCGCCATTGTCTTGCGCGATAAGGCAAGCGGATTATCATCCAGGAAAACGTTTTTTTGTGAATTTTCATGAATCCAGATACAAACCTTTTTATACAGCATCTTCAATCGCAGCGCAAATTCGAAGCCGTCGAATCCTTAGCGATGGGCAGCGAGCATATCGGCGCCATCCTCGCGGAAGCCGTCCTGCTGCCGGGATCGCGCTATAAGAGCCAAGTGCGGCCGCGCATTGAGCGACTCTTGAAAGAGTACCCGGAAGGGAAAACCAGCGGCGTTTTTGTCTGTATGATCGAAGAAATCAGCCCCAAATATTTTTTTAATTGGGATGAGAACGACAAACCGCGGCGCGTCTTGGCGGCGGCCAAATATCTTCACGAGCTGGGCGTGGAATCTACAGACGATTTTCGGCTCTTGTTCGATGAGCCCGATTTTGCCAAATCATTGAAAGAAATTCGAGGCATCGGCGCAAAGCATATCGACGATTTGCGCCAGTTGTTGAGGCTGCCCTGCGACTCGCGGGAGGAAGCCATGCGGATTATTTTGGAGGAAGCGGGATTCAACTTTCAGACACTGGATGAAGCCAGTTCCATGTTGGAGGAAGTTTCCAGCATACTTGATTTGGCGCACGAGCATCTCCTGCTCTGCATCTGGCGATATGTCAATTACCGATGATTTTCCAGATCCTGACTCAAACTTATAAAATATATGAAGAAGTAAAATGTAAGTGATTTATTTTCAGACTATTATAAAAAATCAATCGCGTTGGACAATCCAATAATAGAAGGAATCGTAGTAGGTGAAGCGGGCTGTTCCTTGATTGATTATTTTGATTTGAACTTGCTCATTCTGGATTAAATCCGCGGGAATTTTCACCACAAATTCGTACCAATTCCATGGAGTACCCTCAGGTTCGCAGACTTGGATGAATTGATCATTCACATGCACATTCATGCGATAGCGAAAGAGGGGGAAATCGCCGCTTCCGTCGCAGGTGCGAAAAATCAGCCATGCTTCGCGAAGAGGCGTCATATTTTTAGCGAGAAACGATTCCTCGCCCGTGATGCGCCTTCCCGCATCCAGGATGTCATATTGATAGATGGATCCATCTCGACGAAGAACAGGGATCAATTCGTCTATTTCATTCTCGATATCCGGCCAGCGTTCATCGATTTCTTCGTGGTAGCCGAAATTTCGGCGAAACGGGACGGGGATTTCGGGGTAACGATGATCCCGATTTTCTAAAATATAGTTATGCTCGCGTTCGCTGATCAAATCGCCGACATCCAATCGATCGCGGATCACCCAATCCGACCGCATGATCGCTTCGCGCGGATTTTCTTCCATTCCGTCATAATTCCAATTGATAAGAAAGATTTTTTTACTGAAGTTGGGATCGAAAGGATCAGGAAATGCAACCTGCGGCTGATAAAAGACATCGTAGATTCGGCTCATCTCCAAAAACCAGGAAGGAAACACGGCGGCGTATCGGGGGCGGCGTTCGTCAGGCAAATGCTGCATCCATTCGTATAAACCGCCTTCTCCCATTCTGTATGGTTGAGAGGGGCCGTTCGTCACCAAACCCACCAGATCTACGATATGCTGATCTTTGTTTCGTTTTTGTTCCAATATATCTCCATAATAAGTCAAGACGCCGGCATCGTTGATGGCGATTACGGATTGATCCGGAAGGTTTTTCGCCAGCCAATGGGAGACGCGGCCCTGTTTTTGGTAGATAGTGGTTGCATTTTCGGCAAAACGTGAAATCCAAACCGGATAATAAATCAAACTGATGAGGAGAGCGACGATCGTTAAGGATATTTGCATGACAAGGCTTCGCTGAAAAATCCAGACGCTTAAACTCTCGATTCCCATGGCGCCCAACAAAAATAACAAGGGATAAAAGGGCAGAAGATAGCGGTAATTGTGCATGGGCCATACTTCCAGCGTAGCGATCGCGGTAAAAACGATCATCAAGCCGACGCCGAAGAGAAAATATTTCCATGAGGAATGATGAAAATGCTTTAAGATCAATCCAATAAACCCAATAACAACAAACAATAAGAGGCCTGGCAACATAAATTCGCTTCCATGGCGGGGCAAGAATCCCGTTAAAAAGGCGGATAGAGAAAAGAGGTTGTCCACGAACGCTGAAAATTTTTGCGGAGCGGTCATGATAGGATTGTGCAACAAACTTTTTGCGGACAGACCGCTTCCGCCCCATTGTCCAGTGGAAAGCCGGAATAAGAGATTCGGCAAAAAACAACAGGCGAGGAAAAACAAAACAGATAGAAGCGAAGCCCAATGAAAAAGTCGTTTGAATCCACCCTTTTGAAGGCAGTCATGAACAATCACGCCGGTAAAAAGGATGAGGCCGAGGATGGCGCCTTCCGGTCGGCAGAGCGACAAAAAACCCATAGAGAAAAATAAGGGAAAGCGAGCGCCGTTCGTTTGAATAAGTTGAAAGAATGTTAAGATCAACAGCATGGAAAACAGAGATATTTCCATGCCGCTCCAGAATCCCCAGGCCAAGATGCCCGAAAAGAAGGTCAATCCTACCGAGGTGCATGCCGCGAAGGGCGACTGCCATTTTTTGCTGATTTGTATTAACAAATAGAATATAAATGCAATGGATAGAAGGGCTAAGAGAAGAGTCCAAACGGGGAAAAAAGTGTCGCGGAATCCTATAAAATAGCCGAGCGCCAACACGTGGACGTATAAAATGCTGGTCGCGCCGGTTGAGATCGGATCGCCGTCCTGATACTGAAAATAGGCGCCCCGAGCGATCTGTTTGGCGTACTGAAGGTGGATGTAGCTATCATCCAAAGGAAACGTGAGCGCTCCGGTTATGGAGGTTTGAATGCCAATGAAGATCGCGCCTTGGATCAGTGCCAATAACAAGCACAATCCTAGAGTTTTGAGATTGAACATCCCGTTTTTTGGCGTTTCCTGCATAGTAAATCAGTCCGAAGAGGCTGCTCGAAACCCGCCGGTATTGCGGCGGTTGTCAGGCGTAAATTTTCCGCGGTCGGCGCATCGAATCCATTCAGGGCGCGCCATCCAGGAAGCGCCGCGAAAGACTTTTTCGGTTCCGAGCAAAGCGCCTTGTGGATCGACCTGGGCTTGGGCTTGATAGGGAGCGTACCAATCTTCACACCATTCCCAAACATTGCCCAGCATATCATGGAGCCCCCAAGGATTGGGCTTCAGGAGGCCTACTTCATGCAATTCGCCTTCCGAATTAGTGCGCATCCAGGCATGTTCTTCGATTAATTCATCGGTAGGATCGCCGCCAAAATAGGTCATCTCCTCCGTTCCCGCTCGGCAGGCATATTCTCGTTCGGCTTCGGTGGGAAGACGAAACTTACCGTCATTCACGATTTCATTCAAACGGCGAAGGAAGTCCTGGCAATCGTACCAATTTACGCGATTCACCGGCAAGTTCGGCCCATACTCCGTCGAAGGATTTTCCTGCATGACCGCCATCCATTGGGCCTGGGTTATTTCATATTTCCCAAGGTAGAAATCCCGGCTGATCGTAACGGAATGGACGGGGCTTTCATTTTCTTCATGACCTTCCTCCGATTCGGGGCTGCCCATTTGAAACGTCCCTGCAGGAATGCGAAGCATAATAAGAGGCTTCTCGCCTTCCTTCAGGCCGGGAAGTTGGACGATCCATTCCTTGCCTTTCGATGGAGTTTCAACGGCTTTTTTCGGGCTGATAGACCCGCAATCCATCATCGCGAATCCAAGAGCGCAGCATGCGAGCATAAGACAAAACCGTTTTAATAATTTCATTTTCCAGACCTCCAGTTTTCTACGATAATCCCCACACCGAAATAAAATTATATGTTCGCCCCAGAATTCAATATTGTTATTCATCTTACCTTCATTCCGATACATTTTGAAAGAAGTCCGCCTATTCTTTCTGCGCTCTATACACAAGACTGCACGTTTATGATAGAAATAAAGAAACTATATCGAATCGTATTGGAGCTCATGATGAAAATGAATCGTATTACAGAACACTATTTCACGCGCCTGCTGCTGTTTTTCATTATTATCGCAGCAGGCGGCTTATCGGCGCACAGCGGCGAATTGGAGTACACGTTTCATAAAAATGTGATGATTCCCATGCGCGATGGAGTCAAACTGGCGGCCAATCTGTTCATCCCCAATGAAGAAGCCGCTTTTCCCGTCATCTTGATGCGATCGCCGTACGGCAAATCGGATGAGAATTTTTCGTTGGGGAAAGAATACGCATCTAACGGTTATGCGGTCGTGATTCAGGATTGCCGCGGCAAGGGAGATTCGGAAGGCGTCTGGGATCCTTTCCGCTATGATGTCGAAGACGGCTATGACACGCAGCAATGGGTGGGGCTGCAGCCCTGGTGCGACGGGAATATAGGGACGTCGGGCGGCTCTTACGTCGGTTGGACGCAATGGGCGTCGGCGCCGGAAGGTTCGCCTTATTTGCGCGCCATGATTCCAATCGTTCCATTCGCTCATGCGTATAATGTCATGTATGCAGGAGGCGCCTATCAACTCTCGTTGTCGATGGGATGGGGCGCCTTGGTTTCGGGAGTTCCAATCGACGCCCAATCGATAAAATGGGATGATGTGTTTTCAAAAATTCCCTTGAACAAGTGGGATCAACAATTCGGGCATGAAATTTTTTATCTGCGCGATTGGATCAAGCATTATACGAACGACGATTATTGGAAGAAGCGCGGCATCGATGAACGCTTCGATGAGATTACGATCCCCATTTTGAACATCGGCGGATGGTACGATATTTTTTCGAAAGCGACTTTGGAGCAAATCGCCCGTGTGAGGAAAGAATCTAAGAATTTTGAGGCGAGGCGCAATCAATTCTGCATCTTAGGCCCTTGGGGACACGGCGCCAATCAGACGAAAGTCGGCGAGATCGATTTCGGCGAAGCGGCCAAAATCGAATGGGGCAAGATCCAGCGCCAATGGTATGATTATTGGTTGAAAAAAAAGAATACCGGAGTCGAGGATTGGCCGGCATTTTATTTGTTTATCATGGGAGAGAACCAGTGGCGAGGCGAGCAGGAGTGGCCGTTAGCCCGAACCGTTTTCACCAATTATTATTTGCACAGCGACGGCGGAGCCAACACGCGAAACGGAAGCGGTTTGCTCACCATCGACTTGCCCGAAACCGAGGAGACTCCCGATACATATGTTTATGATCCGGAAAATCCCGTTCCCACCCATGGCGGCAACAACCTGATTGGAGCGACAATCGGCCCTTATGATCAACAAAAGATTGAGGAGCGCGATGATGTGCTGGTGTTTACCAGCGATGCGCTGGAGAAGCCGGTGGAAGTCACAGGGCCGGTCAAATTGATGCTGTACGCCGCAAGCACCGCCAAGGACACGGATTTCACGGGGAAACTCGTGGACGTCCATCCCGACGGCAAGGCCTACAATGTCTGTGAAGGGATCATTCGCGCCCGATATCGAGATTCGTTTACGGACTTGTCGCTGATTGAACCTGGAAAAGTCTATCGCTACGAAATCGATCTCTGGGTGACCAGCAATCTATTTAAGGCCGGACATCGAATTCGACTGGAAGTATCGAGCAGCAATTTCCCGCGATTTGACAGGAATCCCAACAGCGGGAAAGAATTTGGAACCGACGAAGAGTTGTTCAAGGCCACGCAGACCATCTTCCACGATAAAAACTATCCGTCTCATTTGGCGCTGCCGATCATCCCCCGGTGAGCGAGAATAGTATCATTCTGAAAGACAAAAATCCGCCGGATGAGCATGGCGTCCGGCGGATTTTTTTTACGATGACGATTGGTTATTGAAATTTACGATAGCGATTCTCAATAAAGTTCCCACAATTGCACATGAGTGGCGGGATTGTTATAGGCCATCAAAGCGATGTCGCGAAATTGACCGCCTGGAGCGGCGCGAGTCGCCCAGGCGACCGCCGCGCGGTCGTTGGAAATGGCAGGCATGGATTCGGAGGGATCGCCTCCTGAAGTTTCTTCGAATTCCGGGATAGGATGGGCGACGAACGCGTCGGTTGACGGCGTTCCATCGGCATGAAAGATGCGTGCGATGACGCTGTCGGTGAATTGAACGATATCCGCGCCGTCATCGATCCAGGAGCAGATAAAACTGCCGTTGCGCGCCATGGCGCAGCGGGCGCGGGAGGCGTTGCGGAAATCGTCGTGCTGGCTGACAAGGATATAGGGGCCGATTCGCTCACCCTGATCGCTCCACAATTGCGCCAAAACAACCGGCATTCCATTCAATTCAACGGGCAAGCCAATTGTATCGGGGGCGCTCAAGGCGTGAACGGTGACAAAGCGACCGCCGCCGCCTGCGGCCATCCAACCGGGCTGGATGGCGTTTTCTTCATCGGTCAGTACAAATTCCTTCAATTTGGCGCCGTTATTGTCAAAAATAACGCCCTTGTAAAGATCGCTTCCTCCCACGAGAGAGTCATCGTCTTCATAGACGCAGACAAATCCATGGGCCAAAGCGCCCAGCCATAAATTTTTCTGTTCGCCGGTGAGGTCGTCGACGAAAAATTCATCCATGAAGCGAGATCCGTCGGGATTGAATATATTCAACGTCGCCGTATGGTCGCCTCCATCCGGCCAGTCGGGATCGTCTTCATATCGGTGGCCGCGGTTGACGACGCCGATCACGAATTTTCCATCGTTCAGCCAGCAAGCATCCCATTCCCGATGTCCGGCGCTGAACTGAGAAACGGAGAGGGGATCGGTGATGGGATCGAGCGATTCATTGAACAGGCGGAAGAATCCGTGTCCTTGGCTGTTATCCTGTACGACGCCATCGGCGTCGATGACCGATTCGGGAATCCGGGCTTCGGCGCCGTCAAGCGAATCGGCCGGGTAGGTCGCCGCCGCCAGGAAATTTCCGCTGGAGGGATCGCTTTTGCAGAGCGTCCAATTTGTGCTGGCGCCGGTGTTCACACCGACTAAAACATCGACGGCATTTTCATCTTCAACGACAGGCGCCAAAAGGGCGCCTTGCGAATCCACGCCGCTTACATGATGGCTGCCGTTGAGGTTCACCCAAAAAACCACGGTTGAGCCATTGTTGAGGATCGCGATTTTGGGTTCGCGGTCATCCGCGCCGGTTCGAGCGAGTATGGCGGGCTCAAGACCCGCGATTGACTGAAGGCCGACATCCGCATAGGTAGGCGTATCGCTGTTAAGATCGATCGTCGATCCGATCGGTTGAGCGGCGGCTTCATAAGAGAAGCCTATGAAAAAGGATACAATCGCTAGGAATTGCTGAATCGAGCGATTCATAAAAAACCTCCATCATGTTTTTACAAAGTGGATGCATTAAAACGACTCATACTGACACTACGATTATATCGAATTGTCAAAAAAACGTCCGATATAATGAAGCAGAAATGATGAGATGATACGGCCTATATCTCGTCATTCTCTCCAACCGCTTCGACGGAGGGTCCTTCCACAGGATGATCGTCGCTGTAGCGGTGGGATATATGATAGGATATTGTGAGCAGGCCGCGCGTTAAATGTTCATGCACCAGGATAATATGATCCGGAACGACCAGTTCGGTTGGAGCGAAGTTCCAAATACCTTTGACGCCGCCCTCCACGAATTGGTTGGCGACTTCCTGGGCGGCGGGCGCCGGCGTGCAAATGATGCCGATGTCAATGGATTTTTCGCGGCAGATGCTGACGATATTTTCAACGTCATGAACCAGGACGCCGCGAATGGAATAGCTTAAGAATTTGGGATTCGAATCAAAAATGGCTTTCAGTTCGAAGCCGTCCCGGTTAAATCCCTGATAACTGGCCAGCGCTTGGCCGATATTTCCAAATCCGGCGACGGCAAAGGACAAGGATTCTCTCGAGAGGAAGACGTCCCGGATGGTTTCCAATAGCTGAGGGACTTCGTATCCTACGCCAGTCTGACCGCGCACTTTAAGCGGTAAAAAATCCTGTTTGACAACCGCCGAATTCACGCCGAGCAGATTGGCGAGTTTACTGGTCGATATATAAGGAATCTTCTTTTGCGAGAATTCTTCCAAGACATTAAGATAACGAGACATGCGAAACAGGGCGGCCTCGCTTAATACAGGAGGTTTATTGTTTGGTTCCATGTTTTTATCCCACTAATAGCAGTAAAATCAATCGATTCAATTTTTTATTCCACATTCTAATTTTCCAAAATATACATGATATATCCAATCTGTTCTAGTATAATGGTTATAAAAATACCTATATGCTTGAATACACCTATTACATTGGCGGCAGTGAGGCTTCAAGAGAGCAGCTTTATAGGGATATTGCGCTATTCAAAGAGGCGGCTTCAAGCGGCATTATAGATTAGAAATAGAACATAAGGTAGGATAAGCCATGGTTCGTATAGACTTGAGGGAGCAAAAACTAGAATTTCGCACCAATACCATCTACTATTTCCTGCACCTTGATTAAAAATCAAATCGTCCGTCAATTACTGTAAATATAATTGAATCAACGGATTTGATTCAGCCGATTGAATGAACGAGAGTTCGATCGAATCGTAGAATATAAAAAAACGGGTTTCATATGAATATATTAGGGATTTCTGCCTATTATCACGACAGCGCCGCCTGCCTGGTGCGCGACGGAGAAATTATAGCCGCCGCGCAAGAGGAGCGTTTTACGAGGAAAAAGCACGATTCGTCGTTTCCCATTCACGCCATTCGATCTTGTTTGAAAACGGCGGGGATCGAAATCAATCAAGTGGATCATGTGGCTTTTTACGATAAGCCCCTGGTTAAATTCGAGCGAATTCTGGAGACCTATCTTTCGACGGCGCCCGCCGGCTTCCGCTCGTTCATCATGGCCATACCGCTGTGGATCCAAGAGAAGCTCTGGCTGCGCAATATCATCAAGGAAGAACTGCATTATGAGGGGCAAGTTTTGTTTGGCGAGCATCACGAAAGCCACGCCGCCAGCGCCTTCTACCCGTCGCCTTACAACGAGGCGGCTTTCCTTACAATTGACGGCGTCGGGGAATGGTCGACGACGACGTATGGGTATGGGAAGGATCAAGAGATCAAAATCCTGGGGGAGACGAAATTTCCGCATTCGATCGGATTGCTTTATTCCGCTTTTACTTACTACACCGGCTTCAAGGTGAATTCGGGCGAATATAAAGTCATGGGGCTGGCGCCGTACGGCGAGCCGAAATATGTCCAGACCATATTGGATGAACTGATCGATCTCAAAGAAGACGGATCGTTCAAAATGAATATGGAGTATTTCAATTACGTAGCCGGCCTGACGATGACCCATGAACGCATCAACCGCTTGTTCGGCGGACCGCCGAGAAAGCCGGAATCGCTTTTGACGCAGCGAGAGATGGATTTAGCGAGATCAGTGCAAGAGGTGACGGAGGAAGTCATGCTTCGCATGGCCCGCCACGTCCACAAGACGACCGGGCAGAAAAACCTATGTTTGGCCGGCGGCGTAGCGTTGAACTGCGTGGCCAACGGCCGCATATTGCGCGAGGGTCCGTTTGAATCCATTTGGATCCAACCGGCGGCCGGCGACGCCGGGGGTGCGCTGGGCGTAGCGTTAAGCGTTTATCACCGCTACGCGAATAAGCCGCTTCCGCCTAAAAACGGCTTTGACCGCATGAAAGCCTCGCTTTTGGGGCCGGAATATTCGGATGAGCGCATCAAGGAATATCTCCATAAAAACAATATTCCTTATGATGAACTTACCGAAGACAAACTTGCATCAAAAACGGCGGAACTGCTTGCAAATGAGAAGGTTGTGGGATGGTTTCAAGGGCGGATGGAGTTCGGCCCGCGGGCTTTGGGCTCGCGAAGCATCCTCGGCGATGCGCGCTCCCCTTCCATGCAGGCCAAAATGAATTTGAAGATCAAATTCCGCGAATCCTTCCGCCCTTTTGCTCCAGTGGTTCTTCGAGAAAAGGTGAGCGATTATTTCGAGATGGAGGTCGATTCGCCTTACATGCTTTTGGTGGCGAATGTCAAGAAATCGCGCCTCATCCCGATGACGGACGAGCAGAAGAAATTATTCGGCATCGAAAAGCTGAACATTCCGCGCTCCGATATTCCAGCCGTGACGCACATCGACTACTCGGCTCGCGTGCAGACGGTGAAACGGGAAGACAATCCGCGGTATTATGACGTGGTGAAGCTTTTTGAAGAAAAAACCGGCTGCGCCGTGTTGGTGAACACATCGTTCAACGTGCGGGGCGAACCGATCGTCTGCACGCCGGAAGACGCCTACCGCTGCTTCATGCGAACCGATATGGATTATTTGGTCTTGGGCTCGTGCCTGTTGGATAAAACGAAGCAGCCTGAATGGCAGGAAGATGAAGACTGGCGGAAGGAGTTTCCCCTTGATTAAGCAAACCTCACCTTCGCAAGCGCCCATCAAGGAACTGCGCGGATTCGGCGTGGGCATGACGCTGTTTTGCGCCGCGCTGGGAGGCCTGTTGTTTTGGCGCGGTTCGGCCGAGTGGGCTTATCGTTTATGGATAATCGGCGGAGTCGTTTTCTTGGCGCCGGCGATCTTGTTTCCCCGGGGGCTGCGCCCGATATTTATCGTTTGGACGGCGATCGCCAAGCGCCTAAGTTGGGTAATATCCCGCATAGTGCTTCTTTTGATCTTTTTTGTTCTATTCACCTTCGTTTCGCTGATCCAGAAAATCATTCGCCGCGATCCTCTCGAGCGAAAATTTCCCGGCGACGAATCGAGTTACTGGATCGATCGATCGAAAGAAGAATACAATCCCAACCATTTTGAGAGGCTGTTTTGAATGGAACAGTTCGATGCAGCGATTTGACAGCGCTGCAAAGAGCTTTTGTATCTTTCAAAAGGAGCAAATTTTTTTGAATTTATTCTTTCGGAAATCTATTACTATGTTAAAAATCCATCCGCTATTGATTTCGATTCTATTCGCCGCCGCCTGCCTTAGCCCCAATTCTTCCAATAAAAACAAGGAATTGGTCAATGTCTATGAAGGGCCGACGACTCTCTTTCACAATTCCTGCGCGGAATGTCATGGAGAGAACGGATCGGATTACGAGGATGATTTTCATCATTTATCCGATGGAGAACTGGCGGAAAAAATTGAAAGCATGATGGCGGGGCCGGCGCAAATCATCGCGCCTCAAAAAGAAGAGATCGACGCACTGGTTCAGTATCACCGCGCTCTGCGAGACAAGAAACTTTTTCTCATGGTCAACAACGCCGCCTCCATCCTGGAGGGCCTTACTACGCTCAAGGGCAGCGCAACGCCCGGGGCGAAGGTTGTTCTGCAAAAGGGAGAAACCATCCTGAGCGCCGTTTCGCAGCGGGGGGAGTGGGTTTTGAATAATATCCCATCGCCGCCTTTCATTCTCACTGCTGAAAAGGGTGGAAGCCGGACGTCTTTTCAGTTTCCCGACCGGCAATTCAATGAGATCTAAGGATCCCATATCGCAGCAGTTTACCCTTTTACTCTATTTACCCTTTTACTCTATCGATCCATTTCTGAATTTTTTCGCATAGCCGGTCAATAACATGCATTTCATCGCGTAAGTTTTTGATAAATTGATTGGTATCGACGGCGCCGTGCACGGCTTCAAAATCCTGATCTTTCGCGAAGGCTCCGTCATCCAAGCCATATCCGATTCGAGCGTTTTGATCGAATTCCTTCGAAGCATCCTGAATGATGAGGTTGTTCAGTTTAATGCGATTGGTCTTCCAATCCGTCATAATTCGATCGAGTTGTTCTTTCGATAATTGTTCAACAGGTTCGCCGTAAAACTTTTCGATCAATTGACAACACCATTCCCATTTGTGCTCCGTATAATCATGGTGGATGACATGAAGGCAGTCTGTTATCTCGTCCAGAGTTGATATGTCTTGTTTTTCAATTTTGGAGAGTAAATCCGCAATCACGGAAGTTGGGGCGAACATGCCGCATAGGTCAATCCATTCAAAGGACGCCGGTTGGGTGCGAGAAGACAATAGTTCTAAGCCTCCCTCGAAGTTTGCTTCATTCAGAATGGATGCAATGCAGTCTCCCATAAAAATCTTGACGGCCAATTCATAATATTTTCGGCATGTTTTCAGCAAGAGCCGTTTGATGAAAATACCTTTATAGGAAACATATTCATTTTCTTTGGAGGCGTTTGCATATAATTCATTCAAGATTTCGATCGCTTTGACAACCTTGCCGATGGTAAAGGGGTTGAACAAGTCAAAATGGATCAAATCGAACTTGACGCTTCCTTTACGCCGATCGCGGGAAGGCCATTTCTGGCTATCGCGGCGGGTTCCTACAGTGAGAAGATTCATGGCGGGCGTCAGGACGCTGCGGTCGTTTTCTTCGTTGATATAAGAAAAAGGAAGATCGGAGGCGTCGAAGTTGGCGTAATGCTTCCCGATCACGACAGAGAAGGGGCCGATTGCGCAGGGCCAGAGCAGATAGGAAAACGATCCGGTTTTTGAGCCGCGTTGGAGAATGCCCTGATGGTTCGGGCCTAATTTGTACATGTGATTGCTTTGATTCGTGCCGCTTCCCGCGTTATAGAAAGAGAACAGGCCGGCGATCAGCAGGGTCGATTTATGATGGCTGACAGTATAGGGGCCGGCCAGGATGGAGCAGGCCTCCCCATGAAAGGCTTCGCAATTGGCAAAAAAGGCGCAATTTTCGGCGGAAAACTGTCTTCCGATTTTGACTGACTGGCCGACGAAAACGTCGGTCAAGACGGCGGAGCTGTCGACAACGGCGCCGGATTGAACAATAAAATTCCTGGCGTATACGCCGCTTCCAATGAACGTGGGATCCTCGGGGTCGCCGGCGATGGTTCCATTTTCCAAGAGATTCACGCCTTCGATGTGGACAAACGATTCAACTGCGATATTTTTCAGAGACTGGCAGTTGATGATTTGCGCCTGATCGCCGATGATTCCTCGAGTGGAGTGTTTTGTTCTCACGTAATCATCGATGAAGTCGTTAAGTTTTTTGATCAGGTCGGGTCTGTGCCGATACAGGGCCAGCATATAGGCGATTTGGGATGTTAAACGATCGTAAATTTTGATAGTTCGGCCGCCGCCTTCGTTGACGACATTGATTTCCGTTCCATTCCCAAATGTCGAGGCGCCTTCCACGGACAAGGAGCCTACGTTGCGAATCACCGCATTTTTTCCTACATCATACGATTTCAGCAACCTTACGTTGGATATCAAGACGTGGTCGGAAAAAGAGCAGTCGCAGATTTCGCTGTCATACAAACCGACTTTTTGGGGGCCGTCTTCCTCCGAAGATTGAAAGGCTCCGATTTTAACCTCGCCATCAAAGTGAACATTTCGGATGAAAGAAGGCAGAAAGGGATCCTTGACGAAAATCCTGGTCCAATCGGCGCAGAAGCATCCCTGCGATTCCAGAACGGCGATTTCATTTTCGTGTAAGTTTCGTACATTCATGATCGACTCTTCTCTTTAAAAAAATAAAATGAAAGACGACAATAGCGGGCCAGGATCTCAAATCACAATCTTAATGTCTGCGGCCAAGGCGCCCAAACCTTCATTCCTGACGATTAAAGGATTGATATCCAATTCCTTGATTTGAGGACAATCGACCGCCAGTTGAGATAACCGGCGCAGGCAATCTTCAATGCTTGCAATATCCATGATTTTTCGGCCTCGGGCTCCTGAGAGCAATGGATAGCCTTTGATGTCGGTAATCATGGTTTGAATATCCGGCGGGGAAAGCGGAGCGATCCGAAAACTTACATCTTCGAAAATTTCGACAAAAATGCCGCCGAGTCCAAACAGCAAAACCGCATTGAAGCTTGGATCGCGTTTGACGCCGAGAATGACTTCGACGCCGCTTTCGCTCATTTCCTGGATTAAAACGCCTTCGATCTTGGCATGCGGTTTTCGTTCGGAAATGACCTTCATCATCGACGAGTAGCCTTCGGCCACTTCCTGGGCCGAACAAAGATTCAGCAAGACGCCATTCACATCATATTTGTGAACGATCTCTTCCGAGACAATTTTCATGACGACGGGATATCCGATTTGGTCCGCGAGTGCGACGGCGTCTTCTTTGGAGGAAGCTTGACCATATCGGCCGACCGGGAATCCGTAAGCCTGGAGGATGTCATAAGCATCGCGTCCCGATAAAAATCGCTTCCCCGACTGGAGGGCTTTCTCGAAAATCTCTTTCGCTTTTTGCGGGTTAATATGGTCTAGGGGCGAGTATTCGGACGAATCGGATTTTGTGGATCGGTTTTTGAAATTCAATGCGGCGGAGAAAGAACAGCACATACTTTCGGGCAGAATGTAATGGGGAATCCTGTTACGCTGGAGGATGTCGATGCCGGATGCTACATCCGCCTCCCCCATGAACGAAGTATAGATTGGCTTTTTGAACTGGATCGAACAATTACAGATTTCTCGAGCGATTTCATCAATATCGGTCATGGATTGGGGCGTGAGAATGACAAAGACGCCGTCCACATTTTCGTCTTTGAGTGTGCTGGATAGAGCGACGTTATAGCGATCCGAGTGCGCATCGCCGATCACGTCGATGGGATTTTTCGTATTGGCCGTTTTGGGCAAACTTTTACGGAGGATGTCCGAGGTTGCTTCCGAAAAGCGCGCCAATTTCAGGCCTTGATTGATGGCGGCGTCGGTGGCCAGAACACCCGGCCCGCCGGCGTTGGTGACGATGGCGACTCGATTGCTTTGGGGGAGAGGCTGATAGGCAAGCGCAATCGCCCGATTAAACATTTCTTCAATATCGCTGCAGCGGATGATGCCCGCCTGCCGGAGAGCGGCATCGCAAATGACGTCGCTGCCGGCCAGCGAACCGGTGTGCGACGCCGCCGCGGCGGCCCCTTCCTCGGTGCGGCCGGATTTAAGAATCAAGACAGGCTTTCCCGATTCGGAAATCACTACTTGGGCGGCTTTCATCAAAGCGAAGCCGTCGCTAATTTCCTCCAGGTAAACGAGAATGACTTTGGTGCGAGGATCGTCCTTGAGGTAATAGAGCAGATCGATTTCATTGATATCCGCTTTGTTGCCGAAACTGATGAATTTAGAGAAACCGATGTGTTTGGCTTGCGCGTAGTCCAAAACAGCCGTGCAAAGCGCACCGCTTTGAGAGAGAAAGCCGATGTTACCTTCTTCAGGCATTTTGCGCGCAAACGAAGCGTTCAAGCGCATTTTGGGATCCGTATTGATAACGCCCAAGCAATTGGGGCCGATAAAGGATATCCCATATTGATCCGCAATGCTTTTGATCTGCTTTTCTCGTTCGACTCCCTTGCCGCCGATTTCCTTGAAGCCGGCCGAAATGATAATGGCTGATTTGACGCCTTTTTTTCCACACTGCTCCAGGGCCAGATGGCAAACGGAACTGGGGAAGACCAGAACGGCCAGATCGACGGGATCTTCAATATCGACGATATATTTGTAGGCTTTTACGCCGGCTACGGATTTTTCTCCCGGACTGACCGGGTAGACGATTCCCTGGAAGTTGCTATCTAGGATATTGTAAAAAATATCGTGGGGGACGGTGCCCTTCGTTTTATTGGTCCCCACCACGGCTACGGATTGCGGGTAGAAAATCGCATCTAGATTCTTTGGCGCCTGCATTCAATTGTTCCCCTTTGTCAAAAATCAAATCCCGAGAGGGATGTCTGAAAAAAAATAGAATCGATTCAATCCATCGGCAGGTATTGAGAGATAAAATCGACGGCGCCGGAGACGGTTTGGATTTCCAAGGCCCCATCCTCATCCATTTCGATGTCGAATTCTTCCTCGAAAGCGGCTACCAACTCGAGACTTTGACGCGAATCCGCGCCCAGATCAAAAATAAAGTTGGCTTCCTCGCCGATGTCGTTTTCTCTCAATTTCAGAACTCGCGCTATCACTGATTTTACTTTGACTAGCAGTTCATCCTTGGTCATGGTATAGTCCTTTCCCAAAATAATTCGAACAATATTCAATTTTGGAACTGAGGCGCCGCCTATCCAAAAGGAAACACGGATCCTGCAGTTGATGAGTTTCAATTTGCTTTAAAATCTTTGGGGATGCAAAATTACATCGCATCATCGATCAACCGAGAGTATAATTCTATAGATTTTTCTATTAAATGTCAGGTCGTTCGGAAGAAAAAAAATGAAAAATTCCGCATTTAACAGTTTAATATTTCTGACAATCCTCTTTTTACCTTTTTTGTGTTATTCGGAGAGCGAAAACATGGCGATCATTCCCCTGCCCCAGCAGATCGAATGGAAAAGCGGTTTTTATACATTGCAGGCGGATGTGCGAATTTTTATTGATTCGACCATCCAATCCCCCACCGATTTGGGAGACTATTTAGCCGACAGCCTTCGCGACAATATCCAATGCACGCTTTCAGTTGAGGACGCCTCGGAGAAACCAAAACAAAACTGCATCTCTCTCGGTTTGGAGGAAGGGAATGAAAAATTGGGGGAGGAAGGATACGAGTTGTCGATTCACGAAGAATGGATTCAACTCACGGCGTGGAAGCCGGCGGGTTTATTCTACGGTATTCAAACGCTTCGACAGATTGCATCTCATTCTGAAAATGGGCAAATTCCCTGCGTTCAAATTCGGGATGTTCCTCAGTATCCGTGGCGAGGCGTTCTGTTGGACTGCGCGCGGCATTTCTTAGACAAGGAGTTCATCAAACGCTATATCGACTTGTCGGCGCATCATAAACTCAATCGACTCCATCTTCATCTTACCGACGATCAAGGCTGGCGCATCGAGATCAAGAAATATCCCGAATTAACCAAAGTTGGCGCCTATCGAAAAGACGGGGACGGCGTATACGGGGATTTTTATACGCAGGAGGATTTACGGGAAATCGTCGAATATGCTGAAAAACGATTTGTCACCATCATCCCCGAATTTGAGATGCCGGGCCACGCCAGCGCAGCCATCGCCAGTTACCCGCATTTATCGTGCCGGGGAGAATCGATTCCCGTTCAGACGAAATGGGGGATTTTTGCGGATGTTTTTTGTCCGGGCAAAGAAAGCACGTTTGAATTTTTGGAAGGCGTATTGGATGAAATCACGCAGATTTTCCCGTCGGAATTCATCCATATCGGGGGAGATGAAGCGCCGCGCGACCGATGGAAGGAATGTCCCCATTGCCAGAAGCGAATGAGGGAAAACGACTTTCAGCAAGAAGACGAACTGCAGGGGTATTTGATCAAGCGGATCGCTGAATTTCTGGCTTCCAAGAACCGCCGTTTGATCGGGTGGGATGAAATTTTGGATGTGGGCGGATTGCCGGATACGGCGGTCGTTCAATCCTGGCGAGGAATGAAAGGGGCGATTCGCGCCGCTCAACTCCATCACGACGTGATTTCTTCGCCCAACCAATATGTGTATTTCGATTATCCCCAGGATGAGCAGCAGCAAAAATCAAAGCCGAATTGGATGCGAATGACGCCCATCGAAACAGTGTATCAATTCCAACCTACTCCACCGGAACTTTCGGCGGAGGACTCCCGGCGCGTGTGGGGGGCGGAATGTACGATGTGGACGGAGCATGCGCCGCAAGAGAAGATCGACGAGCAGTTGTTTCCGCGAATATGCGCGTTCAGCGAAACGGTTTGGTCGCCGGGCGAAGGGAGGGATTGGGATCATTTTCAAGAACGCCTTCAATCGCATTTGAAAAGGTTGGATCGCATGGGGGTGAATTATTATCGTCCTTGATGGAACGCGCTACGACCGATTGCCTGCTTTCCGAAACGGAGGGAATTTCTATATTTTACTTGCGAATGGGCGCAAGATTTTTATTTCTATGAATAATTTTCGTTCTTTTCGATTTTATGATATGATCTGATATTGTTTTCATCATGCGCCTTCACAAACTTCCTGGCATCTCACAATACGATACGACGCTATTCTCAAACCAATTTCGAGGAAAGAAGCATTGTGAAAAAGTTTTTTATTCTAATCGGTTTTCTTATCGCCTATCCATTGATTTCGATCTCGCCGGTTGAAGCTGAAACGTCTGTCAGCGTAGGAACGTTCGAGCAGGAAATAGCCCGTGCGTATTCACCCAACGACGGTTTACCGGAAGGCGGGATTCATTCGATTGCGGCGGCGGAGAACGGCGCGGTTTATGCGGGAACGGAGAATGGCGTTTATGTTTTTCAAGATCAAACTTGGAAGATTATAGAAGACGCTCCGCAGGCGCCGGTTTATGTGATGAAGGCGCACAAGGATGGAATCGTCGCAGCGATTGAAGAATCACTGTATGAGATTCATCCCGATTCCTGTAAAAAGATATCCTTCCTGCCATCCAGTGAAACCAATGATTTATCGATCCGCCGCAATACAATCTTAATTGCAGCCAACTATGGTCTTTACCGAATCAAAAATGGGCGGGTAAAACCGGTTCTCAGACTTAATAATCTACTCGAAGAAAATCCAAAAATCCATGCCGTCGCATGCTCGAAGAATGGGATGCTGGCCGTCGCCGCTGACGCCGGCCTTTTTGTAAAGAAGCCTGAGCAATCCTGGGCGGCTGTGCATCCCGGCGATGAGAATCATGGAGGATGGGCGCCGCAGCCGGTTATCGGCGTCGCGTTCGATGATCGGGGAAGACTCTGGTTCGCCAGCCGGCAGGGAGTGGGATGCTATGATGAGGCTTGGAAGTTATACACGGGGAGCGACGGACTTCCCTACAATGATTTTTCATGCCTGCGCGCCGGGGAAGACGGTGTAGTCTGGTTTGGAACGCAAATCGGAGCCATTCGATTTGACGGCGAGAATTGGGGATATCGTCAGGGGCGGAGATGGCTTCCGCACGATCAAGTCAACGATATAACCGTCATGAAGGATGGAAGCGCCTGGATCGCTACGCCGGGCGGCGTAGGCTTCATTGAAAGACGGCCGATGACTCTTCAGGAAAAAGCGGAGTTTTATGAAGAGGAAATCGAGAGATATATTAAGCGAACCGAATTCGGCTATCTATCTGAAGTGGTATTGCCGACGCCCGGCGATAAAAGCGAGATTCGATACAGCGACAGCGACAATGACGGTTTATGGACGAGCATGTACGGCGCTGGCGAATGCTTCGCTTACGGAGCGACCAAGGATCCCAAAGCAAAGGAGCGCGCCCGGCAAGCGTTCGAAGCCTTGCGATTTCTCAGTACAGCCCCGGTCGGCGGCGAAGTGGAGCAGCAGCCCGGCTTTGTAGCGAGAACCGTGGTCCCCACAACCGAACCGGATCCGAACAAGCGGGAAGCGTATACATTGGAAGGAATGAAGCGGCGGCGCGAGACGAATGATTCGCGCTGGAAGGTCTACTATCCCCGCTGGCCGTTGACAAAAGACGGTAAATACTGGTACAAGACCGACACCAGTTCGGATGAATTGGACGGACATTTCTTTTTCTATCCACTCTATTACGATTTGGTCGCCGATACGCCTGAAGAAAAAGAGCGGGTTCGCGAAGTCGTTAAGAATATCATCGATCATTTGATCCGAAACGATTTCTGTCTTGTCGATCATGACGGAACTCCGACTCGGTGGGCTGTTTACAGTCCGAAAAGTTTAAATCACGATTTCGCCTGGTATGCGGAGCGGGGATTGAATTCACTCAGCATGCTTTCGTATCTGGCGGCGGCGGAGCATATAACCGGCGACGCCCGCTATGGAGAAATTTCACAAAACCTCATCGATGAGCATAGTTATAATTTGAACGCCATGGTAAGCAAGATGCAGCGCGGCGTCGGATCGGGCAATCAATCCGACGATGAAATGGCATTTATGAGTTATTACAACTTGATCAAGTATACGAAGAACGAGACGCTGAGGAAACAAATTCTCTTCTCGTTCCATAATTACTGGACGCTGGAATTTCCCGAGATGAATCCATTTTTCAACTTCACGTATGCGGCTTGCGGATTGGAGGCGAAATTCTCGGATCCATGGGGATCCTATAACTTATCTCCCTGGGAGGGATGGCTGAAAGACTCCATCGATGCGTTGACCGGCTTCCCATTGGACCGCGTGAATTGGGCGCATCGCAACAGCCGCCGAATCGACATCATTCCCTTGGCCAGACACGCAGGGACGGATCCGGACGATGAACGCGTCCGAACGCGCGGATATCGAACCAACGGCAAAGTGCTTCCCGTTCAGGAACGGCATTTCAACCACTGGAATACCGATCCATGGACTTTAAATACGGGAGGCGACGGACGCGTACTGGCGAATGGAACCGTTTATCTGCTCCCTTATTATATGGGGCTTTATCACGGATACATCAAGTAGTTTTTCCGATCTCGTTCGTCAACCTGCGCTTTTCATTCTTTCTTTTATGTGATGGGGAATATCTGAGAACGATTCTGAGAAGAAGCACAATAATCCAACTATGGAAAATCGAAGAATGAATAACGACGCTCCCATTTGGAGCCAAACAAGCAGCGCCGACGCAAACGATTATATCGATCCAGCTGTGTGGCGCATGTTAGAAGACGCACCGAGTCTGGAAAAATCCTGCGCAAGTTGGCTGCATCTGCAATGCCGGACGATTCATGAAGTTTGCATGGGAGTAGTGGTCGTAAAGTCCTCCGAACAAAGCATGTACGAACCGGTCGCTTTCTGGCCGCAGCGCATGCCGGAATGCAAAAATTTGACTCGCGTGACGGAAAATGTACTCAAAGAACGAAAAGGAGTCGTTGTTAAGAGCGCTCACGAGCAAGAATCCAACGCCGCCGATTCGCGCTATCAAATCGCCTATCCGATACAGGTTTCGGAGCGGCTGCATGGAGTGGCCGCCTTGGAGATTACGTCGCGTCCGCAATCCGAGATTGTCATCGCGATGCGGCAGCTGCAATGGGGCATGGCATGGCTCAAGTATCAACTGATCCGCCAAGAAACCCGCCAAACCGAAAGCGATCAAAGCAGTTTGGCTTCGGCGTTTAATCTAACCGCCGCCGTTTTACTGGAGTCTACGATCCAAGCGGCCGCCATGACGTTCGCGACTCAGTTGGCGGCTCAAATCCACTGCGACCGAGTCAGCGTGGGATTTCTCAAAGGAAGACAGATCAAAGTCCTGGCATTATCTCACAGCGCCCAATTTGGAAAGCAAATGAACCTCATTCGATCCATTGGAGCGGCGATGGATGAATGCCACGATCAAAAAGCCATTCTGCTCTTTCCCAGACCATCGCAAGAAGACAATTTGATACTCCGTGCGCATGAGGAATTAGCCGTTCAGCATCATGACGGAGCGATCTGCACGATTCCCTTTCTTGACGCAAAAGGAGCATGCTATGGGGCGCTGACCATGGAGCGGGCGACTCACGCCCCATTCGACGGCAAAACCGTCGAATACTGCGAAAGCGTCGCTGCGCTGGCGGCCCCCATTCTGGAAGAGAAGCGAAAGAACGATCGCTGGCTGTTGACAAAGGCGGCCGAATCGTTTCGAAGGCAAATAGAGCATCTGGTCGGGCGCGGTCATGTCTACAAAAAGACGGCCGCGCTATTGCTGCTGGCGTTGGTCGTTTTCTTCAGCGTAAAAACGGGGGATTATCATGTAAGCGCAGACGCCGCCATCGAAGGGGCCATCCAACGCGCCATCGTCTCGCCGTACCGGGGCTATATCCGCGAAGCGGACGCTCGTGCGGGCGACATTGTCGACGCCGGTCAGACGCTTTGCCATTTGGACGATCGCGATATGATACTGGAGCATCTCGGCTGGGTCAGCCGCAAAGAGCAAAACAACCGGCAGTTGCAAAAAGCGATGGCGGAGGGGGATCGAGCCGCCATGAAAGTCCTGCAGGAACAAGTCAATCAGGCGGACGCCCAAATTAATTTATTGAGCGAGCAGATATCGCGCGCCAAGATCGCGGCGCCGTTTCATGGGATCATCGTCAAAGGCGATCTCAGCCAATCGTTGGGAGCGCCTGTAGAGCGCGGCGACATATTGTTTGAAATGGCGCCGCTTGACGCCTACCGGGTCATTCTCGAAGTTGACGAACGGGAGGTGAGAAGCGTCCAAGTCGGGCAAAAGGGGAAACTGCTTCTCAACGCTCTCCCGGGCGAGCCCTTTCCCTTCTCCATTGAAAAGATCACGCCGGTTTCAACTGCCAAAGAGGGGCGGAATTGTTTTCGCGTGGAAGCAAAGTTGGAAGATATCTCCGATCAATTACGGCCCGGCATGGAAGGCTTCGGGAGAATCTTTATCGATCGACGCAAATTAATCTGGATATGGACGCACGATATTATCGACTGGATGAAAATATGGATTTGGTCCTGGCGGCCTTAATGCAGCCTTTATGAAAGAATCAATCTTCAGCCCATTCTGGTATCGGGCGTCAAAATTGCAGCCCCGATTGCGCGGTCATGTCCAAATTCACCGCCATCATTACCGGGGTGAATTGTGGTATATTCTGCAGGATCATGCGACAGGCCGATTTTTCCGCTTTAATCCAACCACCTATCAAGTCATCGGATTAATGGATGGAGAAAGGACTGTCCAAGATCTTTGGGAGAAGGCGATTGAAACGTTTGGCGACGAAGCGCCGACGCAAGGAGATATGGTCAATCTCCTCAGTCAATTGCATTCGATAGACGCCCTGGTTTGCGATATTCCTCCCGATGTCTCCGAACTTCTGCGGCGCCGTCAGAAAATTGAGCGCAATAAATGGAAGCAGCAGTTGATGTCTCCTCTCTTTTTTCGGATACCGCTCTGGGATCCGGGAAAATTTCTGGACCGCACCATTCGCTTCGTTCGGCCGTGCTTCAGCAAGATTGGCGGGTTGGTGTGGCTTTTCGTTACGGCGTCCGCCGTGATTGCGGCCGGACAGCATTGGAGCGAACTGACGAAAAACGTCGTCGATCGAATCCTCTCGGCGCAGAATCTGGCCGCCATCACCTTGTTGTTCCCATTCTTGAAAGCGTTTCACGAAATGGGCCACGCCTACGCCGTCAAACGATGGGGGGGTGAAGTCCACGAAATGGGAATCATGCTGCTGGTTTTGATGCCCATCCCCTATGTGGATGCGTCGGGCGCGTCCGCCTTTCGGGATAGGCGGCATCGCCTGCTGGTGGGAGCGGCGGGCATGATGGTGGAGTTGTTCATCGCCTCGCTGGCGCTTCATTTGTGGCTGAACATCGAAGCAGGTTATGTTCGATCCGCGTTATTCAATGTGATCGTCTTAGCCAGCATCTCGACCATTTTATTTAACGCCAATCCATTACTGCGCTATGATGGATATTATATTTTATCCGATTGGCTGGAGATATCCAATTTAGCGCAGCGCAGTCTGGAGTATCTGGGATATCTATTCAAACGATATTTATTCGGCGTAAAAGACGTCTATAAGCCGCACACAGGCCCGGGAGAACGGTTTTGGCTGATTACATACTCCATCAGTTCTTTTCTGTACCGCATTTTCATTTATGCGGCGATCGTATTATTTATCGCCGGCAAGTTTTTTATTATCGGCGTACTGATTGCTTTGTGGTCGATGATCAATATGTTCGTCGTCCCCATCTACAAGAGAATATATTACATTATGTTTGATTTTTCGCTGAGAGAAAAACGAAAACGCGCTTTTGGCGTTGCAGGCGCTTTAGCGATAAGCTTCGGCTTGCTTCTTTTTGTCGCACCCTTCCCTTTTTCAACGCTGACGGAGGGCATCATCTGGGCGCCGGAAGAATCGCTGGTGCGAGCCGGAACAAGCGGCTTTGTGGAGGCCATTGAAATCAACCACCATTCGATGGTCAAGAAGAGCGATCGGTTAATTCAATGCAGCGATCCTCTGCTGTCGGTCAACATCGAGATCATACAAGCGCAAATTCGGGAGTTGGAAGCGCGCCGTGATGCGGAGATTCAGGAAGACCGCGTGCAGGCGGATGTCATTCAAGATAAGTTGGACAGTCTCAAGGCCGAATTGAAGCGGGCGCAGGAGAGAGTCTCCGAATTGAGCATTCTGAGTCCGCGCGACGGCCTGTTGATCCTGCCGCGAGCGGAGGATTTGGCGGGCCGGTATATTCAGCAAGGCGATCTTCTCGCGTATATCCTCAATATCGAAAAGCCTTTGGTGCGAGTCGTCATCCCCCAGTCTAAAGTGGATTTGGTGCGCAGCAGGACGACAAGCATCGAAGTGCGCCTGGCGGAAAACATCGATTTGGATTTATCGGCCGCTATGATTCGCGAAGTTCCCGGAGCCATGGAGCGGCTGCCGAGCACGATTCTCGGCCGGGCCGGCGGAGGCGATATCGCAATCGATCCCTGGGATGCGGAAGGATTGAAGACCTTTGAAAAAATCTTCCAGTTTGACATCGAAATCACGCAGTCTTTGCCCAACATTCAAATCGGGGGGCGAGTCTACGTTTTGTTTCGGCATGGATACAAACCGATCGGATTCCAGGCGTATCGAAGCATACGACAATTGTTCTTGAGGCGATTCAATGTTTAGGGCGGTGTTGGAATCTGAAACCGGAAGCGGCATTTATCCCGAAAAGAAGCCGCAGGAAGAATCCTGGCTGGAGAAGAAGGCAAACGATTTCTTCGGCCGCCTGACGCTGGGCTTAAAAACGAGAAGGCGCCGCAGCCAAGCGTTCGTCGAGCGAGTCAATCGCTGGAGCGAAGAGATTCATGACTTGACAGACGAGGCGTTGAAAGAGCGCATCGATCCATTACGAAGCCGATTTCGGAAAGACGGCGTTCGATGGGAGCACGCGGCTTTCTCGTTTGCGCTGATTCGCGAATTCAGCGAACGTTTGTTAGGGCTGCGTCATTTCGATGTTCAGTTGATGGGGGGATGGATCATATTAAATGGAATGATCGCGGAGATGGAAACGGGGGAAGGAAAAACCCTGACGGCGCTTCTGCCGGCCTGCACAGCCGCTCTGGCGGGCGTTCCCGTTCATATCATCACAGTTAATGATTACCTGGCGAAACGCGACGCCGAATGGATGAAGCCGGTCTATGAAGCGTTCGGGCTGCCGGTCGGGATCGTGACCCATGAAAAAACATTTGAGGATCGCTTCGAAGCGTACCGCCGACCCATCACTTATTGCACCAACAAAGAAGTGGTTTTTGATTATCTTAAAGACCGCTTGATCGCCGGGCCGCAATCAAACCCCATCCAGTTGCAAATCGAACGCCTGCACAATCCTGAGGCGCGCTTCAATCGACTGCGGCTTCGAGGATTGTATTTTGCGATCGTCGATGAAGCCGACAGCATCTTAATCGACGAAGCGAGAACGCCGCTCATTATCTCGGGACAAGGGAAAAATACATATGAGAACCAGGTGTATCGGCAGGCGCTGGATCTGGCGCAGCAGTTTGAAGATTCGCAAGATTTTGTCATTGATCGAATCAAGCGATCGTTGGAACTGACCGACGAGGGGAAGCATCATCTTTCGGAATTGACCGAGTCATTGGGAGGATTTTGGAAGGGGCGGCAATGGCGCGAAGAGTTAATCAGCCAGGCGCTGACGGCGCTGCATCTTTTTTTTCGCGATAAAGATTATCTTGTCCGGGACGGCAAGGTTCAGATCGTCGATGAATTCACCGGTCGGGTTATGGGGGATCGATCCTGGGAGCGCGGCCTGCACCAATTGATCGAAGTGAAGGAAGACTGTGAAATCACCAGTCAGAATGAAACGTTGACGCGCATCAGTTATCAGCGTTTTTTCCGCCGTTATTTAATTCTGTCCGGCATGACGGGAACGGCTCGGGAAGTAGCGCGCGAGTTGTGGTCGGTTTATCATCTTCGCGTGATCAAAATCCCTACTAATAAACCGTTGATCCGGCGACGCCTGCCGACGCGATTTTTCATTCGAGAAGAAACAAAGCGGCGAAACATTGTCGAGCGGATCAAGGAGTTGCATCAACAAGGACGGCCCGTTTTGGTGGGCACGAGATCGGTGGCCGCCTCCGAACACTTCAGCCGCCTCTTAACGCAATCCAGCCTGCCGCATCGCATCCTGAACGCACGGCAGGACCAGGAGGAAGCAGCAATCATCGCGCAGGCGGGCCGCTTGTCGCAAATCACGGTGGCGACCAATATGGCGGGCCGGGGCACGGATATTCGGTTGGATCCGCAGGCGATCGAGTTGGGAGGGCTGCATGTCATCGCAAGCGAGCCGCATGAAGCGCGGCGCATCGATCGGCAATTATTCGGCCGCTGCGGCCGGCAGGGGGATCCGGGAAGTTACGAATTGTTCGCATCTTTGGAAGATGACATTCTATTGTCCAAACAGAATTCGATTTTCATTCGTTGGTTCAAAGTTTTTCTCGCCGCCGAGCATTCACTATGCCGGTCACTGAGCCGAAGAATCATTCATTCCGCCCAGCGCCGCGTTGAGCATAAACATTATATCATTCGAGGCGATCTTCTCCGATACGATGAAGCCATGGAAAACGTGATGGCGTTTTCCGGCCGTCGCGAATAAAGTTATGGGGTTGGCGCCGGCGATTCCGGCAGGAAGCGCACCAGGCATTTGACGCCGGCGGGAATGGAATAGTCTTGATTGGGCAGTTCGATTTCGACGCCGAAGGTGGCGCTTCCCGCGTCGATCACGCGATCGATGATTTTCACTTGGCCGAAATAGACGTCATTCAAGGGCGCGACCGGGCGAATTTCCGCCTTCATGCCGACCGCAAATTTTCCCCAGGCGCTCAAGGGAGCGATCACTTCGACGCGCAGGGGATGCAACTGCGCTAATTTCAAGATGGGCTGTTCATTCACCAACTCTCCCGGCGTAAGGAATCGCTCCACAACGACGCCGTCAATGGAACTGCGGATAATGCGCCGTTGAAGATAGGCGGATGTTTGTTTCAAATCCAATTCCGAGACGCGTTTTTTCTCAATAGCCTCTTGCAAACTCAAGGAGGAAATGCGCCAATTGGTTTCGGATTGATCCTTCTCAAAAAAGGAGAGCGAATCTTTCTTATACAATTCGTTTTTACGCTGAAACTCTCGGAAGGAAAAATCCATGCTTTCTTTATGCAACTGGATCGTGGCTTCAATCAATTTTAGATTCGCGCGAGCCAATTCAACGCTTTGTTGTTCGACGGAAACGTCCAGTTTGGCGATAATCTGTCCTTTTTGAACGATGTCGCTTTTTTCGACGAGCAACGATTCCAAAACGCCGGTCACTTCGCATCCAACGTTTACTTCCCAAAAAGGCTTGATGAATCCCTCCAATTCTAAGCCGACTTCTTCGGAGCGGCTTTCTAAAGCGCCTATTACGAAAATCCAAAAAACGGATAATCCACAAAATAAGAAAGTTCTTGATTTGGAGAGAAATGCGCAGCGCGATACATGAATACGCCTCGATCGATCCAACATGCCTATTGCTTTTTTCATCATGCAGCCTCTTTTCAATTCTTTCTTATTTTCAGCGGAAACATTATTTTACGACATTCAACCAATCCGCCTGTTCGAAAACGTTTCCCTCCGTAGGGATGACGCCCAGAACAAAAAGCAATTGAGAAACGATGCGAAGGTAATTGAAGCGCGCCGTCACGACGTCGGTTTTGGCCTCTACCAATTGGGTGAGGGCTTCGGTGACGTCGAGGCTTTGCGCCATTCCCTCTTCGTACAAGTTCATATAAACCTCATGATTTTTTTGAGCGACTTTTTCCGATTCGATCGAGGTTTTGAGATTAAGGGCTTCTTCATGGATCAACAAGAGAGAATCCTCCACGAGGCCGTGAACCTCATGGATGACGTCGTCATATCGTTTTTGTTGAGCGTACAGTTTGTTTTGAGTTTTTTTGATTTTGGCATTTTTGCGGCCGCCGTCAAAGACAGGAATTTGAATGCTTGCCTGTACAGACCATTCATCCGTTTCAAAATCAGGATTTCCGGTATCATAGTAACCCCAACTGGCGCCCGCCGATATGGTCGGGAGAAATTCCCCTTTCGCTGATTTGACGGATTCCTCATATTGTTGAACCAACAGGCGTGAGACTTGAACAGAGGCGTTATGAGCGCCGGCGATGTTGAACAAACGATCCGCCGCGTCTTGAGTAAATACTCTTTTTTCAGGCGGATGATAGACTGAGAAATAAGGATCCACCATGGCATATCTTTGCGTGACAGGAGCGCCCAACAGGCGGTTTAAGGAAACCTGAGATCGTTCAAAATCAACTTGAGCGGAAACAAGATCGCGCTGAGCGGATGAACATTCCAATTGTGCGCGAGCGACGTCGGCGGAAATTTGATAGCCCACTTCAAAATTATGCTGCGCTGTTTTTAACTGATGATTGGCTAGATCCAATCGCTGCTTTTGCACGCGTACGAGTTCATCGGCTTTGAGAACATCCAGAAAACTTACGATCGTATTGAAGACAACGGTTTGCCCTTGACCGATTTCCTGCCATTCGGCGGCTTTTTGACGAAGACCGGCCAGGCGAATTTCTCCCGCAATCGAGCGATCAAAAAGCAATTGACTCAATTGGAATTTATTGGAATAGGTTTTACCCGAAAATCCCGCCGCTTCCTGTGAGGGAGTAAAGCGATTGGATTCAAGATTATTAAAATCGCTGTTGATGGACAACTGGGGCCAAAACGAGCTGCTGGATTCTCTTTTTTCGTTTTTGGCGGCTTCAAAATCGTAGTGAACAGCTTGGAGTTCATAATTGAATCGCAACGCATGGTTGACCGCTTTGGAAAGAGTCAGAGAATCAAGATCGCCGGGCCAGCAGGCTATGCTCCAAAAAGAAGCATACAATACGATGATTTTTCTGGAAAACTTAAAGGATTTTTTCATTTGAATCTCCCATATTTATCGATCAGCGACTTTGAAAAGACGACTCATGGGAATGAGATCCATACGCTTTCGTATGTTTCTCGTAAAAACAACTTTCCACATTGTTAATTACAATACATTTATGAAAATTTTTTTGAAAGGAATGAAAATAAAAAAGCGGAAGAAACGGATTGTTTGCGCCGTTTCTTCCGCTTTTTACTAACGAATTACTCGCATTGTTGCGCCAAAATGTCATTCGGTAATCGTCGCGTTCCTGCTGAGTTGCAATCTATTATTCTTCGGTCGCTTCTGTTTTGGGGATCTGGACTTTTTCGAGCATGGCCGTCAGATTTCTCATGGATTGCAAATGCAGGTACATCAGTTCGAGTTCGTCTGTTTTCGCCAGTTCAGAAAGTTGATCTGCCGGCAATTCTTTGAGCCGATCTCGATTAATGATCATAAATCCCGATAATCCCATCTGCTGCCCGGAGGTCAAAGTAAATTGAGCGCGCATAGACTCTAACAGGTTCAATTCTTTGAGTTTTTTGCAAAACGCCTTGGTTCGCTGGAATTGCGCCTGATATTCTTTCAGGAAGTCTAAAACACCCTTCAAGTATTGGGTCCATTCGCCATCGGCGTCAAACAAGCGTTCACCGCGGCCTTCTTGATTGCAGCCGGCGTATTCTTCATCGATGCAGAGGGTGAATGTTTTTCCTTCATCGTTGCTGGAAAAGACAAAGGGATAACGCCGCACAAACGCGGGGATATATTTTGCATCCCAATCTCCGTTTTCTGAAACGTATAAGTTTTCGCGTTCGCGCACGCCTAAAACAATAGCCGGCATGATATCTTCGTCAGAGCCCGTGAAGACAATAGCATATTCCGCCGCAGCGTTTCGAAATTCGACCGCCATAAGCGGGACAGAGTTGACATGTTTCGAGAACGAATAATCCAAACTCTTTTTTACATACAGATCACCGTGCTTCTGTTTTGAAACGGGCGTTGCACGTTCATAGATAAGCAGCTGAGTCGTCACTCTACAATACCTCCTACATTAAATGTATCAACTAATAAACGTCTTTAAAAAGCGATAGATAATGTAACACATCGCCCATGAACACGATACCTATATTTTCAATTATAAGTCATTTTTTTGAATGTCCATTATTTTTCAATTTCTTCTTTATTTAATTTTCCATTATTCTCTTTCTCCTCTTCCTCCTGCTCATCGGAGGTCCCGGCTTCATCCGACTGGCCTACCGCGTTGCCGTTGTTCTCTTTCTCCTCTTCCTCCTGCTCATCGGAGGTCCCGGCTTCATCCGATTGGCCTACCGCGTTACCGTTATTCTCTTTT
>JAFGTC010000072.1 GCA_016934335.1 Candidatus Omnitrophota bacterium | reverse complement strand
GTATTGGTCAGGACGACATCCACTTTCTTCGCTTCCTTGGCTTTCTGGGATTGTTTCCTGATGTTTGTGTAACGCAGGACGGGAATCACAATCTCCTGCAGGGATGCTCCGCCATGGACGTACAGGCTTCCGCCCGAATGTTTGAATCGCATGCTCCCTCTCGGTACGTAAGCCGCCAGGTCGGCGCCGCTCTCTAAAATCGACGATAATGATATCTGCAGCGAGCCTTCGACAGGATCGCCTTGCTCCGCCAAAAGAAACCGCCGGTTGTTGATGATTCCGTTGACGCCCGATTTTTGGATCTTATCGCATTCCTGGATCATACTTTTTTGGAACAAGAAGCCGTGATCGGCGGTTATGATGACGTTGGTGGTGCTTAAGGAATTGACGATCTTTTTAACGGCGTCGGTGATTTCCTGAATCGCAGCGGCGGCGGCGTCGAAGATCTTCTCTTCTGTTTCGCTCTGTTCGCCGACGGCGTCGATCGTATTGTGATACACATAGACCACGCGGCAGTCGCGAACCATCTCGCGCGCTTTCTCCACCGAAGCGGATAGAAGATCGACCAATTTGACGGCCGCCGAACCTGGATGCGCCTTCTTGAGGACGGCGTCCCGGTTGGCCGTGGTAGAGACGTCGACGCCGTCTACGCAGATTTTATTCTGAGGGTTAAGAGTGATTTTCTTGTTGGGCAGCAGCGCCGCCATGCCCAATGCCGTAAACGAAGGGATGCACCCCAGCATGAATTCCAACTGGGTTTCGCCCCGGAATTCTTTCAGTAATTTCGTCTCCAACTCTTTGGCGACTTCGTACCGGAGGGCGTCGGAAACGATGACGAAGATTTTTCCCCTCTCCTTTTTTAAGAGGACGTTATTTTTGATATAAAAGTTATAAAAGTCTTGTTGGGATCGGACGCCTTCGATCGACCAGCGTTCGACAAGATTCTCCTCCACGACGTCTGACCAGGCATGCGACAGATTTTCCAGGAACCAATTGCAATAGAGGTCATCCACTTTGGGGGAGAGATCTTTCAAAATATCCGACGTCACTTTGCCATAATAGAAATAAAACCGGCGGTACAGTTGATCGGCTCGAAAATAATCGGCGGCGTATCGCTCCATCATCTCGGCGGGCGGGAGTTTCGGGAAATTATCCGCGTACCGGCGCCGGAAGCGATACAGTTGAATCGCCGCTTCGAGCGCTTGATACACAGGCAGAAATTCGTGATGCCAGTGAGTTCCTTTGCGCTTGTTGATCCAGCCCAGCCACTCGTCGTAATCTTCCTGGTCTTCCAACAATTTTTGGATGATGCCGCGAATGATGATCTTATCAAAAAAATCGAAGGCGTCCGCTTCCAGGCATTCTTCCGGCGGCCAGTCCTCGATTTGTTTTTGAATCTCCAGTTTGTGAAATGTCTGCCTGGCTAAATAATCATAGACCTCGGCGTTTTCCCGATGATTCATCCAATAGTCGATCAGGATTTGGGCGTTGTTTTTTTTGGTGAGATACAAATGCCCCCATTTTTGATCCATCGGCCGGGATATCTGCGTCGAGACGACGGTCAAGACGAGGCTGTTGAACAGTTTTTCCAATGAGGGATCGGGCGATTCGTAGCCCAGGCGCTCTTTCACAAATCCCCAAAAGACGGCCTCTCCCGGGTATTTGACGATCTGCTGGTAGAATTCGTTTTCTTCCTGATCGATCTTATCCATGAAGATATTCAGCATCGCGGATTGAAAATCGACCGTTTTGCAGCGGCACACAACCGCCAGGATGGCCGACTGAAGATCCTTGGCGGAAGTCAGCGGCGCGTCTAAATCTTTCAACGCCTGCAGGCGGGCTTTGCTTTCGAAGAAGGGAAGGTTCTCTTTCAAGGCCGGTTTGAGCGAAAGCGTTTCAACGCCCAGCTCGTCCATAATGATGGAGGCGCGGTCGGCGCTGAATTCCTCGGAATAAAGTTGGATGTCCATCAGCCAGTTCAGGCGATATTCCGGCCGGGGCTTTGATGAATAAACCACGTAATGCGATTCGGGATCTTTCACTTCCAGCGTATGTTTGATATCGAAATAATTGTTGTCGATCACAAGCAGTTTCGCATCGCCGAAATCGATTCGATGCAGATCGTTGAGGAATTCTCCTTCTTCATCGCACCAAAAGAGGATGCGCCGCTTGTAGGGATGCCGGACGGGAACTTCGAAACGTTTTGCCAAGGCTTGGTTGATTTTTTGCAGATTCATGATGGATTAACGATATGCCCCTCCTTCCATTGTATGGCTTCTAATCTCTCGCCAGGAATGAGTTTCGCCCTTTTTGGCTTGCTCCATCCCTTCTTCGATATCCTGTCTCATGCCGGGGTCGCTCAAGAGTTCCATAGTGGCTTCCCAATCTTCACGTGATCGAAGATATTCGGCATAATCGGCGACTTGTTCTAACTTTTTTGGAGACAGTTGCCCTATGACTTTTTTAAGACGCTCTTCAATTTTTCGGGTTGATACGCTCATTTTTCGCCTCTTCTTGCTGCGCCGCTGATCTTATGACGCCCGTTTTAGTTCATTTTGCAATTTTTGGCGCGCTACAGCCAGGTCGTATTGCGTTTGCAGATTCATCCAGACTTCGGCGGACGTTCCCAGATAGTGTCCGAGACGGATCGCCGTATCGGGAGTGATCGAGCGCTTTCCCGCCAGAATCTGGCTGATTCTACCGGTGGGAACCTTAAGCGCTTTGGCGAACTGGTTCATGCTGATTTCTCGAGCGTCCAATTCGTCTCTTAAAATCTCGCCGGGATGAGTCGGTATGCGAGTCATTGTCCATTCCCCTTTCATGAATGATAATCAACAATTTCTACCTCGTAGGCGTCTCCCTCTTTGAATTGAAAACATAAACGCCAGGGCCCGTTTAATGATATCGCCCATTGCCCTTTTCGGTTTCCAGACAGGGCGTGTAAATGAAAACTTCTTAGCGGCGGAATATCCGATAAATTACGAGCGGCGTTTAAATAATCGTGTCGTTTATACGCTAACGCACGATCTACTGAAAGGAACTTTCGCACCTCTTTCCCTTCGAAAAACTGCCGAGTCGCACTGTCTTTATAGGACCTGATCATCTCTCATTATATAACGCTTTACGTAAAGCGTAAAGGGTGATTCTTCCCACCATCCACCATCCTTCCTCCCTATCCTGGCTATCCAAATCCATCCCGGCCATCCCGGTTCAAAATCCTACCACCATCCACCATTCCCTATCCAGGTCATCCCAGCCATCCCGGCCATCCTGGTTCAAACTCCCCCTTCCCACTCATATTTTCTGTACCAGTTCTCCAAATTTCGCGTAATTCACTTTCACCCCGTCGTCGAGATCGATTTCGATCTGCATGTCGGCGTGGTGATGCAGGATTTCATCGTACTTGCGCATTTCTTCCTGCTGCTTTTGGAGGAGTACGATTTCCTTTTGGGCGCTGCGCTTGTCGCGGGCGCCGCCGTTTTCGTCGTCCGCGATTTGTTTGAGATGCTGCAGGCGGATTTCGATTTTGCCTTGATGCTCGTGCAGGTAGTCGGTGCGCATGCGCGAGAGCGTCGATTTATCGTAGCGGTGCATGTAGATCAGCGCGTTGAAGGCCTTCCGCCGGCCTGACGTGAACAGCCAGTAGATGGGGCGCTTTTTGTAGGTTTGCACGTGGTCTTTATAGAACGAGCCTACGAAATAGCGGCGGACGGCTTCCGCGGGCGTTTCGTTGTTCTTCTGCCCCAGCGCGGCGGCGATGAACTGGATGTTCTCCGCCAGTTTTTCCTCGCCGAATGACGCCTTGAGGAACTCGACGAAGCGGGAAACGATGTCGTCTTAAAAATAATCCGCATCCAGGACGGGGATGATGTTGTCGTCATCGGCGGGGAAAGTCGCATACTTGGACGCGTCAAAATCGCCGCCGGCGTAGGCGAGGCCTTCATTGTCGAGCGAATAGCGGCCGAACATGCAGCCTACGGCGTAGGAGAGGAAGGATTTGACGTCCCGCTCCCGGTCGGCTTGGCGGATGGTGATTTCCTCATCGGGGACATCCGGCGTGAGTTCGTCCTGCAGGCCATAGATGTCGATGAAGATGCGGTTCAGTTCTTCCTCGTTATCTTTGAGCTGCTGAAACTGCTGTCCGGTAAATCTCTCCCAGTTCTCGAAGGCCTTCCTGATAGACCCATCCTCCTTATGCTTCAAAAACGGATGCACCTCAAAATCCCAGGAAGTTTCAAACGAATCCCAATCGGTTTTGGAGATTTTGATGCAAAAAGATGTTGTTTCTTTTATTGTTACCTTTTTAAAAATCTTTATATTAATTGGTATTCTTTCAATCTCTCCAGGATTGCAATTCATCGTAGGACTTAAAAAAGAAAAATAATATCTGAATAAATTGCTGTTTAATAATGCTATAAAGACATGTAGCAATTCATTAGTAGAATAAAGAGATGGTGAACCTGAACTAAAAAGAAAACCTTTAGGTAATATTTTAACAGACATTACTGAACTTGTAATTAAAGACCATGTTAATCCAATGTTAAAAATACAATCTAAGTTGAAATTATGAGCGCGGATTCTTCCACTAGGATGCATTTCAGTTTGAAGTATATAACCATCATTTTCCCATAAAACTATATCTTCATAGTTCCCATACCATTTTCGATATGGTCCACCATTTGCATATGGAAACCATTTTTTTATTGAACTTTTAGCTGATTCACGGCTATGTGAAAAACCAATTTTGTTAAAAAAAACCTCATGCCAATTTCTAACAAACTTAGCATTATCGCCCGTTGCCATACCTATTCTTGTTTTCGCAAATTGACTCATTAATGGATATTTATCAAATGTATCGCGCACTTTATCGCTGACCCAATAGGCGATGGGCGAGCCCGGGATTTTTTGGAAGTCGGAGTTTTTTGAGTAGTATCTGTGATTATCATTCAAAAATTCTTTTTCTTTTAATATAGGATCTTTAACATCAACCAGACGCAGATAATGAGATTTGTAATTTTTAATAGGATCGTTCTTCATTACAAACATTGTTGTTTGAACGACTTCACCCCCAATATCTTCAAATGCTTTAGCGCCCAAATGAACCATATTGATCAGGCAGGAATCATCCAATAAATATTCACGTAAAGATT
>JAFGTC010000071.1 GCA_016934335.1 Candidatus Omnitrophota bacterium | reverse complement strand
GCGTCGATTCTGGAGAGCCTCCAGGAGAAGATGCGGCGGCTGCGCCGTTCGGAGATCGAGCGAGGCAGCAGCCAGTTCGGCCCGCACCGGGACGATTTGCATTTCGGATTGGCGGGGAAGAATCTGACCCAGTTCGGTTCGCAGGGGCAGCGGCGGACGGCGGCGCTGGCGCTGCGCCTCGCTCAGGCGCAGTGGTGCCGGGAAGGGACGGGCCGCTGGCCGCTGTTGTTAATCGACGATGTGGTGCACGAGATGGACGCGCAGCGGCGGGAGCGTTTCTGGCGTCGTTTGGATCCCTCGGGGCAGATGATTGTCACGGGGACGGATCGAGAGCATCTGGGGGCGGGCGTCGAACCGGCGCAGGTCTTTCGAGTGGACCGGGGATTAATAAGCAGAATGTAGAATATGGAGCGGCGCGCCCGGGATTTTATTGAGAGGAAGGCACGAGTTCGGACTGGTCCTCGTCCTGGGCGGCGTCGATCTGGATGCTGTCGATGTGCAGGCGTTTTTTGAGGCGTTCTTCTTCGAGTTTTTCTTTTTCGGTTTGCCCCGTTTTTTTATAGAGCAAGAGAAGCTGATAGGACGCCATGGGGCTTTCGGGGTATTCATCGCGGAGAATTTCGGCTAATTGAATCGCCTCGGAGACGCGCTGGATCTGATCGAGGATGCGGACTTGAGCCAGGCGGTATCGGAGCGAGTCCAAGCGCATATTTTGGGCTTTTTGGAGCGAGGCTTGAGCGGCGCCGGGATCTTTTTGGGTGGAGTAATACATGGCAGACAGGAACCAGTAGTAGGAACTCCGGGAGCAGGAGGCTTCGAGGGCGTCGAGATACCGCCTGGCGATGGCGCCCGGCTTGTTTTTGATGGTCCACCGAAGAAAAGCCAGTTTATGGGGCAGATAAGAGGGATCCTGCTCCTGCAGAATGCTTTGCTGCCGATCGAGAAAATAGGCGGCGTCGTGGTCGGGATCGCTTTGCAGGTGCGACGCTTCGAGGTGAAGTTTGATGTATTCCTTGCCTTGTCGGATGGCCGCCTCCATCTCGGGGATCCAGTCCGGTTCGAGGGAGGAGGGGAAGATCGCGAAGCAGACGCCTTCCAACAATTCGATTTCGGTGAACAAGTGGGGATGGAAGGGGGCGACGCTTTCGGCATAGAACTGCCCGCGGGCGAGATCGGCGCCTACGATGAGAGTCAGTTCGGTGATCAACTGGCTGTCGAACATATCGCCCTGGCAGAAGACGACGGGGATTTTTTGCCGGAGGCAGTTCAGGACGGCTTGCCGGACGCCGGTGAAGGGAATGACCTGATGGCGGGTTACGGAGGCCAGCAGGGTGACGAATTCGTGGAATAAGACGCCGCGGCGCGGGGAGACGCGGAGAAGGTTGGCGAATGAGGCGAACGAGGCATCGTCGCCCCAGTGTTCTTGAATTTCGGTGAGGATGAAGGGGGCCGCGTAGTTTTCGTAAGGGGACATGCGGCAGGAGGACTGAATCGGCTGGAGGAAATTTTCCGGCGCGACGGCGTTGGGATCGGCGATGCACTTTCGGGCGACGGCGGCCTGGTACGATTCCGGATATTTCTCGACGATTTCCTTGGAGAATTCGAGGGCCTGCTCTTTGTTTCCCAACCGGGCGTTCAGGTCGGCGAGCAGAGAGAGAATTTCGTAGGAGTGAAATTGGGGGAAATCGGTTTTGATGTGAAGAAGGGCGTCTTGGGCGTCGCGTAGGCGGCCGGCGCGGCGTTGCACGGCGGAGAGGATGAATCTTTCGTACGGGGAGGCGTTTTCGTTCTGAAGGACGGCGATGGCGTTTTGATAATCCTCGTCAAGGAGGCAGTAGTAGGCTTTGGAAAGAGCGTCGGCGTCTTGCAGAGAGTCGACCTCTTCGCGCCGTTTTTCTTGGAGGTCGACGGCTTCTTTTAATTCGTTGTTGAGGGGGGCGGCGCTGGAGACGGCGACGCGGCTGTCGTGGATTTGGCGGGCTTTGTTCAAAAGGTCGTCGGCTTCTTTCTGGCGGCCCTGGGTTTTGCGGACGAAGGCGAAGACTTCGTAGAAGTCGCGATTCGGTTCGACCTTGGATTCGAATCGTTCGAGGATTTGAGCGGCGGCCTCCATTTCCATCAGTTGAATGGCTAGTTTAGCGGTTTCGGCGATCAGGTAGGGATCGGGGTAGAGGACGTTGATTAATTGGGATAATTGCTGCCGGGCTAGATCTTTATTGCCGGCCAGGTTGCTGAAGATCAGGATGTTGAGAGCCTGGGGATCCTGGGGATTGGTCTGGATCAATTGCTGAGCGATTTTTCGGGCTTCTTCGACTTTGTTGTTGACAATGGATATTTTCGCGAGATCGACGAGGAGCCAACGCTCCAGAGTGGGCGAATGGAGCAGGCCCTTGGCGCGAAGCATGAAGCGTTCGCTTTCGATGAAGCGTTTTTCCCGGGCCGCCATAACGCCGATCGCGTAGAGGGAGTAAGGGGTCAGTTTCTGGTTGGTGAAATCTTCGAATAACATGCGGTAGGCGAGAGGCATGGAATCGGATTTCAGAGCCAAAAGAGACAGGCAGGGATGGAGGGCGGCGCCGCTGGCATTGGCGATGAATTGATTCATGGCCGCGACGGCGTCTTTCCGTTTGCCCTGTTCGATGGATTGGATGTAACTGTCGTAGGGCGGTCCAACGGGCGCATCGAATTTTTCGTCGTCGATAATCAAGGCGATGGAGTCGTAGAAGTCCAGGCACAAGCGGCGGGCGCTGCGGTCGCGATTGTTGATTTCCAGCAAACGAGTCAGAGTCGAGGCGAGTTGAATGCGTTTGCTGAAGTCGACGGATCGTGAGAAAATCTGGGCGCGAAGAGCTTCGAGGTCGTCTCGAGTCAGAGTGAGGGATGGATTGGCGCTTTGGGCGGAAGCGGCGAATGGTACATTCCGGCCGACTTCCGCCGCCAGCAAGATCCCCATAAGAAAAATGGCGAGTCTGAGAATCGTTTTCGTCATGGAGAATCCAATCCGGCTCTATTGAGACGCATCGAAGGAGATCTCGAGGCCGCCGTTCAGGATGGAAGCAAGCCGTATTCGATGAGGCTCTTTTTGAGTTTGTCTACGTTGCCGGGCGCCATGTCGCAGAGCGGCAGGCGCATGGGGCCGCAATAGGGCAGGCCGGAGTCCGGCGATTGGCTGAGAAGATTCACAGCGGTTTTGACGGGGATGGGATTGGTTTCGATGAACATCGCCGTGTTGAGGGCGCTCATTTTTTGATGTTCTTGCAGGGCTTGAGCGATATCGCCCTCCAGATAGTGATGGACCATGCGGCGGACGTCGCCGGGGATGATGTTGGCGGAGACGGAGATGACGCCGTGACCGCCGACGGAGAGGATGGGGAGCGTCAGGGCGTCGTCGCCCGACCAGACAAAGAAGTCGCCGGGCGTCAGGCGGCAGGTTTCGGAGATTTGGGTGATGTTGCCGCTAGCTTCTTTGACGCCGATGATGTTGGGCTCCCGGGCCAGTTCCAGGGTGGTTTCGAGGTTGACGTTGACGGCGGTGCGCCCCTGGATGTTGTAGATCACCTGGGGGATGTCGACTTCGCGGGCCAGGGTTTGGAAATGGCGGAGCAGGCCGGTCTGTGTGGGTTTGTTGTAGTAGGGAGTGACTTGGAGGCAGAGGTCGGCGCCGTCCTCTTTGGCCGCCTGGGTCAATTCGAAGGCTTCGCGGGTGCTGTTGCTGCCGGTTCCCGCCATCAGCAGGGGGAAGCGGCCGCCGGCGCGGGCCGATTTAAGGTATTGCGCCGAGTATTTGATCAATTCCTTATGTTCGGCGTGAGAGAGGGTTGGAGATTCTCCGGTGGTTCCACAAAGCAGGATGCATTCGGTCTGCGCTTTTATGTGGAAATCGATCAATTTCTCCAGTGCTTTAAAATCGATGCCTGAATCCGTAAACGGCGTAATCAGGGCGACGGCGACTCCTTTGAACATCATCCAAATCCTTTCCTTGCATTCTTAATCAAAGAGGCGTTAAAGATAACTATACTCGATTCTTCGCCAAAATGTACATTTTGAGCCAAAACGTAGATTTCATCCAACGAATCCCATCCATTTTGTGGAGAGATTCATTTTATATCGTCGTGAGGATCAGTCTAGAATGCGCCGGTTTTCTGTCAACGTCGAGGCGTGAGAAGGGCTGTCGAAGCACTTTGCGGATATAGCGTACGCTTGTATATTTGAGGCATGATTTATGCATCGATTGTTTGATTACATCGGGGAGTGGCAGAATGAAATTATCACCTATGAGTCATTCATCTTGCGAGCCGCTGCTGTCTGGGAACCATCCTGATTTATTCCATCGATCCCAAGTGCTTGTAGTTGACGATGATCCTATGATCTGCGATGTGCTGTCGCAGTATCTGGTTCAATTGGGGGCGTGCTGCGAAGTGGTCAGCAACGCGATCCAGGCGGCGGATCTCATTCGTAGCCGTCAATTTGACGCTATTCTTTCGGATATTTATATGCCGGACGGTTTGATCGGGATGGATTTATTATCCATCACCCTGGAGCATTCGCCGTTAACGCCGTTCATTTTAATGACCGGCCGCCCGACTGTGGATAACGCCGTCGAAGCGATTCGAATGGGGGCGTACGATTATTTACGGAAGCCGTTCAATCTGGATTATGTGGAGTTGACGTTATCGCGGGCGCTGCATTATCGCCGTCTTGAGTTGGAGAATCGAAGTTATCAGGAGGAGTTGGAGCGAAAAGTTGAAAAAAGAACGCGGGAATTGCAGGGATTTCTGTTGAATTCCGTGCAGTCCTTGTCGAATGCGCTGGAAGCGAGGGATCCGTATACGCAGGGGCATGCGCAAAACGTAACGGATATTGTTGTTCAATTGGCGCATGAAATCGGCATTGACGAGAGCCATGACGTTGCGCTTCGGCTGGCCGCTCAGCTGCATGACATCGGGAAGATCGGGATCCCCGATTCGATATTGCTGAAGGCGGGGAAGTTGAATGATGAAGAATATGAGATTATGAAGAAGCATGCGGAGATCGGGTACAGGATTCTTTCTCCCATACCGTCGCTGAGCGAAGTGAGCCGTTATGTGTATGAACATCATGAGCGCTGGGACGGCCGAGGGTATCCGCAGGGTTTGAAGGGGGAGGAGATTCATCCGATCAGCCGCCTATTGATGACGGCGGAGGTTTTTGATGCGCTGGCCGCCGAGCGGGTTTATAAAAAAGCCTGGTCTTTGGAGAAGATAACGGCGTATTATCGAGACAATGCCGGGAAGGCGTTCGATCCCGAGATCGCCGACGCGTTGATTCGTCTCATCGAGCAGAAGAAATTGAAGCCGCGGCATAGCACGGCGGCGTAGGGGATTCCGCGGCGAGGGAGCGGAATATATCCAATTCTTAACAGCGCCTCCTGAAACAGCGCCGCGGTTTATTTCCGAACGTATCGATGGGCGAACTGCTCCATGCGTTGAACGGCTTCGCGCAGTTCTTTGAGCGAAGAGGCGTAGGAGCATCGAACGTGGCCTTCACCGCAGTTTCCGAAAGCCGTGCCGGGGATGACGGCCACGTTTTCTTCTTCCAGCAGTTTTTCGGCGAATTCCTGCGAGGTCATGCCGGCGGCCCGGATGGACGGAAAGGCGTAGAAGGCGCCGCCCGGAACAAAGCAATCGAAGCCGATGCGGTTGAGGTGATGAGTGAAGAAGCGCCGCCGCCGGTCGTATTCTTTGCGCATGGCCTCCACTTCGTCGCCGCCGTTCCGGAGTGCTTCGATGGCGGCGTACTGCGCCGTCGTGGGCGTGCACATAATCCCGTACTGATGCACTTTCGTCATTCCCTCAATGAGGTCTTCGGGGCCGGCCGCCATGCCCAAGCGCCAACCGGTCATGGCCCAGGCTTTCGAGAAGCCGTGAATAAGAATCAAGCGGTCGCGCAGTTCGCGATAGGACGCGAATGACAACGCATCGCCTTCGTAGGTCAGGGGGAGGTAGATTTCGTCGCTGATCAGGATCAAGTCGCGCCGCAGGACGAAGTCCATGATCAGGTTCATCTGTTCGGCTGTGAGCGTCGCGCCGGAGGGATTGTTGGGGTAGTTGACGATCATGGCGCGCGTTCGGGGAGAAGCGGCGCGCTCCAAGTCGTCCATGGTGGGGACGAAGCCGTTTTCCGCAAAGGTGGGAACGCGCACCGGCTCGCCGCCGGCAAGAAAGGCCATGGGGGCGTAGGATACAAACGAGGGATCGACGACGATGACTTCGTCGCCGGGATCCAGGATGGTGCGGAAGGCCAGATCGACGGCTTCGCTGCCGCCGACCGTGACGAGGATTTCGCTGCGGCAGTCGTAGGAGGAGCCGGCGGTTTTAAGGAGATAGGCGGCGATTTCCTCGCGCAGTTCCAGCAGGCCGGAGTTGGAGGTGTAGCTGGTTTGTCCGGTTTCGAGCGAGTGAATGCCGGCTTCTCGAATATGCCAGGGGGTGATGAAGTCCGGTTCGCCGACGCCCAGCGAAATGACATCTTTTTTGCCGATGACCAATTCGAAAAATGCGCGAATTCCCGAGGGGGGCATTTGTTGAACCCGCTGGTTGATTCGAGTTTTCGAGAGTGTTTCTTTTTGCAGTGTACTAACTTTCATTACCGGTGTTCCTTACCCGTCAGGGGCTGACTGGAAGCCGATCCCGTTTTTCGGGAGCGACCAGCGTAATGCCTTGTTCTTTGTATTTTTTCAGAAGGAAGTGTGAGGCGGTTGCGTGGACGTTAGGGAGGACAGAGAGTTTTTCGATGACAAAGTCGGCGATTTCCCGCATGGTTCGGCCTTCGAGAAGAAGGAGGAGGTCGTACCGGCCGGAAACCAGGAGTACGGAGCGGACTTCGGGGAACCGGTAGATGCGTTCGGCGATTTTATCGAAGCCGTAGCCTCTCTCGGGCTGCACCGATACTTCAATCAAGCAGGAAACTTTATCTTCTGTAACCCGTTCGGGATTGACGATGACTTTGTAGCCGAGGATTACGCCTTCTTTTTCCATCCGATCGATTTCCTGAGAGACGGTCGATTCGTCTTCGTCGAGCATCACGGCGATTTCAGAAGGGGGAATTCGGGCGTCATTCTCAAGAATTTCAAGGATTTTATTTCGTAAAGCAGTCATAATCTGGATCCCTTGTTAGATTGGACGTCGCATGGTGAGAGATATCTTACGTAGTTTATCGATTAGATACAATATCGGCGTGCATTTTTTTTTCAATCTTTATTTTTTATACATCTCGAGCTTCTTGCAAAAATCAAAAAAAAGAACATTTTTTGTGAAAAAGGAGTAGGTGCGAGTTGAAAGAAGCCCTCCTTTCAACTT
>JAFGTC010000070.1 GCA_016934335.1 Candidatus Omnitrophota bacterium | reverse complement strand
TATCAGCCGAACGCCGAACCGGTTTTGCGCGACGTCTCTTTCTCCATCGAACCGGGGAGTACGCTGGCCATTGTCGGACCCACCGGCTGCGGCAAGACCACCCTGGTCAATCTGCTTCTTCACCTTTACCCCGTCCCGCGCGGCGCAATCTTCTTCGACGGCCGCGACATCAACGACATTCCTTTGGATGCTTTGCGAGCCTCCATCGGCTGCGTCTCCCAGGATGTGTTTTTATTTTCCGACAGCATCCGGGGAAACATCCTGTTTGGCGAATCCGATCCGGGCGATCTCTCTGAAGAAGGCATGCTGGACGCCGCTCGCCGGGCGCAGCTGCACCGCGATTTGACCATGATGCCGGATGGATGGGACACCATGGTTGGGGAGCGCGGCATTATGCTGTCCGGCGGCCAAAAGCAGCGCACCGGCATTGCGCGCGCCTTGATTCTCAATCGCCCCATCCTCATTTTGGACGACAGCCTCTCCGCCGTCGACACCGATACGGAAGAAGCCATCCTGCGCAGCCTTTCCGGCGCCATCCACAATGCGACCGCCATCCTTATCAGTCACCGCATCTCCACCGTCAAAAACGCCGATCATATTGTCGTTCTGGACGAGGGTCGCATCGTCGAAGAGGGATCGCATGAAGAATTGATCGCTCTCGAAGGCCTCTATGCGCGCATTCACAAGCGGCAACTTCTCGAAGAAAGCCTCGGCATCCGAACCTGATCGATCGGCGTTTTTTACTCTGTCATTTTACTCTGTCATTATATTCTGCCATGATTTACCTTATCTGTAGGGGATGATATCATCTCATAGCTTATTTATATTCCGAGGAGGTTCTTATGAGTGGTTCATTTCACCGTTTTCCTTTTATCTTCGCCGGCCTGATCTGTATGACGGTTTGCTTCGCTTCGTCCGTTGCTTATGCACAAGCGGAAGACTCTCCCTTAACGCTGATTCAGGTTAACAAAATCTGGGATCAGGGCAATCACAATGCGTTTACCGGTTTGGCTCGTTTTCAGGATCGATTCTATTGCGTATTTCGCGAAGCCGTCGCTCATGTTTCTCAAGAGGGGAATATCCGGGTTCTCTCTTCGAGCGACGGCGACCGCTGGGAATCCAGCGCTCTCATCACATTAGAAGGATACGATTTGCGCGACCCTAAAATCATCGTCCATCCCGGCGGAAAGCGCTTGATGGTTTATGGAGGCGGCGCCATCCGCGAGGGGAATAAACCGGCGACCTGGCATCAATCGTTTGTATCGTTATCGCCGGATGGAAAAACCTGGAGCAAGCCCGAATGGATCGCCGACGTCAATCAATGGCTCTGGAGGGTGACAGAGTTTGATGGAAAATTCTATGGCATATCCTATGGAGTCAGCCCCAGCAGCCGCTCTGAAAAAATATACGGCACCAATTTGCTGGTCAGCGAGGATGGAATAAAATTCGAGACGCTGGTTCCGGATCTCTACCTGATCAGCGGGCCCACCGAAGCGACGCTTCGCTTCGCCTCCGATGGAACATGCTATTGCCTCCAGCGCCGCGACGGCAAAGAATCAAACACCGCTCTTTTGGGCGTCAGCCAGCCTCCCTACAAAGAATGGACATGGAAAGATCTCGGCGTCTACTACGGCGGCCCGGACTTCATTCAACTGCCCGATGGGCGTTGGATCGCCGCCGGCCGCATCATCTCCAAGGACGGCGCCAAAACCGTTCTCTGCGAGTTGGACGTCAAGGAAGGGAAACTGCAGCCTCTCTTGACTCTCCCCAGCGGCGGCGACACCAGCTACCCCGGATTGCTGTGGCATCAAGACGCGCTTTGGGTCAGTTATTATTCCAGCCACGAAGGAAAAACCAACATATACTTTGCCAAAGTCCAAGTGAACGAACCGGCGAAATAACGCGCTGCCGGAATAAGTATTTACGAAACCGTAAAATAACGGATCCGCTTCCCTCATGATGGGGCGAGGCGGATCCGTTTTTTTTCAATAAGATCACAAGCGGCGTCGAAAAGGCAAAAAGGGAAAAAATTTTGAAATAAAACCTTCTGCGTTACGTATAAGTTGAAAGTAAGATGAAATTTCCCGCTGGAGGATAAGTCGATGATGCGCCGCATTCGAAAAATTTTGCGTTACTCGCTCATACTGTTTTTGTTCATGATTATCAGCGCTCTGGCGGTCTTCGCGATTTCAACGGCGCCCAAATGGGGGGATGCGCTGCTGAAGGTCGAAGTACGATCGCATAACGGAGATGAAGTGTATGTGTCGGTTCCTCTTTCTCTCTTGAAAACCAGCTTTTCGGTGATGCCCAAAGAGATTCGGCGACTCTGCCGCGAGTTGGAACTGACGCCGGATATGATCACCGACGAATTGAAAACCATGGCGGGTGAAGACCTCGTGCGAATCACCGGCGGGGACGACGTCCGCGTGTATATCGAAGGCGTTTCGAAAGACAGCCTGGCGTCGCAGGGATTTCTGAAAGTGAGCGTCAGAGAACACGGGCGCGGCGGCCATCACATCCATGTCTGGATTCCCCGCGGCTTGATTACGTTCGCCGGCATGGTCGTGCGCGTCAGCGGCGTCGTCGATCATTATGTCGAACTGCCTCCGGAAATCGCCCATCTGAAAGTCTTCCATAAAATCGAAATGTAATCGCCTTCATCGATTGAAACGGAAAAAGGGAGTCGGTTCGGACTCCCTTTTTTCGCGCCGTGCTCCGGCGTCTCGTTATTATTCTTGATTATTCGCTTACAAAATGACTTCCAATCCTTTATCGCGCAGATATTCTTTCACCTGGCGAATCGTGAATGTGCGGAAATGGAACACCGACGCCGCCAGCAGAATATCCGCTCCGCCCTGCTCCACGGCTTCATAAAAGTGCTCCAGCTTGCCCGCTCCGCCGGAGGCGACCACCGGAACGCTCACCGCGTCGGAGATGGCCCGGGTGAATTCCAGATCGTAGCCGGTCAGGGATCCGTCGCCGTCCATGCTGGTGGGCAGGATGACGCCGGCGCCCAGATCCTGGCATTGTTTGGCCCATTCGATCGCGTCTTGGCCGACCGGTTTGGTCCCGCCCGACACCACCAGTTCAAATCCTGACGGAATTTCCGCATTGCGCCGCGCGTCGATGGCGACCGTCACTTTGTCCGAACCCACGGCGTCCGCCGCCTGTTTGATCAAATCGGGATTTTTCACGGCGGCGCTGTTCATGGAGACCTTGTCCGCGCCCGCCGCCAGCACCTCTTCGATGTCCGCGAGGCTGCCGATTCCTCCGCCCACCGTCAGGGGGATGTCGATCACCGCCGACACGTTCTTGACCCACTCCAGCCTCGTCTTACGGTTCTCGACGGTCGCCGCGATGTCAAGCATGGCCAGTTCGTCGGCGCCTTCCTCCTGATAGAATCTGGCGTTCTCCACCGGATCGCCCGCATCGCGGATGTTCACAAAATGAATTCCCTTGACCACCCGGCCTTCTTTCATATCCAGGCACGGCATAATTTTAATCGCGCTCATCGTACACCCTTTCTTTGGCTTAATTGTCTCCTGCGCCCGGCTTATGCGTGGAGCGTCTCAAGGGCGTCCCGCGAATGAAGGGCGTCGGTTATAACGGCCAAAACCATATCGCATTCTAGAAGGTTTTTCAATGTTTTGTTTTTATCCCGCAATCTCTAATTCGTTTATCTCATTTTTTCCTTCCTCGATCATTCTCCCAATCCTTTATAAATATTTTTTATAAAAAATTGATTGACAAAACATATCTGCCAATGAGAGAATGGGTTGAGATGACGAAGCGGAAAAAAATTTGCTCTTTAATTGTCAGGCCCTGATTCACTTTAGAACAAAAGGAGAATGATGATGAAGCGATGTTTTTTGGCGGCTTTGTTGATGATGTGCTGTACGATTTGTTTTAGCCAGCCGATCGGCATTTTTACTGGTCAGGCAAGCGTAGGCGATGACAATGACGGCGGCATTGCATCTCTGGAAAATGATGTTTACACCATTGAAGGCAGCGGGAATGATATTTGGGGTGTGCCGGACGGCTTTTTCTGGATTTTCAAAGAAGTGACGGGCGATTTTATTGCAACGGCCAATGTTCAATGGCTGTTTGGCGAGGGTGAGGGTGACTTATGGAAAAAGGCCGGCATCATCGCCCGGAATACGGTGGACGATCCTGAGCGCACGGATGGAGAATACGCCTGCTCGGCGCTGATCAGAGGCAATTTGAGTAACTTTTTCGCCCGCCCGACTGTTGATGAAGGCGAAGAAGATACATTTTATGATTCTGAAGAAGATCTCAGCCCCTTAACAAATACGATCCAACTGAAGCGCGAAGGAAATACGTTCACGATGCTCAGGGAATTGGCGGCGGGCGGCTTTAGTGAACTCGCATCTATAGAAATTGATATGTTAGACACGATCCTTGTCGGACTTTGCGTCACCGCTCATGACACGAGTATGATTGAAGTGGCGGAATTCCGTGATGTAAGCATCGAACAAGGTCCAACATCAGTTTCAGATTTTTCTTTGTACTAACAACTTCTAAGATTGAATCATTCATTCCGGGAAATACGGCGCGATTTTTCTTGTGTTTGTAAATGAGCGGGGGATAGTCACGAAACTTCCTTGACATTTCCTCCCCCCCTCACACCCACTTCAGATCCTGCCAGCGGGTGGTGTAGGCGGGGGAGGTGTGGCTGCGGCGCATGCGCCAGTGTTCCAGACGGCAGCCGGCCGCGGCGTAATGCAGCGACCCGGCCCCCATGCGGGCGTTGATGCGGTCGACGGTTTTCATCAGGCGGGCGCTGCGCGCGCGGTCTTGCCCGTCGAACAGGCTGGGTTGATAGATCGATCCCGGAACCAACTCCACCAGCGCCACCGCCGTCTTCTTGTAACGGTATCCCGGCTTGAAGATCGCCTCCAGCGCCTTCATCGCATAGCGGATCATTTCCGGCGTGTCGGCGGTGGGCGTGGGGAAGCGGATCAGGGCCGAGTTGTAATACTGCGGTTCGTTCTTGAAGGGATTGGTCATCACATAAACGCTCATCGTCTTGCACAGCGAGTTTTGCCCGCGCAGCTTCTCCGCCGCCCGGCTGACGTAGGCCGCCGTCGCCGCCCGCAGTTCGCTCAGGAGCGTCACCGGGTTCCCGAACGAACGCGAACAGGCGATTCCCTTTTTGGGGCCCGGCGACAAATCCAGCGGAAGGCAGGGAACGCCCCGCAGTTCCAGCACCAGCCTCATCCCCACGACGCCCATCGCCATCTGTTTTTGAATCCACCCTTCGTCCGCGTCGCGCAGCTGCCGCGCGTTGGCGATTCCCCGCTGGCGCAGCCGCTTGGCGTAGCGCGGGCCGATTCCCCACACATCCCCCACGTCGATCGCTTCCAGAATCGCGTCGCGGTCGGGCGCTCTGCGCAGATCGAAGACCCCCTGCAGGGTTTGGGATCGTTTGGCCAGGCGGTTGGCGATCTTGGCCAGGGTCTTGGTTTCGGCGATGCCCACCGAAACGGGGATGCCGGTCCACTGCCGCACCGTCGCCTTGATGCGCCGCCCATAGTCTGTCAGCGTATAGTCTGTCAGCGCATCCGCCTCGGCTTCGCCGCGCCGCAGAACGCCGGTCAGGTTCAGGAACGCCTCATCGATGGAATACACCTCCAACTCCGGCGAAAACTGCGCCAGCACGTTCATCACTCTCTGCGACATGTCGCCGTACAGCGAATAATTGGACGAAAAATAACGAACCCCGGCGCGCCGCAAAAACGGCTCGATCTTGAAAAAGGGATCGCCCATCTTGATCCCCAGCGCCTTGGCTTCGTTGGATCGGGCGATGATGCAGCCGTCGTTGTTGGAAAGCACTACCACCGCTTTGCCTTCCAACTGCGGCTGAAACACGCGCTCGCACGAAGCGTAAAAGTTGTTGCAGTCCACCAGCGCGACGGCGGGGCGGCGGTCGCTCTCCACCGCCAGATGCAGAGACGATTTCGAATCCCTCCAGGCGCCGGGGCTGGCATGAATCATGGACATGAGTCGACCTCTCGGATTTTCCCGCTAATCCCCCAACCGGCGCGCGAAACAGAAAATGAACATATGTTCAGTATAATCCGGCGCGCAAAAAAAGTCAAGAAAAAAATCTCGAAAAATTGACTATATTATATAGAGAGGAATTTATTCGACAGATTCTTCGCTCTCGGCGTCTCGCGCAACGCGAAATCCGATGATCCCCCAATAGACATGGCCGACGTCCGGATAAGTTCCTCCCCGCCAGGCGGCGCGCATAAAGCGGGGGTTGTTGGAGCGGAAGCATCCCCCCCGAAACACCCTGTAAGTCGCGTCATCCTTCGACCAGGGGTCGCTGCACCATTCCAACACATTGCCGGCCATGTCGAAGCAGCCCCAGGGGCTTTTCCCATTTTCGAACGAGCCGACCGGCGCCAGTCCTAGAAAGCGGTCTGTATCGCCCTTCTTTTTCCGCATTTCGCCCAAATAGCCATACCAGTTGCAGAAGTTGGGGCCCCATTCGCCGCCCCATGGGAAGATGCGGCCGTCTTCGCCGCGCGCCGCTTTTTCCCATTCCATCTCGGTCGGCAGCCGGTAGGGGCGGCCGGTTTTTTGAGACAGCCAGCGGCAGTAGGCCTGCGCTTCATGCCAGCTGAGGGCGCAGACCGGCAGGTTGACATGCCGCCCGCCTCGGTAATCGGGATCGCGCCAGCATCGCGGCTCGCTCCAGCCGTATTCCTGCCGCGCTTTCCAGCCTTCCGGCGTCCAGTAGGATGGATCGTCATAGCCGCCGTCTTCGATGAAGATTTCGTATTGCTCGTTGGTCGCTTCATATCGCCCGATCCAATAGGCCGGCAGATATACGCGATGCGCCGCACTTTCATGGCGTGGAACGCGGTACAACGAACGCTCGGCATCCGATGATCCGGCCGTAAAAGTTCCGGCGGGGATGAACACCGTCTCCGGCTCAAAATTTTCTTCGCTCCAAGCGTCTGGAATCAAGCACGCAAAGAACGTTAGAATAAACAACATAGAAACACGGGCTAAAAGCCTGTTATGACAGGCTAAAAGTTTGGCAGGGTAGGCTAAAATCCTGGTAGGGTGGGCTAATACCCTGGTAGGGCAAGCTAAAAGCGCAGCGTTGCCCACCATGGCGGCAACCCTGAAATTAAAACCGGAACAGATCGAATGAACGCGCACGAAACGCCTCGTTTTTCATTTCGCCGAGCAAGCGGCGTGTTTTTTATCGGATTGGCGGCCCTTGTTTTGGCCGTCCGCCTCTATTATTGCTTCCAATTGACGCTCTATACAACCGATCTGCTGCGCAATCTCGGCTACGGCAAGGCGTTTTGGGATTACGGCTTCGCCTTGTACGACATGACCGCTTTCGATTTGTCTCCATGGCCCTGCCAGTTTCTCTGGCAAAACTACCACTACACCTATCCCCCTCTCACCCTGCTGCTCTTCGCTCTCATCGCGGCGCTGCACACTTCGATGGTTTGGGGCAAGATCGTCCTGACCCTTTTTGACGCCCTCAGCGCCTGGATCATCGGCAGAGCGAGCGGCGACCGTTGGCTGGGGCTGCTCTATTGGATCAATCCGATCAGCATCTGGTACACGTCGCGGGAAGGGCAGTTCGAAGGTTTCGTCGTTTTCTGGACGGTCTTGGCCGTGTGGGCGCTCCAACGCCGCAAGCCCTGGGCTTATGGATTGCTGGGCGCGGCGGTGCAGACCAAATTTTTCCCCTTGTTTCTCGGCCCCTTGTTTTTGGCGCGCATGTCGTGGAAGGCGCCGGCGCGTCTGGCGCGCGAATGGGCGTGGGGATTGGCCGCCTTTCTTCCCAGCCTGCTGGCCTTTATGTGGGGAGGCTACCCCGAGCATCTCATGGAAAAGAATTACGTCCCCCCCGTCAATCCCATCAGCTGGTCGATTGGCGAACCGGGCGTCTACCAGCATTTTCCCGTGTGGCTGATCTCGACCCACTGGTTCGTCTCGGTGGGATTCCTCTTATTCTGCCTGTACGGCATGCGGCGCACTCGTCAGGTTCTACCTTGGATCGCCCCCGTGGTTTTTGTCGTCCTGGTTCGCCTGAGTCAGATGGCCCAGTTCTGGTATTTCATGCTGCTGCCCGCTCTCTGCCTTCCTGTGGAAGACGGCAAACTGCGCCGCATTCTCTTCATCTGGAGCGCCGCCTTCGGACTGCTCAGCTTTCATTCCATTTTCATCGGCCCCGCCGGCTATCTAAATCCTCCCGACGCCGTGGTCATCCTCAAGAAAGCGTTCTGGGGATTCTGATCATCCATCATCGTAAATCCCGCCCTTTTCAAATCTTGAGTTGACGTTCAAGCAGTGATTGTAGTATACTCCCGCACTATAGGCGTTTTTGTAGGAAAAAATAGGTTCTGGGCGGCAGGAGAGCGATTGGGCCGATTTTCGGTTTCAACGAGGATGACTTTTGCGCCATGGAGGCGCTGATTCGGGGAGAATTTCAACTATGAGCGGGATGCATCAAAAACAAAATCATACAACACCGATTTCCACAGCGTTTTTAACCGTCAAAAGTTATGGAGTCCAAACGATCCTCAGCGGCTTGCCATCAAGCCAGGGAACGG
>JAFGTC010000069.1 GCA_016934335.1 Candidatus Omnitrophota bacterium | reverse complement strand
TAACCAGATGAATATCGTATCTTCAAATGGTTCGCCGCTCAACCCGCAAATCATCGGGAAAGAAGCGTTTTTTTTATTTAAACAGTAAAACCTTGCCCTAAGGGCAAGGTCATAAGTCTTCGGTTTTACCTTTCGATAATAGTTCAATAAATTACTCCAAGGCTGAGTTGCCTCCACAACAACAGCCAAGGAGTAAAGTATGAGTCGATTCAATAAATTATCGCAAACGATCTGGTGTTGTCAATATCATATAGTATGGACTCCGAAGTACCGATATCGAATACTAGAAGGAGAAATAGCAAGGGTAGTAGAAGAATGTATCCGGACTTTTTCGGGACAACAAAAATATGAGATCAAAGAGATGAATGTGCAACAGGATCACGTTTATCTGTTGGTCATGATTCCGCCGACCGTATCGATCTCCAACTATGTGGGGACGGTTTTGGTATCAATATTCTGGATATTATGCTCTGAATGGGGGATTTTTTTTCTAACCGAATTGCGAAGCGCTTGCCATTCAATAACAATTCATCGTGATTTCACCGATAGACGACTATTCTATCGATGGAATTTGTGATAATAATGAGAAAAATTCAGGAAATTCAAACTTTTTTCACGAAAGGATTTTATGATGATTCGGTTTAAAAGTTCGCACTTAACCATCGTTTTTCTTGTGGGTTTCATGTTCTGCCTGCCTTTTTCTGCTCCTCTTTACGGGCAAGATATTTCTTCAGGCCTGGAAGGTCATTGGACGTTTGACGAAGGCGGCGGAACCATAGCGGCCAACTCTTCGGGCCAAGGGCGAGATGCTGAATTCAGCAGCGGCGAACCGGTTTGGGCGCCCGGGCAAAAAGGAACCGCTTTGCAGTTCGACGGCGAGGCTGACAGCCTTTCCGTTCCCGATTGGTACGGAATCGCGGGGAATTCACCGCGAACGATTACGTGCTGGATTAAATCGACGGCGGACAACACGCACGGCATCGTCAGTTGGGGATTATCCGACGGGAATGGAAGGAAATATCATTTTCGCATTAACAATGATGGAGGAAATGGAATTCTAGGCGCCGTTCGGACGGAAATTCAGGGGACCTTCAACATCGGAACCACCATTGTGAACGATGACGCCTGGCATTTCATCGCCTCTGTATTCCCTGAAGGGGGGCAATACATGATTGATGTCATGCATTATGTCGACGGCCGGTTGGAGGAAATGTCCGGTACTAATCCCAATGGATCGGTTTATTTGCTTGATACAGCCGCTTCCGCGGAAGAATCCGACCAACTGTTCCGGATCGGAAGCCGCATTCAATCGGGAACCGATCATTTCTATCCCGGACTCATTGACGAAGTTCGTGTTTACAGCCGCGGATTGAGCGCTGAAGAAATTCAAGCCATTTTCGAGTCAGAGGGCGGATCGTCTTCAGGCCTGTCCAATTATATGTTATATAAATAATAACATATAATCAGGAGATAATCATCATGTTTCATCTGCGGAAACGATTCGTTCCATCGCTTGTTTGCGCGTCTGTCATTCTTGCATCGATGCTCGCAACCAATCCCGCTCAAGCGAACCCATCCTTTCAACTCGCCGATTTGCGTTGTGAATATTTATGCGATCCAATCGGCATTGATGTCGCGAAGCCGCGTTTGAGTTGGAAATTGCTGGCAATCGACGCCAACGCCCGAGGCTTGGAGCAAACCAAATATCATATCTTGGTCGCCGGTTCCCGCATCAACTTGAATCAAAACATCGGCGATCTGTGGGATTCGGGTGAAGTGACGTCCAATCAAACCACTCAAATTGCATATGAAGGTGGAGAGTTGCCATCTCGCATGCGCTGTTTTTGGAAAGCCCGTTCCTGCGATCAAAACGGCGAATGGTCGGATTGGAGCGTTCCTTCTCAATGGAGCATGGGGTTGTTGGACCCATCCGATTGGAAGGCTAAATGGATCGGTGCGGATAAATCCTTCGCTCGCCAGCGGGGCATGTCCGACAACACAATGCCCGACCCCTGGTTCCGAAAAACCATTGTTTTATACGACGGCGCCCGATATGCTCCCTTTTCGATCGCTTCCATAGGCTACCATGAATTGTACGTCAATGGGCGGAAAGTGCACGATACGGTCTTGGCGCCCAACGTCGCCACTCATAAAGTACGGGCTCGATACGTCACCTATGAAATCCAGGATTATCTCCAACCGGGGGAAAATGTCATCGCCGTTTGGATGGGGGTTTCGTGGTCGATTTTTCAACAGTATAAAACCGACGACAAGCCGCAAACCCCGATGTTTCTGGCTCAAGCGGACATTCTCCTCAACAACGGCCAAACAGTACAAGTTGTTTCCGATTCCAGCTGGAAAACGCACGATAGCCCCAACATCCTCTTGGGCGTGTGGGATTTCATGAACTACGGCGGCGAACTATACGACGCCAACAAAGAAATCCCTCATTGGAACGACATTTCTCTCGATGATTCGAGTTGGGACAGCGCCACTGAATATTCTCCGTCGTTAGCGATATCCGCCGAGATGAGCGAACCCAACCGCATCATCAAAACCATTCAGCCCGTCGCCGTCGACCGCATCAGCGAAAATGAATATCGCGTCGATATGGGAGTCAATTTCGCGGGTTGGCTCAGAATGAATCTCAAAGGCGAACCGGGACAGCGCATCGATTTTCAATACTCTGAACGGCTCGACCAACCGATGACGCATCGCCTGCACAGCGCCTATATCATGGGGCCGAGCGGGGAAGGCGTCTTTCAGAACCGTTTCAACTATCATTCCGGACGCTGGATCACAATCAAAGGCCTCGGCTATAAACCTTCTCTCGATGAGATCCAGGGATTCCTGATTCACCCCGATTATAAACGAGCGGGTGAGTTTCACTGCTCGAATCCGTTGTTGAACGAAATTTATGAGACGACTTTATGGACGTTTGATAACTTGAGTCTCGGCGCTTACATCGTAGACTGCCCGCAGCGCGAACGCATGGGATACGGCGGCGACGCCCACGCTACGACTCGAACCGGTTTGAACAATTACGATCTCCCCGCGTTCTATACGAAATGGAGCCAGGATTGGCGCGACGTGCAGGATGAATCCGGCAATCTTCCTTATACCGCCCCCACTTATTGGGGAGGCGGCGGGCCCGGCTGGAGCGGATTCTGCATCACTCTTCCCTGGGAACTTTACAAACGGTACAACGACGTTCGGATCCTCGAGATCAATTTTTCAACCATGCAGCGCTGGCTCGATTTTCTGGAAACGCATGTAGAAAACGATATGTTAACGCGCTGGGGCGGTCAGTGGGATTTTCTTGGAGACTGGCTCTGGCCCGGCGCGAACGGAGTCAACGGCGACTATCGGGGCACGCTCTTCTTCAATAACTGCTATTGGATTTACAACCTGCAAACTGCCGCCGAAATCGCCGGGATTCTCGGAGAAGAGGATCTGGCCGGCAAATACAACCAACGCGCCGACGCCGTCCGTAAAGCCGTCCACCAGGAATTTTTCAATCCGGACGATTCCTGCTACGTGACCGGATTCCAGGCCTATCTCGCTTTGGCGATTATGGTGGACCTTCCGCCTGAAAGACTGCGTCCTGTCATTTGGGATCGGCTGGAAGAAGAAATCCTGGTTCGACGCCAGGGGCATATCCACGCCGGCATCACCGGCGGCGCTTTTCTGCTGAATACGCTGATGGATCACAACCGGCAGGATCTGATTTACGCCATGGCGACTCAACCCGACTACCCCGGTTGGGGCGACATGATCCACCGCGGGGCCACGACCATCTGGGAAGCGTGGGAAGGCCGAAATTCGATTCTGCATAGTTCATATCTGCATATCGGCTCCTGGTTCATCAACGGGATCGGCGGCATTAAACTCGGCGAAGAGCAAGCCGGTTTTCAAGACTTTGTAATCCAACCGGGGATTTTCGGCGATCGGCCCTTAAAATACGCCAGCGCCAAATATGTCTCCGAATACGGCCCCATCGCCAGTTCGTGGAAATGCAACATCGATGAAACGGAGTACGTTTTCTCGTTTGAAGTTCCGCCCAACACCACCGCCAAAACGATCCTCCCTTTCGGGAAAGACTGCACTATCCAGGAAATGCAAAAACCTCTCGACCAGGCGAGCGGCGTGACGGTTCTCGAACAGACTGAAGACGCGACGACCGTGAACCTGAAATCAGGGAATTATTATTTTGTCGTGAAGTTAGAGAAGAACGAGAATTAATCTGTGCCTTTTTTGCTGTGTGCGGAAAGAGCGCATCGATGCGCTCTTCCCGCATTTAACAGGGATTTTGCGAAGCAGGATGGGGCAAATTCGCCCGGCATCTTTCTATTCAGTGGATATCTCCTGCTCGCGCGGCACTTCATAAATCTTATTCGACCAGGCAATGAGCGGCGATCCAAAACCGTGAAAAATGCGAATCCGCGACGATTGATTCAAGTTGCGCCCGTCTCGCGCCTGGATCGTAAACAAGGCCCCGTCCGCATACTCGATCCCATTCCACTTCTTGGCATAGAATGCAGCAAATCCGGGGCTCTCAATCACAAATCCATAGGCGGGCAATAAGACCTCTCCGCCCCATTGGGAGGGGACAAGTATTTCCTCGGCGCCATAATTCACTACGATCTCCGAGGCGTCTTCTCCATACCCGTAAACCGAACGCTGCAGCGTTTTATCCGGCGTCAAAAAGACAAAACGGTTCAATCGTTGATGGGCGGTCGCCGCATGCAGCGGCCCTAGGATTTCATGCGTGTTTTTCAAAAAGACGTCCATGGGATGAAGCCCTTCCGCCCACCCTTGATCCGAACGGGTAAATGTCGCGGAGGCGTCTTTCACCGGCGCCGGCGCCGGTTTTTCCAGCCAGTAGCGGTGATTGGGGATGGAGTGATAATGGAGCGGGCGCGCGCAAAGAATGTGATGAGCGACATAAGCGCCGGCTTGGGCGGGAGAATAGCCGTACTTTCCATACATAATCTGGCAGTCATGGTACACCATTTCCCAGAATGGAATCACTTGCGCGCCTAAGTCGTCCGGCTTCAACTGGTGGTAATAGCGCCCCGACACTCCCACCAATCCCTCGAAGAAATCGCTGTGCGCCAACGCCCATTCTCTTCCGCATTCGCTGCCGAAAATTCCAAAAATGCGGCGCGCTTTATCGCTGAGCTGAATCTTCCAGGCGATGTCCGAATTGCGGTCGATGGGATGATCGGGATCGGCGCATTCCCGCGGTCCGACGGCGTAGGTTGTGTCGATGAAATACGCCCAGGGATTAATGATTCGTTTGATGGCGGGCATATTCTGCGGGCGCATGGCCAATTTCAATTGATTGGGCGCGCACACCATATAAGCCCGCCCCCCCATCCAGCGCCCGCCTTGCACCAATGAACCGTCCTGCCTCTTTTCAATGTATGACGGATCCCAGCTTTCGGCGTCGCGGTACATATCCTGATAGTTGTCATGCAGGCAAAAGACATATCCCAGATCCTGAACGCGGCGAGCGGCCTCCGCCAAAGCCTCGTTCCCGCCGCATTCCGAATTGGCGGGCATGATGTCCGGATGGCGCACGTCATAGCCGCCTTCGCCCCAGCCTCCAATCATAAACAGGCAGCGCGGGATATCCAGATCGTTCTTGATGTGTTCGGCGACCGAAGCGGCTTCGTCAAACGTCCAGTTGATTTTCACCCATTCTTCCTGCGTGCTTTCTTCGTTCATGCGGCGCGAGAGGCATTGCCACAATTTCACATTGGACGCGCCCTCCAGCAGTTCAACATGCTTGTTGCGCTGGATCTTCCTGCGAAGAGGAACAGCGTATCCGTCCCGCTCCGCCATCGCGCGATAATGATCGGCGATGGTATTCCAATTTCCCTTTCCTAACGGAGTTAAACAGATGCGGTTCGCCGTATTTCGAAGGGTGATTTCCGTAGTTAAGCACTGTTCGGAGGGGTTTCCGTCCTTCAGCGCGCTTTCCAATTTGGGAAACACATAGGCGTCATCCCAGCGAACAATCAGCGCCGCTTCCTGTTTTAGCAATCCCAGCATATTCATGTGGCAGCCTTCATAGTCTGAGGCGCCGAACATGCGCGAGAACGCTTTCCCGCTATTGGATGGAATCAGTAATCCCTCGCGGCAGGGCGCGATTACGCATCCCTTGTCGCCGGCATGAATCGCCAAGGCGTCGCGCAGCAAAGAGACGCCCTCCTCCGGCTTCTGGTCAAATTCGATCTGCAGGGTTTGTTTGTGATCGACGAGCCGGAAAGAGGCGCGGACGCCGCCTTCTTCCCAAATTTGCAGAGAATCCGGCGATTTTTTGATTTTTACATCCCGATTGTCTTCGCCGATCTTCGCTCCCAGCGAGGCGGCGCCGGTTGACGGCCACGATACATCCGCCCGAGCGTCATACAGCGACCAGTCTCCCGCGCCGGCATCGATGGAGACGATAAAAGAATCGCCTTTCAAGTGGACGGTTTCGCAGATCGCGGTCGAACAAACCACCCCCCATAAACAAAGAACGGCAGCGATAAACAACGGGTTGCGATTCCATTTCTCCCATAACAGATTCATCTGATTCATGATTCAACCTCACCTTCCTGATTCAAAAACGCTTTTCGATATGCCATCCATATGATTCGTTAGAATGATAAGACGATCTAACGGACTTTCGAAGTCTTCATTCAGTGAACGAGCGAAAGAGATCTTTTTCAAACGGCGGCCGCTTCCTAGGGCATCATTTTTTTTGTCACCCAGCTGCGAAAAACATCAAGCCTCTGACTCTTTTTCTCCCTATTTTCCTTCGATGTCCAATTGAACGCTTCGATAACGTAATGATTCCAGACGATTCGGCGCGGAAATAAGTGATTTTGGCCAAGTTCTCCGTGATTTGGCATACAGCTCCCCCGGCCGGCGTCCATGGGGCGCCGTTTGGAGATGTGAATTTTGCAGCGATGCTCTAGTTTTTCGTTAGGTCGCCATTACAAGTCCATTGTTGAGATCCTTGGGACGCAGCGGGTTGCCGGGATTTTCGGCATTCAACAGCTGTTCGAGCCGGGTTGAACCGGTTTGAGCCGAAGTTTGCGCATTTTTGCATGCATCCTGGGTTCGCTGAACGATTCCTTTGATTTCTTCGAACGTTTTGGCGGAATCTTTGATCCATTGCAT
>JAFGTC010000006.1 GCA_016934335.1 Candidatus Omnitrophota bacterium | reverse complement strand
TCGCCGCCGATGTTGAAGAGCCCCGCGCGGTAGGGCCATGCCACGGCCAGGCCGGTCAGAATGAGCAGAGAGGTTTTGGTCAGCATCAGCATGGCGCCGGCGGTTGATCCCAGCGATCCCGCCAGGATCGTGCGAAGCGCCATCCACGGCGAATAGCCGCTGATCCACAGAAAAAGGGAGGAAATCAGCGCGGTCGCCAGGACGGCTTGGATCAAGGAAACGAGGCGCGTTCTGGTCATGACGCCTCCTGCCGCCAGCCCACCATGCAGCGTCCCAGGTCCTGCGCCGTCCATTGATCGGCGGGTTGGATCTTCGCAAGCGCGCCGCGATAAAGAACGGCGATGCGGCGGCATAGCAGAAACAGTTCCGTCCATTCGGAAGAGAACAGAATCACCCCCGCTCCGCCCCGGCACTGCTGCATGAGGTTCTCGTGTACAAAGCGGGCGGCGCGCAGATCCAAGCCGCGCGCCGGGTCGTGGGCGATGATCAGCCGGGGTCGCGAGAGAAGTTCGCGGGAAATCACAAGCCGCTGCTGATGCCCGCCCGACAGGCGGCTCACGCCGGTCTGCAGAGACGGCGTCTGGATCTGAAACTCGCCGACGCTCCGGCGCATGCGTTCGGCCAGGGCGCGGCGCGGCATGACCATGCGCTCGCCGCCGGGCAGAGAAAATCGGTTCAGCGCATAATTCTCGAATACGGAATGCCGCGGCAGCAGCGCCTGATTGATTCGATCCTGCGGAATATAGGCCATGCCCCGGCGCTTCCTCCCGGCCAGGCTGCAATCGGATAGGTCGTCGCCCTGCAGCAGGAGTTCGCCCGACTGCAGGGCGCTGCGCCCCAGCAGGCCGTCGATGATCTCTTCCTGCCCGTTGCCCGCTACGCCCGCGACGCCCAGAATTTCCCGCTCGCGAACATCGAAGGTCAGCGGCGCGAGCTTCACGGAGGAGGAAGACATGAATTGCGCGCCGTTTGCCTGAAGCAGGGGCCGGCCGGGTTCGGGAAGATCGTAGCGCTCTTCGGGAAGACGCTCGCCCACGATCGCTTCGGAAATCCGATCGGCGGATGCGTCCGCCATGCCGGCGTGAAAGACGACGCGGCCCCGGCGCATTACCGTTACTTCATCGGCGGAGCGCATGACTTCGGGAAGGCGGTGAGTGATCAGCGCGACGGCGATGCCCTGCTCGCGCAGCTTCGTCAGGATGCCCAGAAACGAATCGATCTCCACTGAGGTCAACGCCGCCGTAGGCTCGTCGAACAGCATGATGCGCGCCTGGCGCACTAGAATCCTGGCGATTTCAACCTGCTGCTGCAGCCCCACAGGCAGAGTCTCGACGCGCCGGTGCAGAGGAAGATCGAGACCGAAAGGCTGGAGGCGTTCGCGGATCGCGCGCTCGGCCCGGCGCTTGTTCAACAAGAAATCCTCGCGGCCCAGAATGATATTTTCCAGAACGGAAAACGCGCCGACCAGAGAAAAATGCTGCTGCACCAACCCCAGGCCCAGGCGGATGGCATCGCCGGGCCGGCGGATGACGGCGAGCCGCCCGTTGATTTCAATCCGCCCGGAGTCAGGAGGCAGCAGCCCGTAAAGAATGGAGAGCAGCGTCGATTTGCCCGCGCCGTTCTCGCCCAGCAAAGCGTGAATGCGCCCGTAATGAAGCGCCAGCGAAACGCCGTCGTTCGCCTGCACTGCGCCGAAGCGCTTGCTGATCTCGCAAGCCCGCAAAGCGCAGGAAGACGGTTGTTCTTGTCCCTCGTTATGACCGAATTCCATACAAAAAACTCCACAAACGCCGATTCAGAGAAGATCGAAGATGCAGCGGCCGCCTTCCATGGATGCAATCCCGGCGAACCCGCTACAACGATACCTTGAACAAAGCGGCGCAACAATGTCTCTGTTTCGCCCATTCCCGACCGCCAAACGCCCCTCGCCTATTCGAATCCACGCCCCATCGGAGGCCCGTTAAAAAGCCGAAATAGGCCCGAAGTGGAAATTAACGGGGTAAAAATACGCCGCCGCTCCCTATTAGTGAGGGCATGTATACAAAAGAAAGGAAGCGGCGCCATGGATATTGAACTTCCCCCCTCTTCACTCATCGAACGGCAGGTTCTCGGCGAGATGTTCCGGTTCGAAGAATCCCGGATCATGGCCAAAAAACTTCTGCAGGACCTCGATGTCTTTTACGAACCGCGCAACCAGACGATTTTCGAGGCGGTCTGCCATCTTCACGACGCCGGCGGCTTTAGCCCCAAATTGCTGGTGGAGCATCTTCAACAGCAGAGGAGGCTGGAGGGAGTCGGCGGGATGGGCGCACTGATCGAACTGGCCGAACAAACGGCGGCCTCCAGCGTCATGACCCGGCATCATTGCGAGATTCTCATCGATCGCTGGAAGCGGCGCAAATGGATCCGATTCTTTCACCAGAAACGCGCGGAGGCGGCGACCGACGATCTGCAGGAATTAACCCAACAGGTCTACCAGAAAATGACCGACTTGAACGCCGCCGATCCCGGCAATGGCCTGCGGGGCGTTCAGGATTATCTCGATTCCTGCCTGGAGCAGTTTCAAGAACGCCTGCAGAGGAAGTGTGAAGGGCGGCCGTTCAAAGACATCCATACCGGGACGGCGGATTTGGATCACCTGACGGGCGGCATGAACGCCGGCGAGTTGTGGACCATCGGCGCGCGGCCCAGCGAAGGCAAAAGCCTGCTCGCCGCCCAGATCGCCCTGCACGTCGCCCAGAGCGGCCCCGCCGCCTTCTTCTCGCTGGAGATGAGCGGCGAAGAGATTCTGGGGCGGGCGCTTTCCACCCATCCAAACGCCAGCGACAAGGAGCAGGCCCGGCGGCTCTTGAAAAAAGCCGACGAGCTGGGACGTCTGAAACTCTTCATCGACGACCGTGGCGGCCTGCAGATCTCCGACATCGCCGCTCGCTGTGAATGGCTGAAGAAGGAGCAGGGCGGCCTCTCGCTCATCGTCATCGATTATCTGCAGCTGATCTGGCCGCCCGATTTTATGGCGGCTAAATCAGCCGTCGCTCAGATCACCTACATCACCAACCAGGCCAAAACCCTGGCGCGGCGGCTGCAGTGCCCGGTTCTGCTGCTCAGCCAGTTGAATCGATCCTGCGAGAACGAACACCGGCCCCCGCGGCTCTCCGATCTGCGCGACTCCGGCTCCATCGAGCAGGACAGCGATCTGGTCGCCTTCATCCACCGCCCCAAAGAAATCGAACGCGGCGCGGACGGCATCCGCGAAATTCTGGTCGAGAAAAACCGCCACGGCCGCACCGGCAAAATCCAACTGGTCTTCAATCGGGAACAACTGGCGTTCTTCGGCCTCTCCCATCACGGCGACGAGGAATACCCATTCTAAGAAAAAAGGAACGAGACTATGTACATCCCGCTGTATACGAAAATTCGGACGGAATCAAAAATTTTCCGCATGTGTGAAATGCTGGGGAAGAACCATCGCGACGACCCGGATTTGATTCGCGCCAAGGTCGAAAACCTGTGGCTCTGGATGATCGAACATCATCCCGACGGCGACTTGACCGGCGTCTCCCGCTCGGAGATCGCCCGGTCATGCAACTATTACGGCAATCCCGACAAATGGAAGAAAGCATTGATGGATTGCGGCGCCGGCGGCGAACCGGGCTTCCTGGAAGAGACGGAGGACGGCCGTCTAATCGCCCATAATTGGGGGGCTTACGGCGGCAAGATTACGAAGGAGCGCGCAAGAAACGCCGCCCGGCAAAAACGGTACCGTAACCGCAACGCCGCCGGTAACATAACCGGTAACGAAGACAGTTGCGTTACCCCCCAGATAAGACAAGATAAGACAAGACAAGATAAAAATACCCCCCATAAGCCCCCCGAGGGGCGGGACGAGCTGGAAGAAGAATTCGAACAATTATGGCAGGCGTGGCCTTCCCAGAGACGCACGTCCAAAAAGGAGGCGCACAAGGCTCTCAAATCGGCGATGAAGCGCGCGGCCTTCCACGACATCCTCGACGCCGCCCGAGCCTATGCCCGATCGCCTTATGTCCAAAGCCGGCTGGCGGCCGGAGATTACGGAACCATCAAAACCCTGCCCGCCTGGCTCAACGCCGACCGCTGGACGGAAGACCGCGAAGCCTGGCAATGCGCGCTGCGCCAAAACGGCGGCTCACCCGCCCCGCCGTCCGAATACGAAGCAGAGCCGTCGCTCATTGACATGTGCCGGCAGGTCCTTCTCTCCGAGAGACAGAATCTCAAATCCCGCGAAGAGGCCTTCACCCTGCTTCGCCAATTGGGCCTGAAAAAAGAGGATGACATGGCAGCCCTTATCGAAGGGATCGAACGGCAAACCGGCCGCCCCGTTTACACCAATGCGGCCTGCGCCTGCGCATGCTCGTTGAAGAAGCCCAATCCTAAGGGATAGTGGATAGTGGGGGAATTCTGAACCAGGATGGCCGGGATGCGTTGGATGACCGGGATGAGGGAAAGAGATAGTTGGTAGGATGGGCTAAAAGCGAAGCGTAGCCCACCTAGTAAGCGAAAAGATTTGAACCAGGATGGCCGGGATGCGTTGGATGACCGGGATGAGGGAAAGAAATACTTGGTAGGATGGGCTCAAATGGCAGGATAGGGCTCAAAGCGCAGCGTGCCGCCATGATTTATTTCGTCTGGATAGCGTCCCGCCCGGCCAGAGCCGGCGGCCGCGTAGGAATTCGTGGTAAAATCTTTCTTCAGGACTGAACCTTTTCGCTCCTTCATCCGTATTGTAAAGAAAAGCATGGAGAGATTTGATTATGTTGGATGCAATCAAAAACTTCCGGCCCCTGCCTTATTCGTTTCGAAACATACTCCCTTATTCTCTTTCTCTCTTATTCCTATCCCTTCTCCTTCCGGGCGCTATCCGGAGCGGATGCGCCGCCGTCTCATGGGAACAAGTGAAATCGCTCGATCTGGCCCATATTTCGGCCAGCGATTTGATTCGGGAACTGGGAGAACCGGCAAAATACAGCGGACTCAGCATCGATTACGAAAAAGACAATCTGCCCTCCGCCTATATCCTGAATTATATGGAAGGCGGCGGGGGCTATTTATTCACGATCATTGACGATCGAGTCGCCGATCTGCGGATTTACGATCCCGCTTATCGTTTGAACGACTCTATTCATATCGGCGTTTCGAAAGACGATGCCTTCCAAGCGTTCGGCCCGCCCCGAGAAACGCAGCCGGTTCTTCCCGATCAATTTGAAGACAGGTTTTTCTACACGAACATTCCCGGCAGGGAGTGGATGAGTTTTTACGCTTTGAAGAAGGAAGGCGTACTCCTGGTTTTCGTCGAAGATAAATTAAATTTGATTCAACTGTTTCCGCAGGATTTTAATCCCTTCGAGATCCGGCAGACCCTGCAGCGCACCGCGCCCGGCCGGCAAGCGTTTGTTCCAACGAAAGAAGCCGGCTCCGTGCAATGGAAGGGCGATCAAATCGTCTCGCGGGTTTTACCCTATCCCGATTTTTTGAGTTTCTTCATGCGCCTGCCCGTCGCGCATGCGGCCGCCACGGGAGAAGGCGTCCGCATCAGCATCCTTCAAATGGATTCGGACGATCGAGTTTCGGCGACGGTTCGCATGGCCGCGCCGAACGCCGTCATTCAATTTCACGCCTGCCGGCAATCTCCCAAACAACCGCTCGATCTCCTGGAAGAAATGGGCCGGGAGGCTCCGAAGATCGTGTTGATCCCCGATCCTCCTCAATGGGATGGGGAGGCTCTGCTTTCATTGGCCCGGGCGCTGATTGAAATAGACGCGCTGCCCGTCGTCCCCGGCGATCTATCCGCAGAAGAGGAAGACATCGGCGTCATTCAACGTCTTCACGAACTGGGATGCATGACGATAGGTCGGTTGAGCTGGCAATCCAGTTTGATGGACGATGCGGGAAAGCCGTTCAATAAACAAATTCAATCCATTCCAATCGATCTCTTCACGACCCAAGGCATACGGGATGCGCCGGCCGACGCCGCTGCATCCGCCGCGGGAGCGGCCGCCCTGGTCCGAGAGAAGCGGCCCGATCAGACCGCCTCCGAAATCCGCCAAATCCTGCTGCAAGGTTCGCAGCGCGTCTGGCACATGAAATCCATCCAGGGAGAAAACCATTTTTCCAACATCGAGCAGGATCCCGCCACGGGGAAATTCAAGAGGAAGAACAAAGAGGCGTTTTTTGAATTCAACATCCTGGATGCACCCGCGGCTCTGGGCGTCGATACCGAAATCCCATGGTTCCTCAACGCGTTGAACTGCCAGAAAGCGTGGGAAATTACGCAGGGGGAAAACGCTGTCGCGGCCGTCACCGATCAGGGCTTCCATATTCATCACCCCCGATTGAAAGACAGTATTATCCAAACCGCGCATTTCGGTCCGAGGACGTTCGACTCGCCAAACATGAATTTCCATGGAACCGAAATGAGCCGCATTCTCCTGGCCGTCGCCCCCAAAGCAAAATTGATCCCCATTCTATGCAGCGCCGACTCGATTCAGAATCGCGAGGAATACGGGCGGAATATCGCGGAATCATTCCGCTACGCCGCCGGAGAGCAGGCGGACGTCATCTCCGCCAGCTGGGCGGGTTGGTTCAATACAGATGAAAACGTCATTCAAGCGATCCAGGACGCCGTTGATCGGGGCGTCACCGTTTCCTGGTTTCATTTCCCCGACGCGCATCCCGGCGTACTGCGCCCCAGCTTCAATTACAGCAGCCATGGCGAAGGTCTGGGATTTTTCGACCGCTATATGTTCGGCGAGTGGGAGACATGGCCGGTCGATCTATCCTGCGGGCTCTCCAACACCGCGCCCCAGGCGGCCGGGATCGCGGCGCTGGTTCGCAGCGTGAATCCGGACCTGACCCCGGCCGGCATTACGGACTTGATTCAAAGAAACAGCACACCCATCGGGAAGCAGATCTTCATCCCCGACGCCTATGAAATCGTGAAGCAGGCGAAAGAGATGCGGGAAAACTGATTCAACGCCCCGAATGCGCTTCTCCCATCGTTTCCCCGTTCGGGTCGTCGCCTCTCTTCCGGAATGACTGTCCCTCAGGGTGCAGCGGAAAGTTTTTTGATCACAACGTCCTTGACCGCCAGGCTGCCGCCGACGACGCAGAAGCGAAAATCGGCCCCGCGATTCTGCCGATTGACAAAACGGGCGTCTTCCAACTCGACGCGGCAGGTCTTCCATTGCCCCGAATTCCGGCAGGTGAAATGCTCCGCATCTTTGTACGCGCCGTCGAGCGTCGCGCTCTTGTCGAATGAATCGTACTGCAGGCATTGCCAGTCATGCCCCTCGTCCCAGATTGTGTATTCAAGAACCATGGGCTGGCGATTATCGTAATAAAACGGATCGACAATCGAGAAATACATATACGTGTGGCCTGCGACGATGGTGCGCGTGCAGGGAGAACCGCCGATCTCGGCGTTTTCGACGACGCCGTCTTCGTTGCCGGAAACCAGCGAAATCCCTTCCGATCGCCCGCCCTGACCGAGCGTGATGCGAACCGACGCGGCGTCTCGATATTCACCGCCCTCCGTCGACGGCGGCGGCGGGAGAAGATCGGGATTCTGCAGAACAATCGAATCCGTCGCCTTCTCTACCCGCTTCCATTTGTCTACATATTCCCGCGTGATCTGGATGTACTGCCGGCCGTATTCGCGGGATTCGCAGATGTCCGTGCCTTCGTGCATTTCGTTCCAGGTTTCCAATAGAACAATGTTGATGTCATTGTTCAAAACCTTGTTCCAACTCCACCGGTAGAAGTTTCCGTTTTCGCGGTCGCGGATGGGCGTCTTGCGTCCTGGAACGGCGGCGTCACAATAGCCCGGACCGATTTGCGCGACGCTCCCGAAAATATTGGGGCCGTTCAACGCCGCCCCCCACTGCGTGGCGGCGTCTCTTCGAAAATTCCAGGAACTATCGTAAATGATATAAGGGCGCACGCCGTTGAAATCCCGCCGGAATTGCTCATACACATAGACGGCCGTGCTTTCGTCATGATCTTTGGCGAATCCGCTGCCATAGAGAACAACGAGAGGATGGCCGCCGATCGCCGCCCAATGTTTGGGATGAATTTGATAAAAGAAATCCCGGATGGTCCGGTAGAAAAGATCCTTACCTTCATCGGTGCGAAGATCGTAGCGCTCGGAGCGCTGTTCGCCGCGAATGCCGGGAAGCAGGGTCGAGGTATCGTAAAACATGCCGATTTTGGGCGAAGACAGACCGGCGCGCTCGCGCCGTTCGACGGCGGTCTGCAGCGGCCCCAATCCGAGAACGCTGAACGATACCCCCGGCCGGAAATAGTTATCCACCACGCCCCAATAGACGGGCAGGATAAAATCGATCCCCGCTTCTTCGCAATCGGCCAACTGCTTTTCATGCCACTCGATCGAGTTGTAACTCACGAACTCGGCGTCGGGAAAATGATCCTGAAGCCCGTCGTCGGTGTGAGCGGCGTTGTCGAAGAAATGGCGATTGGGATAATCGTACCAGTAAAAATAGTGCGTCCCCGCCCATTTGCCGGTCGATTCGAACGGCTCCACCTGCGCCAGTTCGCCTGGGCTCCATTGAGAAACAAACGGCCCCGCCGCCGGCGCATCGATCGCGAATAACGCCGCCATGGCGAGTACGCCGACCCACAACCGGCAGGAATGAGCTGATATCGTTTTCATTTTGATTCTTCCCCCGAAATAATATGAGTGATCGACGATTTCAACACTTCGATCTTGACATTTTCCGCAATTTTAATGACCGCTTTGTCATCTTTAATGCCGATGATCGAACCATAAATCCCGCCGGCGGCGACGACCCGTTCGCCTTTTTTGAGGCTGTTCACTTGATCCTCATGCTTCTTCCGCTGCTTTTGCTGCGGGCGGATGAGCAGGAAATAGAAAATGGCAAAGATGCTGCCCATCATGAGCAGAAACTGCCCCATGCCCTGCCAGGGATCGGGCGCAGGAGCGCCGCCGGGGCCTCCCGCGGGAGCGCCGCCTTGAGCGTATACATCTGCAGCTGCCATGGTCAAAACGAAGAGAATGCCTTGTCTCATTAGATCTACTCCTGAAAGATTGCCGCACCGGGCGATTCTAGATAGGTTTCACGTATGGAAATCACGATAGTATAGGCGTTTAACAACGCCGAAAGAAGAGACTCTCTCCTGGAATGAGGAGAAGCGATTTCATTTTCCTGCAAGCCGGTAACGGGCATTGACACAAATGCGAAAGGAAATAGAATTTAACCGCAAATTGGGGCGTAGACGAATTGGTACAGTCACCAGATTTTGGATCTGGAGTTTGCAGGTTCGAGCCCTGCCGCCCCAGCCACTCATTTTCCTTCACTTAGATTCAATCCATGATTCTGTCCATCGAATTACTTTAACCCGTTTCTGATCTTGGCCGAGTGCCGCCGTTTATCTTCCGGGCGTTCATAACAAAATGAGCGGCGTGCTTCCTATCAAAATGAAGAGGCGGCTTTGATCGTTTTCCAGTCAACCGCTGTACGCCCCGCCAGGTCGCAGGTCGAAGCGCGCAGTCTGTAGACGCCGGGACCTTCAATCCGGAACGTGATTTCCACGGTGCTTCGGCTTCCATGATCCTGAATATCGGCGTCTCGAAATTCATGCGAGAGAATGCGGTAGTCTTCCTCTTCCGGACCGTACAATTCCCAAAATACTTTTGAGTTGACATAAACGCCGTTTTTATTGGCGCCCGATGTGTAATAAATGAGAGACGAGCCTTCGTTTAAGCGAGCGCGGGCGGTCATTTCCAAGGGAACGCTCCCTTCCTCCGTAGAAACATCAACCGCAATCCGCGGGGGATCTCCACCCGGGCGGGCGGGAGTTCTCGGGCCGTCATGAACAAGGCGCTTCCCGCCTTCCTCCACTTCCACGCGCCCGTCTTCACGGATTCGCACAATTTCGCGATAGCCGTCCGGCTGAAAAGCCGGAAGATCCCAGAACAGATCGAACGCAATTCCAAACCGGAGACATCGCTCGATTTCCGCGAATAGATTTCCCATGACGGTGCGGTATTTTACGCCATGCCGATTGGCGCGCTCTAAATTCAATTCGCCGACGCCCCAGAGATTTCCTTTTCCCATATGAACGTGGCCGAGGTTATAACCCGCAGGAAAAAGAAGGGCGATTTCAGCGGCTTTCTTCAATTTCTTCATGTCCCGATACGGATGATTGTCAATATGATTCCGGAGATTCCTGCTTAACGCCAGACATTCCTCATACGGCACGCACGCTAATCGATGAGTATCCCAAAACATGAACCACTGCGCGCCCAGGTCGTAGGCGTGAGTCAGATGCCAGAAAGCGTCATTGCGGCTGACGGAGCCATAGATGCTTGTTCCCCATGACTTATTCGCCGCTCTCGCCGCGCCCCGCAAAAAGCCGTAAATGATATCCGTGAAATTCCCGGGGCGGTCAACCGGAATCTGACATAAGTAAGCCATATTCATTTCCGGCAACGTCCTTCGAGAGCCGATGCGTCCCGGCGGTTCAAAAACAATCGCGGATGGCGGCCCCGTCTTGTCTTCCGCCAACTGGTACAATGCTGTGCTGGCCAGAGTTTCCCACGTGTACAGGTTTTGTTGAAGGAAATTCATATCGCCGATGTCCGCATCATTGCGATCGGCCAGCGACTGAATTAAAGCCGTCGGGTTCTTACGGTTTTTCGCCTCGTCAAAATACTTCTGAAACTCTTCAAAACAAATTTGCGGCGTGATGGATTTTCGGAACGCCGGATCACTCCGCAGACGCGGGCGTATCACATGGTCTCTGGTGCAGACTCCAGGTTCATCCAGGAACAGAATCGGGCCGAGGTAATTGCTTCGATACAGGTGTTCGGGATACTGGATATCCTTGCCGCTGATCCCCCAATAAAACACCGGGAGGTTTTCGATCCAACCCGCCTGCTCCAAATCGACCCGGAAGCAGTTCATGCCCGCTTGGATCATTTCGTTGTAATCGGTTCGAGTCAAGCGAACGTATTCATAATCGGAATCGTCATAACGCCGACCGCCGTCTTTTTGTCTCGTATTATGGGGAACGCCAATGAATGCATCGGATAAAAGTTCAAGAACCGCCGCATGATCCGGCGGGGAGGCTGGCTCTGTTTTCACCCGTTTTTCTAACGTGTACGCATGGCCCAGGCATCGCATACGATCGGACAATAACACGGAACTTGTTGCCTCTACCGGCTGCGGAAACAAGTACTCCCAAGCGCCGAGCATCGGAAGCGCCGCCCCCCCGGCGTACCGGCGGCGAAATTCGACCGCTTTCTTCCCGCCTTCCTGAAGAATATAACGGGCGACGGATTTTCGGGCTTCCATGATTGTTGCGAGGGGATATTGATTCGTCAGAATCCAGACGGAAAAATGTTCTCCGTTTTCTTTAGTCGCATGAAGTTGAAGCCATTGAAAAAGTTGTCCATGCATGGACGCTTGAGATCCAAGACACAGAGAAAAGGTTTTGACGGTCGATGCAGGAACGACTCCCTCCCATCCGTCCAAACAATAGTGCGCGCAGTGCCCCGGTTCGCCGAGAAGATAATCCGGCGAGGGGTTGGATTGAAACTGGGGGGAGGATTGATTTTGCACCGGGTTTGAGTGCGCATCATGGTGGGCTACGCTGCGCTTTGAGCCCACCCTACCCTCTGTACCCGCGTAGATGCAGATCAAACATAACCAGACAAAACATCGCCGGTTCATCATGCCGCTCCTATCAGTGCGCATCGTGGCGGCGCGCTGCGCTTTTATCTCTACCCTACCAAACTTATCAAGGTGGGCTACGCTGCGCTTTGAGCCCACCCTACCATGCTTTGAGCCCACCCTACCATTCAAGCCCACCCTACCAACTATGCCTTACCATCCTGATCATCCAACGCATTCCGGCCATCCTGGTTCAGAATCCCCCCACCATCCACTCCCCACTCCTCACTCCCCACTCCCCACTATCCACCATCCCTTACCATCCCGATCATCCAACGCATCCAGGCCATCCTGGTTCAAATCTTTTCGTTATCCAGGCTGGGAGTAAAACGCGGCGGCGCAAACATAGAGAGGATTGACAAGCATAGCAATCCCCTCTATTCCCGCTTCCACCCGGCTAAAGAGACATCGTTTTTTGAATCCGTTCGGGCGTCATGGGCAGTTGCAGAACGCGAGCGCCCGTCGCATCATAAATCGCGTTTGAAATAACCGCTCCCATGCAGATAATGGCAGGCTCTCCTCCCCCTTGCGCAGGGGCGTCTTTATCATCGATGATGACGGTTTCGATTTTCGGCAGCCATGAAAATCGGGGGATCTCATATGAATTAAAATTCAAATCGAATATTTCCCCGTTCCGGAAATGGATTTCTTCCGTCAAAGCATACCCCAATCCCATCGTAATGCAGCCTTCGATCTGCATCCTGGCGCCTTCGGGATTGATGCTCAATCCCATATCCTGAGCGCAGACAACGCGCACTACTTGAACTTCTCCGCTTTCCTTGTCGACTTTCACTTCAGCCATGTGGGCGACATAAGTTCCAGAATCGATGCCAAGCGAAATGCCATAGCCGCGCCCGCTCGGGCTTTTGGCCGGCGTCCAATTGAATTGATCCGCCGCCGCTTTCAGAACCCGAATCATTCTTTCGTCTTTCAAGTTCATGAAACGAAATTCCAATGGATCGATTCCCGCCGCCGACGCTAACAGATCGATGTGCGATTCCCGCGCGAATGTGTTCGTATTGTTCGCCGGCGCCCGCCATGCTCCCGTATCGAACGGATGCGCGTCTCCCCGCCCGTAAACGGCGGTTTTGTGATGAGGAATATCATAAAATTGATTGGCCCCTCTTTGCCCGGCGTAGTAAACTCCATAATCCCAGAAAGAAATGCGCCCCTTATCGTTGATCCCCGCTCGAATCTTCACGATGGCGGCCGGCCGGAACGTATCATAGAAAAATTCTTCTTCGCGGGTTCCCGCCAACTGAAACGATGAAACCGATTTTCCCGCAAGTTTCAGAATTTTCGCCGCTTCAATGGCGTTGCGGCTGCGTTTGCCGCCAAATCCGCTTCCGACATAAGGGGTGATGACGCGCACCTGATCGGCCGGCGCATTCAGAATATCGACGACGGCGTCTTTCAAGCGAAAAGGGCTTTGCGTGGAAGACCAAAAAGTGATGCGATCTCCCTCGACGCAGACGGTCGTGACATGAGGTTCGAGAGGAGCGTGAGCCACATAACTGTTCAAATAGGTTTTTTCGATGATCTCGGCGCTGTTCTTTTCCCCCTCCGCCAAATCGCCGCCCTGATCGGATGGATTCCCGCCGGAAGCATTTTTCAGAAGATGATCGAAGATATTTTCATCATCCAAATTCGCGTCTGGCGCGCCATATTCGGCTTTGATTTCACGGAGAGCGGCGTCGGCCCGGTCGGGAGAGCCGGCAAGAACTGCAATAAAATCGTCCTCGCGAAGAACGCGCACTCCCTCCATCTTTTCCGCGGCGGAGACGTCAACGCTTTTCAGGATTGCGAGGTGAGACGGCGGACGCAAAATCCGCGCATATAGCATTCCTGGAAATTGGATGTCGCCCGCGAACTTACCCTTTCCCGTCACCAGCTCTTCGGCATTGGTTTTGCGCTGCGGCGTTCCGATGATCTTAAACTGCGATGCGGTTTTTTGAACAGCAGTCTGATCTAAACGCTTTACGATCTTCTTTCCTTTGGTGAGTTGGGCGTACGTAACTTTCGTTTGGTCGTTGGCGGCGTCATAGACGACTCCGTTTTGAGTTTTCAATCGATCGCGGGAAATCTTCAAATGTTCCGCAGCCATTTCCAACAAAATCGATCGAGCTTCGGCGGCCGCAGCCCGAAGCGGCGGGCCGAAGAAGCGAATGGATCGCGAGCCGTGCGTCCCGCTGTCCCAGGGGCAAAGATCCGTATCCCCCATGATCATGTCGACGGAATCCAAAGAGACATCCAGTTCATCCGCCAGCATCTGCGCTAAAGACGTGATAATCCCCTGCCCCATCTCGATCTTTCCCGTTGTACAGGCGACGCGGCCGTCTTCTCCGATTTTGAGGAAAGCATTGACATCCTCCGGAAGTCTTCTGTCTCCTCTTTGCTGCGCTTCAGCGGCGTCTTCGACCGCAAAGAAGACAACGATTCCTCCTCCGATTATCTTGAGAAAATCGCGCCGGTTTGTTTTGAGCATGAATTCTTCGGAATCGTAAAAGTCTAGCTCCATGATATTTTTTCCGTTGTTTTCTTTCATCGCAACTCTCCTGTATTCATTTCACGAGCGGCGGCCTGAATGGCTCGAACTATGCGAGTATGAGATCCGCACCGGCATAGATTTTTATCCATATGATGGATGATTTCATCGTAACTCGGCCGCTTATTGTTCAATAAAAGAGTGTAGGCGGTGAGTATCATTCCCGGGGAGCAATACCCGCATTGCGAAGCGTCATGATCGACGAAAGCTTTCTGGAGCGGGTGTAGTTTTCCATTCTTCGCCAAGCCTTCGATTGTGACGACCTCTTTCCCGTCCACGAAGCTGATGGGATAAATACACGACCGGACGGTTCGATTGTTCACAAGAACTGTGCACGCTCCACAATATCCTCGACCGCATCCGTATTTGCAGCCCGTCAGGCCCAGGTCGCTTCTTATAACCCATAACAGTTTACGACTTTCTTCAACCGTCAGGATTTGAGTTTTTCCATTCAGATTGAATTGGATGGAACGCTTCATCTCACTCTCCTTCATTGCATGGTTGTTGAAATAAAATTTATCCGGTTCAACTTTAATATGCAGCATCCCCCATTGTCTAGTTATTTTTTGACAAATCTTCTCAGCGTTCCAAAAATATTGTTGGTAATAAGTCATCCGGCCGGAGTTTCCAGGCGCGCGTACGAGTATGTTCATAGTGGGGAGTGGATCGTGGTGAATTTTGAATCAGGATGGCCGGGATGCGTTGGATGGACAGGATAGTGGATAGTGGGGAATGGATCGTGTGGTGGGCTACGCTGCGCTTTGAGCCCACCCTACCAAGCTTTGAGCCTACCTTTGAGCCCTGCCATACTATTCTCGAAGGACGATATCCCCCACGCTAGTAACTCCGTTCGAAACGTCGAAAGGGAAGGCGTAACTTTCGTGCCCCCCGTACAACTCGCCAATCCCGAATTTTCCATCCGGTCCGATGCTTATAAGAATGAATTCGTCTGTTTTCAACTCGCGCAATCCGAAGCGCGGGGCATTCTCTTGCGTATAGGCGCGCAGGCCATGATCGATCCCCTCATCTTCCGGATCGTTATCGGCATATCCATAGGCGCTGGTGTTCCAATAATTCCCAACGGCCGACAGCGTCATTTTTCGGCGATCGGGGCCGGCGAATGGATCCAATGGAATCGAGGGGATATAAGCGACGGGCGTTGTCAGGGGAGCAAAAACCTGAAAATGAGAACAGCGTCCTCCAATGCGGCGGCCGACGCCGTTAAACGCTTGGTAAATGCGCTTTGTTCCCCAATCTTTACAGCCATCCCAGGCATCTACCAGAAGAACATTGCGCTCGAGGCGGTTTTCATGAATGGCTGTCGCGAGGGCGCGCATATCCGCATATCCTCGAGCGATGTTGGATCTGATGCGGGCATTCAGAAAATTGGGAACTGCAATCGCAGCCAGGACGCCAATGATAGCGACAACAATTAACAATTCGATGAGGGTGAAAG
>JAFGTC010000068.1 GCA_016934335.1 Candidatus Omnitrophota bacterium | reverse complement strand
TGTTCGGGCATGAGCGCGGGGCGTTCACCGGCGCGCTGAATCGGCGAATCGGCTATCTGGAAGCCGCCCACGAAGGAACCGTCTTTTTTGATGAGATCGGTTCTTTGCCTCTGGAAACCCAAGGCCGCCTGCTGCGCTTCTTGGAAGCGAGAACTCTGACTCGCATCGGGGCTGGAAAACCGCTGAAAATCCGCACGCGCATCATCGCGGCCACCAATCGCGATATCGAAGGCGACTGCCAAAACGGTCAATTCCTCTCCGATCTGTACGATCGCCTCTGCGTGTTGCAAGTACGCACGCCTCCATTGCGCGAACGGTGCGGAGACATCCCCATTCTCATCCAACATTTTATGGGACAAGATAATTTCAATCGATTGAATCGCAATGCTCTGCGAACGCTGGAGTGCTATTCCTATCCGGGCAATATCCGCGAATTACGCAATCTTTCTCGCCGTTTGGCCATTTTTTATCCGGAGGGCCGAATTCAACTGCGTCACATGCAGCGCATTGCGCCTGAAATTGTAAACAAAGAAGACAAGTGCGCAGTGAGCGCCGCAAAGTAAGAACGTATGCATGCGGCAATTGCATGGAATCGCGGAATTCGGCTATCATGCTATGCTATGGGAGCCGTCATGCAAAATAAGTCATTTCAAACTCTTGCCGAAGTAGTTCGTACGTTTACCGATCACAGTGAACGGGATGCGCTATCCTTCTTTAACGGATTTCGCATTCTCCGTTGCTCGTACCGGGAAATCTTTGAGTATTCTCTGCAGTGCGCTGCGTTTTTTCAGGATCAGGGGCTGCAGAAAGGCGATCGGATTCTAATCTGGTCGCCGAACCGCGCCGAATGGGGAATCGTATTATGCGCCTGTGCATTGACTGGCGTGGTTTTGATTCCGTTGGATGCGCGCAATACGACGGATTTTGTGGTACGCGTAGGCCGGGAGACGGAAGCGAAATTGCTGTTTCGCAGCATGACCCGGCGAGACCCCGGTCTTCCCATCCCCACGGTCTATATAGACGACTTTTTGGATAATCTAAAAACAAGAACGCCTTTAGAGAATCTTCCCGAAATTCGACCGGACGATCTTTTTGAGATTCTTTACACCTCAGGTACGACGGGAAATCCGAAAGGCGTCGTTCTTACGCATCGCAATATCGCCAGCAATTTACTGGACATCCTGGATATTATTCCCGTTGATCCGACATATCGATTGTTGTCCGTCCTGCCGCTCAGTCATGCGCTCGAGCAAACAGCGGGATTTTGGACGCCCCTGTCGAGCGGAGGTTCTGTGCTTTACTTGAACGCTTTGAAGCCCTCCGCCTTATCCGAAGCGTTTCAGCGGGATCGGATCACCGCTATGATTCTAGTGCCTCGTTTGCTGGCTTTACTCAAGATGCGCATTGAAAATGCGCTGGGAGAAAAGCATTTATCCGGTTATTTGCGGCTGGGAATGGCGATGGCCTCCCGGCTGCCCCGGCGGCTTCGTCAATTTTATTTTTATCCGGTTCACCGCCAATTCAACACAGGCTTTCATTTATTTGTTTCGGGCGGATCTTCGCTGCCTCGCGATGTGGAACTGTTTTGGAAAAATCTCGGCTTTGAATTAATCCAAGGCTACGGCCTTACCGAAACCAGCCCGGTGTTAACCGCCACTCGACCGGGAAAGCCTCGATTGGGCGCAGTGGGGCAAGCCTTGCGAAGCGTTTCGATCCGGTTGAACGGCGACCGGGAAATTATGGCGCAGGGGCCGAACGTCTTCTCCGGATATTACAAAAACGATCAAGCCACGCGGGATTCTTTTGAGGACGATTGGTTTAAGACCGGCGATGTGGGCGAAATAGACGCCGACGGTTTTTTGTACATACGGAGTCGTAAAAAAGACATCATCGTCACTTCAGACGGCGTCAATGTGTATCCGGAGGATATCGAGGAATGCTTGGATGCGCATCCCGATGTAAAAGAATCCTGTGTGATCGGCGTCGGCGAGCAGGAAGAAGTCGTACATGCCGTTCTTTTGCTGCAAAATAGAAACAAAGACGTTCCATCTATCGTTGAGGAGATAAACACGCAGATTTCCCCGGAGCAGCGCATCGAATCGTGGAGCGTGTGGCCTCATGACGAATTTCCCAAGACGACGACTTTAAAAATCAAGAAGCCCGAAGTTCGCAAAGAACTTTCTTCCATCGCCAACCTTTCTCCCGTAGATCACTCGTCAGAGGGAACGCAACTGCAGCAAATTTTGTGCGAAATGGCTGGAATCCCCCTTTCCTCGCTGCGGGATGATGCGCAATTGGGCCGAGATTTAGGCATGAGTTCCATAGGACGAGTGGAACTCATTTCGCGTTTGGAAGAGGAGTACCGGATCGATATCGACGATGAATCCATTACTCCGAACACGACGGCGTCTGAATTGAACTGCATGATCGAGAAGCGCGTCGGCGTTATTCAATCGCTGCCGTTTCGGCGCTGGACCTTGTCGCCTTGTTGCCGATTGATTCGAGGGATGTTCCACCGGATTGTGATCAAGCCGGCGTTGATGCGCTACTGTGATATTCGATGCCGCGGTCTGGAAAATGTTCGCAGCCTTGATGCGCCCTTGTTGATTGCATCCAATCATACTAGTCATGTAGACACCGCCATGATCATGAATTTGCTGCCCGGACGTCTCGGCAGGCGGGTGTGTCCGGCGGCTTGGAAGGAGTATTTTGATACGGATGGAAATCCGCTTTCCATTAAGATCGGGAAGTGGATGGCTTGGCAGATCGCCACGATTTTCTTCAATATCTTTCCTTTTCCCCAAACAGCCGGATATCGAACCAGCATGGCTTATGCCGGCGAACTGGTCGATAAGGGCTGGAATATTTTGTTTTTCCCCGAAGGCGGCCGTACGAGAGACGGATCCTGGGGCGAATTTCACGAAGGCGTCGGCGTACTGGCCAAAAATATGCAAATACCTATTCTTCCAGTCGCCGTGAAAGGCGGAGAAAAAGTTCTGCCCGCCGGCGCCGGATGGCCGAAGCGAAATAAAGTGCAAATATCCTTTGGCCAACCACTCCATATCGAAGGCCGTTCTTATCGCGACATCTCGAACCAGGTTTATACTGAAATTAAGAGACTCTGGGATCAGTTTGAATAATCAAAGAGGAAAACATAACCGGCGCTATGAATGATTCCTTTTTGGCGTTGGCGTTGCTCGTATTTGATCGTAAATTTATTGTTTATCGGAATATCGATCCAGCCTAGAGTTTTCTTTGCGGCGATTGGACTAAATTCTCAATCGTTTCCCCTCCATTTTTTTCTAATAAGACATTCATGGAAAGAGGATTGAAGGCATCCCCCCCTAATAGTTAAAAATTTATCTAATTATATAGGAAAATATTCCGCCTGATGTCGTCAATTGGATGGGGGTATCTGTGTATCGAGAGAATATTCACCGCATCCCGATTTTCTTAAAAAAAGGCTAATATGTAGACTGGACGTTTTTTATTTCATGGATATAATGCTTTTTGCTGGAAAAAGAATGGCGATAATTAATGGAAATATTTTGCCATTAGTTGGTGGTTTAACAGCACATCAATGGTGTTTTTCCACGATTGAGGCGCAGAGTCATGCGGAATGAATCGGCTTAATTTCAAGTAAAATGGCGTTCACTTCGCTATAATTTTACGAGGATCATCTATCATCGCAGGTTTTTTGGCTGGTGGGTGTTTGATCAGCGTCTCCTTATGTATAGGTGAAAGGAAATTATCGCAATACCGTACTACGATTGATTTATTATAAGGATCCAACTTTGGGTGGACTTTATGCTCCAGTAACGAAAAAAAAGGCGGTATCATGAAGACAGGATTTCGTCAGCAAGCCCAGGGCCTCTACGCACCTTTTTATGAGCATGATAATTGCGGCGTAGGATTCGTCGCTCATCTAAAGGGCGTCAAATCTCATGGGTTGATCGATAACGCGCTGCAGGTTCTGGTTAATTTGACTCACAGGGGCGCATGCGGCTGTGATCCGGAAACCGGCGACGGCGCGGGAATCATCCTGCAGACGCCGGATGCGTTCTTTCGGAAAGACTGTGAATCGCTTCCCTTCGATCTCCCTCCGGAAGGCGAATACGGCGTGGGGATGATCTTTCTTCCCAGCGAAGCCGAGCCGAGAATTTGGTGTGAAAACCTCATCGAAAAAACCATCGTCGATGAAGGGCTGGAAGTGCTTGGCTGGCGGGACGTTCCGAATGACGACGCCTATCTTGGCCGCATCGCGCGCGACGTCAAACCTGTGATTCGGCAGATTTTCGTAAGACGGGGCGCCGGCGTTTCTTCTCAGCAAGCGTTGGAGTGCAAGTTGTATGTAATTCGGAAAGTCATCGAAAAGGCCGCTCTCGACCACAACGATTCCGGTTACTTTTATATCCCCAGTTTTTCGAGTCGAACGATCGTATATAAAGGACTGCTGCTGGCCGATCAAGTCGGCAGATTTTATTCCGATTTAAGCGATCCGGATATGCAATCCGGTCTAGCTATTGTACATCAGCGCTACAGCACCAATACTTTCCCCACCTGGGATCTTGCGCATCCCTTCCGCTATCTCGCGCATAACGGCGAAATCAACACCCTCCGCGGCAATATCAACTGGATGCATGCGCGCCAGTCGATGTTTCAAAGCGAACGATTCGGCGTTGACGTCAAAAAACTGTTTCCCATCTGCACGCCCGGGGGCAGCGATTCGGCGGTTCTGGACAACGCGCTTGAATTGCTGGTCTTGAGCGGACGGCCGCTCGATCATGCCGTTATGATGCTGATTCCCGAGGCGTGGAGCGGTCATGAAAGCATGCCTCAGTACAAGAAGGATTTTTATGAATATCATTCCTGTTTGATGGAGCCCTGGGACGGTCCCGCATCAGTGGCGTTTACTGACGGCGTCAAGATCGGCGCGGTGCTCGATCGAAACGGATTGCGTCCTTCGCGTTATGTTGTGACGAAGGACGACATGGTCGTCATGGCCTCCGAAGTAGGCGTGCTCGACATCCCTCCGGAAAATGTTGAACAGAAAGGCCGTTTGCAGCCGGGACGCATGTTTCTGATCGATACCGAGGAAGGCCGTATTGTCGACGATCAGGAAATCAAGGAGAGGCGCTCCAAGAGTCAGCCCTATGGCGATTGGCTGAAGCGGAATCAAGTGACGTTGACCGATTTGCCCGATGCCTATCAACCGGCCGGCGAACTGCGCTCTCATATCCCCCTGATCCAGCGTCAGCAGGCTTTCGGGTTTACGGATGAGGATCAGAAATTTATCTTGATTCCCATGGCGCAAAACGGCTATGAACCGGTCGGCTCCATGGGCAATGATACGCCGCTGGCCTGTCTTTCCGATCGTCCTCAGCTTCTCTATAACTACTTCAAGCAACTGTTCGCGCAGGTGACCAATCCGCCGATCGATCCCATCCGCGAAGAATTGGTGATGTCGCTGCGGACTTACATCGGCCGCGAAAAAAATCTGTTGGCCGAGTCGCCCGAGCACTGCCGGCAGTTAAAACTTGATCAACCCATCCTCACGAATGAAGAACTCGCCAAAATTCGGCATAGCATGAAAGGCCGGATGAAAGTTCGAACGATTGAAACTCTGTTCTGCGTCGAAGACGGCGAAGCGGGCCTTGATAAAGCAATGGATAAAATCTGCGCCGAAGCCTCTCAAGCAGTCGGAGACGGCGTGGATTTGATTATTCTCAGCGATCGGGGAATGAATGAAAAATGGGCGCCGATTCCCGCGCTGCTCGCCTGCGCCGGCGTTCATCATCATCTGATTCGCGAAAGAGCGCGCACGAAAGTCGGTTTGGTGATTGAATCGGGCGAACCGCGCGAAGTAATGCATTTCGCGCTTTTGGCGGGGTATGGCGCCGGAGCGGTCAATCCCTATTTGGCTTTTGAAACTATTAAGAAACTTGTCAAAGACGGCAGGATCGAAGGCGTCGAAGACATCAAAACCGCGATCCAGCATTACATCAAAGCGATCGGCAAGGGATTACTGAAAGTCTTCTCTAAAATGGGAATCTCGACCCTGCAGAGCTACCGCGGCGCGCAGATTTTCGAAGCGGTCGGTTTAGGGCGAAAACTCATTGACAAATATTTTACTGGAACCGCCTCGCGTTTGGGCGGCGTCCCGGTTGAATTGATCGCCAAAGAGGCCCTGATTCGCCATGAGTTCGGCTTCCCCACATACAGCGCACCCCATCCGGATTTGGATTTGGGCGGACTTTATCAATGGCGCCGAAACGCCGAGCATCACATGGTGAATCCGGATTCGGTGGCGAAATTGCAGCATTCGGTTCGGACCGGCAGTTACGATATCTATAAACAATTTGCCAAAATCGTCAATGACGAATCCCGCCGACATGCGACGATTCGCGGTTTGCTGCATTTCAAATGGGCGGACGAACCTATTCCCCTCGAAGAGGTCGAGCCGGCGCAGAACATTGCGAGCCGGTTTGTCACCGGCGCCATGTCGTTCGGCTCGATCAGC
>JAFGTC010000067.1 GCA_016934335.1 Candidatus Omnitrophota bacterium | reverse complement strand
TTGCCGCATCGAAAACCGTCTACTGTTGTCGACTGTCGAATCGACCCGCCCCAGATTCTGCGCGAAGGTGATATTCCTGAGGCAAAAATCCGGCGGGCGCTGTTAAACCGATAATACGCCGCGCCCGCCGGTGTGATGAAACCCTTCAATTACGCCGATGTTTCGTTATTCCAAACAGTCAAATGCTCCAGTTTTTCCTTGGGCGGCTTAGGAAACAAATAACTGGCGAAATAGCCTACGACGAAGGATGCGACGTTGCTGAAGACGTTGATCATCAAGCGATGGAACGGGCTGGCGGCGACTTTGGGGAAATAGCCGATTTCGCTGAGCGTCATCCAAAGGGTGATCGCAAATGCGAGAATGATTCCAATCAATACGCCCATGCTGTTGGAGCGCTTCGTGAAAAATCCCAGGAAGTACATGCCGCCCACCCCGCAGGCCAGCACGGAGTAGATAAAGAATCCCAGACCGAGAATCGATTCCAATTGAATCTTCTCGTTTTCTACGATCCAGGCGAGGAAGACGGAGGCGCTGATCATGAGAAATCCGGCGAGACCGGTGATAAATCGGGCGACGTTTAAATAATGGCGGTCTTCGCTGCCTCGCCTCATAAATCGGCGATAGATGTCGGTTGTTAAAACTGTCGAGACGCCGTTCATACAGGAGTCGATGGAGGACATGGCGGCCGCCAGCGCCGCGGCGATGACGAGCCCCGCTAAACCCACGGGCAGCTGCGTCAAAATAAAGTGGGGGAACACGTCGTCCGGCAATATGCCTTCGGGGAGTTGGCCGGCGTAGTTTTGATAGAATACCCACAAGGACGTCCCGACGAACATGAAGATCATCCAAACGGGAATGCAGCCTAACCCGCCGATCCAAACGGATCGTTTGGCGCCTTGATCGGAGGAGGCGGCGCAGTAGCGTTGGATTTTCGTTTGATCGCTGGCGAATTCCTGCAGATTCTGCATAAGCCCGTATAACATCAACACCCAAATTGTTTCCCGCACGAAATTCAGGTTCCAATCCACGGTCAGGTTGAATTTCTGGTTCTGAATCGCCTGGGTGAACACGGCGCCGATCCCGCCGGGAATTTCGATAAAGACGGTCGAGATGCATAAAATCCCCCCCAAAAGCAGGACGATGGTTTGCATGACGTCCGTCCAGATCACCGCTTCGATGCCCCCCATGACTGTATAGATCGTCACCAGCACGCCCATGACGATAATGGTGGCGTAGAGGTCGTAGCCGGTCATCTTGCGGATGAGAAGCGAAAGCAGGAAGAGAATGATTCCCATGCGGTAGGCGGAGTTCAGCGACCAGGTGATGCACCCGTAAACGCGGGCCCAGGCGCCGAAGCGCCGCTCTAGGTACTCATAGGCGCTCACCAGGCGCACTTTGCGGTAAAAAGGAACGAACACATAAACGGCAAACACCGCTGCGATGGGGATGGTCAAGCCGGGAACCAGTTTGCTCCAGTTTCCGGCGAAGGCCGAGCCCGGATAGGCGAGGAACGTGACCGAACTGATGGCTGTGCCCAGCATGGAAATGCCGACCGCCCAGCCTGGAATTTTTCTCCCGCCCACAAAATAGCCTTCCGTCGAGGTCAGGCGCTTCGAGCACCAAAAGCCGATGCCCAGCGTGATAGCGAAGTAAACAATCAATGTCGCGAGATCGCCGGTACGAATTCCAACTGCATGTTCCAAGGTCATGGCCTCCCTCTTTAAAAAATGATCGATTGAACAAGATAGCGTATGAATAGCCGTTCATTCCAGGGGGGGATGGCGAAATCGGAGCATTGATTCGGCAAGTTTTTTCCCGGTCGGGAGGCAGAAACAGGAAAAAATAGCCTATGGAAAAATCATGAAAGCACAAAATGTACTGCTGCCCGAATAACGGTAACAGCACATTTTGTGTTGGTATATGAATTGCTAAATAAACGAAGCAGAGAACAACTTACGAGGTGCGATCATGCCGGTGGAAGCTCTTACGAATAAAACGACGCAGGAAAGTTCTTTGTATCGCCCGTCTCCGATGAGCAAAATGCAGCAGAATCTATCGGAACTTTATGAGAAGACGTCCTCTTTCGTCAAAGAACGGTTCAACGAGCTGCATAATTTAGAGAATCCTGAAAACGCCTCTCGATTGAATGAGGTTTCCCGTTCCGAAACGCAGGAGTCCGCGGCGCGTCTCAATCCGCAAGGCATGGGTCGATTCATAGATATCTACGTCTAATCTTCATCCGTCCACAAACCAGGTTTCGGGAATTTCGGTTTCGTCCAGGCTGTTCTGCGGCCAGTATTGAATGTCGCTGGTTGTGATTCCCCGCTTGTGCATGTCCTTCATGGCCGCCCGGATTTTTTCCAGTTCAACAATGGAAAGCTCGTTGCTTCGAATGTCGAACGCCGCGGGGAAAACGCCCTTGAAGCCGTGAAAAAGCGGATCGATGTCGGCGATGTTGTTGTGCGAACAGTTGAAATATTGCGTCGATGATTTTTCGGATAAGAGAATCTTGTCGATCTGATTGCGGCGGCAGTCGAGAAGACGCACGGAGGTTTTGGAGAGATCGAGTTGAGTGAGGAAATTGCTGGCGCAGCTGATGCTCTCCAAGGCGGCGTTGTGGGATAGATCCAATTCGCGCAGCAAATTATCCGAACAGGATGCCGCCTTCAGATGGGGGCAATGTTTCAAGTTCAAACCGGTTATCATGTTTCGAGAACAGTCCAGTTCTTCTAACGCGCTGCTTTTAGATAAGTCGAGCGCGTCGATTTGATTGGCGGCGCAATACAGGTTCTTGAGGTTGGGGGCTTCTTGGAGATCCAGAGCGGCGATCTCGTTCTCCAAACAAGCCAGCGTGAGGAGAGATTCATTGTTTTCCAGGATGATGGACTGAAGACGGTTTTTGTTGCAATACACTTCCTTCAGTTGAGGGTTCCGGGAGAAGTCCAATTCAGTCAGGCGGTTTTCGTTGCATCGGAGAATTTGCAGCGCAGCGTTCTTGGATAGATCGAGCGAGCGAAGTCGATTCTGGCTGCAATGAAGTCGGGTGAGGTTCGGGAAGAACTCGATCCCTTTCAAGTCTTCGATGTTCCTCATGGAACATTCGAGGACGCCTGTTTTTTCTTCCGCCTCCACGGCATAAAAGCGCCCTCCCGGTTCGACGCCCATTAATTTCTCGACGACCTCGCGAAACTTCGGATCGGGAAAATGGGCCGGCGTGTTGATGTTTTGTGCGCGTAGGAATTTGGGCACCGACGCGAACAAAAGCAGAATCAGAAAAAATCCAACCGCAATGGATTCTATCAGGAGATTTTTGCGGATGCGTCTCATCCGGATATTCAGGCGCCGCATCATGAATGTCTCCGGCGTTTCTCGTTGAAGTCGAAAGTAGAAACGAATCCATTGTAGCCGGCAGCCTCCCGCTCATAGAGGCCGGTAGAATGAGGGAGAACGGATGGGATAAGCGAATATCATCCTTTCAAGCATCCTTTTTCTCTATTTTTTTGTATGATTCCTTTCTTCTTTGATTTACAATCCATACGGCTGCTTACAGGGATTCGAAGAATACGATTTGACAAACGAATTTCATTTGGAGAAGAGAATGAAGAGGCTCTATTTTTTCTTATTTGTTTGCATGATAGCGGCGAGCTCGCTTTGGTCTTTTGCGCAAAGCGAGCAATTCATTCAAGACGTCTCGCCCGTGATTCAAATATTGGGTCGGACGCACGATGAACTGGGGAGTTCATTTCTCGATTCTCAATCCGGCGACTTTAACGGAGATGGCCGACAAGAATTGATCCTCTACGCAGCCCGTGAAGACAAGCGGGGGGAGTTGCTGATTTTCAATGGAGAAAAAGACATTCCCGGGACTTTCGATTTGGAGATGGATGATCCTGATTTATTTATAGAAGGGAATGCGCCGAATCGAGAATTCGGTTATGGATGGATCACGGGAGATTTCAACAATGACGGCATTGATGACTTGGCCGCATGGGAATTAGTCTTGACGCTGGAGGAATTCGGTTCTGCCTATGTTTTTCTAGGCGGGCATGATTTTTTCGAACGCGGCAGAATTTCAGCCCGTGATGCGGATCATATTTTTCAAGGGACGTCACACGATTATCAAACAAGAACGTCCCTTGTTCTTGGCGACTTCAACGGCGATGGAAAATCCGATCTAGTCATCGGCAATGATTCTGCTAAGGGGCGATTTCAAAACATGGGCTCCGCGGGCGCGGCCTATCTGTTTTGGGGGCGAGATGAATGGGCCCCCATAATCGAGATTAAGAAGGAAAATGTAGATGCCGTCATTTATGGGAAAGACGACGACATGCCAGTCACGCTGTTAGCGCGCAGCGCAGCCGCCGGCGATATGAACGGCGACGGAATCGACGACATCGCCGTTTTCGCCTGGTGGGGCGGAATCGAGCAGGCCGGCGAAGGATACGTCTTATACGGGAAATCCGAATGGCCCGCCGTCATCGAATTGGATGAGATCGAGGCCGATCTGACGATTCAATCGCCGTTTCCACATGGCGGATTGGGGCATTCGATCGCCTTCGGCGACGTCAATCAGGATGGATTCGACGACTTGCTGTGCTCCGCATGGGTTGCGGATTCACTCGGTCGAGAAAACAACGGCGCGGCATTCATTGTTTTCGGCGGTCGCGATTTACCCGCGTCCATTATGCTGACTCGCGACGCCGGCGCCGTCGTCATTCATGGGCGGTCGGATCTGCATCATTTTGGATACCTGGCTCGCGTGGGAGATTTTAATGCAGACGGCATTGACGATGCGCTTTTCACTGGAGTGTGGCCCGACGCTGTCGAAGAAGGCGAGAACGATCATAGTCATGCCGCTCTTTTTTATGGCCGCGAAGAATGGCCAGCCGTCATTGATTTAGACAAAGGTGGTTATGATTTTCTTCTTCGTGGAGGAGAAGAAAACCGGTTCATCGGCGTAAGCGCATATTTCATGCGATGGAACGATGATGCCGCAGATGATCTTATCCTTGGAGATATGAGTGCGATTGCGCCCGGACGAGACAAGGCCGGCATCGTTTATATCTTGAATGGAATTGCGCCCGCCGCGTGTCTTTTGCATGATTATGAATAATTATGGATGGGCGGGCAAAAAGCGAAGCGCAGCCCGCCACGATCCACAGGATTATTCACTCCATCACCTCCCAATTCTCGCAGCCCGAATCGACGCCGCTTTCGAAGACGTAGATTTTGTTGGTGGTGTATTACTTTGTTTGAAACGTATTGATATGTATTTTTTTCTTCCATGCAGATACAACACTGCGATCATTGACAGCGATAATTTTCAGTTCCGCATCCGTGTCAATCTCATCTTCGAATCGGAATTCTAAAAGATTTTTTTGTTTAAATCTCACGAAAGGAATATCCGGAGGTAATTCGGTTGTATCTGCTTTCGGCTTAACATAATTGAGATTCGTCAGATAAGCGGAAGAGTAGACATTTCTTCCATTGGGGTCAGTAATAGAAACAGGAATTTCTATTCGTTTATTCGTCCAGGTTTCTAAACTATTAGCAATGTTGATCCCATCGATATAAGGTGGTTCAACTTTTTCTCCAATAAATACGCCCTCTCCATTGTCAGATAATTCTTGAATAAATTGTTTGACAAAAGCATCTCTGTCATAATGATCAGTTACTTGAATAACAACAAAAACATTATTGTATACAAATGGGCATGAATCGCTGAGAGGGATTATCCATGAAACAAATCCAGGATGTTTATCATCCAAGGACCTCAATTTGACGACAGGTGCGATGGAATTGAAATAACTTTGGGCGCCGACTAACGCATCACGATGCGAAGAAAAAATTCCAACATCAATGCTTATAGATTTTGTTCTTTCAGGCAGTAAAATCCAGGAATGTGTAATTCCGCTCTCGGCAACCATGTGTACATGCTTTGTTAAATTATTGTATTCGGGTATATATTTTTTTACTATTTCATTAACATCCAAACCGGTTATCAATAATCCCTTCAATTCATTTATAGGTATTAGATCTAAACCGATTTTTATCCCACCTTGATATACTGCATTTTGCGAATATGCATGATTTATATGCAATATGAAAAAATAAACACAAATAAAACAAACGAACATTCTTTTTACGTTCGACATTTTATTTTCCTTTCCATCTTGTTTTGTAAGATATACCTGATTTATTCACTTCATCACCTCCCACTTCTCGCAGCCCGAATCGACGCCGCTTTCGAAGACGTAGATTTTGTTGGTGGTGTCGGCGATGTAGAGGCGGTGGTCGTCGGGCGAGAAGGCGGCGGCCAGCATGGGGGCGTCGATCTCATAGGTCAACACGGTTTGCAGCGTGCTCGATCGCACCAGCGAGGGGACTTCATTGCGCTCCGTGACGAAATACTCCCCGTCGCGAGTGAAGGCGACATCCTTATCCGCCTCCTCCACAATCCTCCGGTTGACGACGTCGATCATAACGATTTTGGTAATGACTAGTTCAGGATCTAAATCATCTTTTTTGAAACTACGTCCTATTAGGAAATCTTCATCTGGTGATAGATATATTTCATTAAGTCCGTACTGGAATCCAGTCAGGTTGCTTTCGACGAAATCTCCATCATTGCCATAAATTTTTCTATAATAGATAGGTTCTCCTGTTTTTGAGGAAAACAATCCTATTACATTGCTTGAATGTGTTTGTTCTACATATTTATCATGTGAAAATATTTCAAGAAGAACACCAAAATACTGATTAATTGATGAATATTTTACACACCAAATGGTTGTATAGATTTTTGCATAAAAATCCTCCGCTTTAATAATTTGGTTGTGTATAGTCACATAGTAGGGTATGTTTTTTAAAGAAATCTTTACTCCATCTAAATCAATAGTTAAACCTTCCACATCTAAATCTGAATTATCCCGAAATGCATTCGGCATAGTTTTTTCATCTATTATATATTCGGAGAATGTAAAATCATCCAAATTGAATAAAATTGTTGCATAACTATCGAAATACATTTCGTATGTAGGATAGCGAATATCCCCCCAAAACATCCACACATTCATCCATGTAATCTCTAAATCATTTTCCATTGGAGTCATCCAATAGATATGGGGTTCATATGATCCAGTAATCCCATCTAGAGTTGGACTTGGAGGCATTATATTATCGACCGGAAACATTACGTTCTTTGCTGCAACTGTTGAAAGATAAGTATTAGCAATAAAAAGAAAAATTACTATTTTATAACGAGACATAATTTTATATCTCCTTTTTCGTTTTCTAAAATTGTTAAAATAAGTTTGGTACGGCGGGCAAAAAGCGCAGCGTAGCCCACCACGATCCACAGGGTTATTCACTCCATCACTTCCCAATTCT
>JAFGTC010000066.1 GCA_016934335.1 Candidatus Omnitrophota bacterium | reverse complement strand
GAACTGCAGGCGTTGAGAAACAGCACCCGGGGGAGATCTTTGTTCCGGGATGATTCGAGGATGGATAGGAACAATTTGCGCAGCCGGCCGACCGATACATAGTCGATTCCGCCTTCGTCCGATTCGAAGCACAAGCAGGGCTCGTCGTCGTAAATGACGCCGTGGCCGATAAAATGGATCAAATGATAGCGCCCGGCGTTTTCTCCCAACAGGCATTCCTCCAATTCCCGGAATGCGACTACGCCGCCCGGCGCGCGCCTCCGGGGGCCGTTGGGTCCGACGAGCACCATCCCATGGGTCTGCGTCTGCAGGGAGCGGATCGATTTGACTTCCTCGATTCCCTGGGGGAGGAATTCCAGGCCGGCTTGCCGGCATTGCTCCCGGTCGGCGAAGATGAAGGGAGTGACGAGCAGGGCGCCCCATGAGTCGATTTCAACATGGCGCTTCTCGAAAGGAAGCGCATAGCGGGGATGAGCGCGGATGATCTGAATGGAATAACGCCAGGCGATGAATTCCTCTCCATCATGCAGGAGTTCCCACGGCAGGTCTTCGAGAGTCAGGCAGATTTCTCGATTTTGAAGAGAAGGCGTGGGGAACAGGAGGTGCAGGGTGCGATGATTGGAGTCGTTGTTAGGATTGGCGAATGTGCGTATCAAAGAGGCCTGCGCGTCTTTACCCAAAAGTTCGTAAAGAAGGCGGCCGGTTTCCTGGGTTTTGGAGGTGATGTCGAGCGGCCATTCATGGCCGGGAGTCCGATTTCCGACATGAATAGAAAGGTCGCCCGCGTCGGCGAAACGCCGGGTCGGCCAGGGGAGGCGCAGTTTTACATGTTTCCCGATTTGGTAGTAGAAATTGGCGACCAGTTCACCGGCTTCTTCGCGCGGTTCACCGAAGCTCCACCACAATTCATGTCCCATGGCATCCACTCATCGTAACAGAGATCGAACTAAGCGTTTTTGCATAGCGGTTCCTATTGTAATCCCGCGCATCCGATTCAGTAATGAATCCATTCAGGGAATATCCATCTCCGCCCGATAACGGGCAGGGGGAGGACGGCATTTTCCAGGCGGCGTTGGGGCCGCGGCAATGCGCTCCCGCGGGCGCTCCTGTCCCGAATTTGGAATCCGAGGCGATTTTTTTTAGGATGATCCATTGAATCTAAATGATTTCATGGGAGATAGTTGCACAATAATGCGGAAGTGTCCACTTGGGATCCGCCGGTTTCTCCTAGCCGGGATTCCCATTTTGACGATAGTATACTGAAAAGAGACCTAAAATCCGTTCAGAAAGGGTGAAGATCATGAATAGAAAAACAATAAGGGTCTTTCCCAAAATCATTACAACAATTTTCGTGCTTCTGATGGCGGCGCCGTTTGCCGTTTTTGCGGAAGAGGAAGAGTTTACGCCGCGAGCAGCGCGCATCTCTTATATAGAAGGTCCGGTCACTGTTCAGCGAACCATAGACGAAGACTGGAGCGATGCGTCGCTGAATCTTCCCATGATGGTGGGGGATAAAATTTACACTGGCGTCGGCGGGCGGGCGGAGCTGCAGTTGGATGATCAGGTCGTCATCCGGTTGGACGGCGATACTTACATTCATTTCGCCAATCTGGAGGATACGCTGACGCGAATCGGACTGTTGAAAGGCGCGGCGGCGGTGCATGCCGATGAGGTCGAGTATACGCGGGCGCCGGTTGAAGTGCAGTCGGAGGGATTTATCGCCGCTGTCAAGCCCTGGGGCAAGATTCGGTTTAATGTCGATCAAAACGGATCGGCGGAGATTCTGGCGCGGCGCGGCGAGGCGATCGTCACGGCGGGCGGACAGCCGTATCAGTTGGTGCGGGGGGATCAGTTGTATGTGCGCGGGGAGAGCGTCGGCTTCGAGAAACTCAATCAAGAGGACGACTTCGATCAATGGTGCGATTTTCGAGACGCGATGGACGCCGCCAGCAAGAGCAGCCAATATATTTCCACGCGAGTGGCCGGCTACAGCGATCTGGATCGATACGGAGCCTGGGTGGAGATTCCCGAATACGGGAGAGTGTGGCGGCCAAGCGTTGTTGCTGTGGACTGGGCGCCATATCGCGACGGCCGCTGGGTGTGGTACGACTCGTGCGGCTGGACGTGGGTCAGTTATGAACCGTGGGGCTGGGCGCCGTATCATTACGGCCGCTGGGTGTACGTCGATCGCTATCGATGGTGTTGGGCGCCGCATTATGACGTCGTGCACGTGGTGCATCATTATCGAAGGCCGATCTGGTATCCGGCGCTGGTTTCGTTTAGTTATGCGAGACATGGAAGGCATTTCAGCTTCGGCATCGGCGGCGGATACTACGACGGCCCCTGCGTCGGCTGGTTTGCGCTGGGGCCTCGCGATCCCTTCGTTCCCTGGCATCACGGCTATCGCCGCTATTACGGCCATCGCGGAGACCGAAATTATATCGTGGACAGAAGCAAAACGTATATAGATAATTCGGTGCATATCGATAACTCGACGCACATTTATCAGAATGAGCGTGCGCCGAATGCAGTTACGGTGGTGCCCGAGAGGGACTTTACGCAGGGAACGTATGAAAACCGGGCGGTCGCCGACATCGGCGCGGCTCGAGGCCAGGAACTGGCGGTCGGAGAGAAGGCGATTCAGGAAATGGAAGGCCGGCGCATTCTGGAGACCAAGCCGGCGCGCGTCGATGGAAGAGCTGGCGGCGCCGTGGCGGCGGCCAAATCGGACGCGAGTTTGAAAAGCCCCGCCGCACCGCGCGCCAATGAAGGGCAGCGGGGATCGAGCGTCGAGCGCAGCGTGAAAGCCGCTCGGAATGCAGCCGCCGAGCCGGTCAATGCGGCGGCCGATCGGCCGGTCGCCAGCGAAGCGCGCCGAGGCGCCTCGAATAACGCGGATGCCAAAGCGTCGCCCATGCGGAATCCCGCCGCCAATGCGGGCGCGGCTTCGGGGCGAACGTCCGTTCAATCGAGAGATGCGAGCCCCGCGCGATCGGCCGGCGCAAATTCGGCCATGCGGAATCCGGCCGCGGCGGAGCGAGAAACTCTGATTCAGGAGACGCCGCGAACCAATCCAGCGCGAACCACGACAGAGTCGGCGCGAACTCGAAGTTCTTCTGTTCGGCAGGAATCGAGCAGCAGTTTGCGCACCACAACGCGCGACAGCCGCGAGGCTCTATCGAACAGCCGCACGACCTCGCCGATCCGCAACCCCATGAGAAGCGATGCGGCGAGTACGATGACGAATTCTTCATTGAGGACGGGGAAGCAAAATTATACGAGCCCTTCGCGCAGTACGACTTCGCTGCGAAGCTCGTCGACCGCGACGCAAAACAGCCGATCAAGCCGTGAAGCAAGTTCGACACGTTCGTATTCGCCGGCGCGTTCGTCGTCGGGAACCTACGAAGGAAATCAGAGTTCGATGTATTCGCCGCCGAGCCGATATTCAACGCCGTCGAATACGCGATCGTACAGCACGAGTCCAAGCCGTTCGTATTCGAGTTCGCCGGCGCAGAGTTACAGTCCATCGCGAAGCAGCCGTTCATCGAGCAGTTACAGTGCGCCGCGAAGTTACAGTTCGTCAAGGAGCTATAGCGCGGCCAGAAGCAGCAGCCCGTCAAGCAGTTACAGTGCGCCGCGGAGTTATAGTTCAACAAGGAGTTCGAGCAGTTACAGCGCCCCACGCAGCAGCAGTCCGTCGAGGAGTTACAGCGCGCCGCGCAGCAGCAGTCCATCAAGGAGTTACAGCGCCCCGCGCAGCCGTGGAGGAACTTCGGCGCCGAGGACGTCGCCCCGACGCTGAAGTGAGCGTCGAACATGAAAATATTGACAGCCGCCGCGAGTTTCGCGGCGGCTGTTCTTTTGCAAGGGACATTTTTTGCATGCGGCATTTTGGAAATCGATTCGGCTGAGCAGGGGGGGAGCGTATCGCGGCTTGATTGTATTTTGCTGGTGCGGGGATGCTTCAAACCGTCCTGCGCCAATTTCTGAGAATGATTTCTTTTCTGCGGTGGGAAAAAGGCAAGGGGTGGAAACGTCGATTATTTATTTATACGTAGATAGGCGTTTACAGGCTCCTCCTATTTGGAATACCATAGGAAAATTATTTCCATCTAAGGAGGAAATTCAATGAAGAAGTATTTTTTGCATGTGGCGCTAGCGGGTTTTTTGGCCGGAGCGTCGTACGGCCAGGGATTGGATATGAATCAATGGCCGCCGAATACTGATTTTGATGCGGATGTCCATTTTTGGGCGGCGGATGATTTTTTGATCAACGCCATTCCGCCGGGAGAAGGAAAATTGTTTGATCCGTCGTTGATCATTCTGAACGACGGCGATCAACTTTCGGAGGATGTTACGGTTGCGGGGCTTCCGGCCAAAAAATCAGTCGCCAACTACTTCAATGCGGCGGATGAATTGTACTTTTTGCTGCCCGATCTGCCGGTGATCGACGTGCTGGTGTTGTATTTCGCCAACGCCGAATCCAAGAGGGATAATCTCGCTTTTCGGATGGGCACTTTGCCGAATAAGTACTTGCATACGCTGGAAGACTTTACTCTTGAATCGGTGACGGATCAGTATGAATGGCGTTTGTTCCGTCTGGACAACTCGGGCCCTTGGGCGGGCATGATTTATGACGATTCGGAAGGAAATATCGATTATGGAGGCTTGAACGGCGGCACCATTCGATTTCAGAACACCAACGGGGTGATTTTCCGCGCGGTCGCGTTCGGTCCGGAGGGCGCGTTCGGAGAGCCGGAAGAGATCAACACGACGAAAGAGGCAGAGTTTAATCCGGACGATTTCGCGATCATGGCGGAATGGGATATTCATAACGGCGTGATTAACGGGTTAGATGTCTACCGAGACGAGAGCGGCGATCAGGAGACCTTGGAGTCCGAAGACATCGGTCCTGCAGACGACAAGCGGAAAGCCATCCGTCCGGCGTTCGATGATGGAAGCGACGGCGAGCAGGACATCTATGTCAACTGGGAGATTTTGAACGAGCATTTCGGGCCGACCAGCCAGCCCAGCGCGAAATTCAAGGTTGTGGCGGAGTATTATGACGATCCCGCGCTGGCCGGGGTAGTGTTTGGTCCCGAAGTCTACGTCACGGCGGGCGACGATCTGGCCTTTTTCTCAGAGGAGGATCGTACGGCGCTGGAAGGTTCGGGGAAATGGCGCGAAGCGGTCTGGTATGTTTCGGATGTGAAGTTAAAGGGCGTCAATGTTGATGGCGGGCAGGCGGCGGCCCGCTTTACGTTCGGAGGGCCGGTTTATATTTCGCGCCTGCGATTGGGCGTCATCCGCACGTCCGGCGTCAATGAAGGCGTCGATCCCATTCCCGATGCTTATCCCTTCGATCCCGATCCCTACGGCATTTACGCCGAATTGGATTTGGATCAGGGCGTGGTTGACAATCTCGATGTGGGGAGCAACGGAGGCGATCAGGAGTATATTATTGAAAACAATATCGGGCCGGCGGGCGATCAGCGAACCGCTCTGCGCCCAGCTTTGGAGGATGGAAGCGATCCATTCGACCGGTATGTGAATTTCTCCCTTTTGAATGAAGTGTTCGGCCCGAGCGATCAGCCGAACGCGGTGTTGAAAGCGGCGGTCGATTATTATGACGATCCCAATCTGGCGGGCGAGCGATTCGGTCCTGAGGTGTATCAATCGGATGTGTTCGGAACGCTACAGTACAAGTATTTCCCGGGTGAATTGCGGGTGACGCTGGAAGGGTCGGGCGAATGGAAAACCGCCGTCTGGCGGATTGACAACATGAATTTCTCGGGCGTCAATCAGGGTCCGCAGGCGGCTGCGCGATTCTGGTTTAGCGATAGTGGCGCCATTTATATCAGCCGGGTGCGCTATGCGGTCATTCGGCCGGCGGGCGTAAATGCGGGCGTCGACATGCTTGCCGAGTATGAACCGATTGTGCGCGTCAGCGCATGGGAACTGTATTAACGGTTTGATGGAATGCAATCCAACACGATCGCTCAGGCTCCAAGAGAGGGCCTGGGCGATTTTTTTGGGGTGCGGCGCCTGGAACGATTCATTCAACCCCATCCGGCTGCGTAGAAAATCATGCGCGGCCGTGGTTGAATTGGTGTGAAGCAGAGGCATTCCATTGACATCTTTCGATCGCGGAGGATCCATGATGAATTCAAGACGCCATTTTCTTCGAACAACGTTAGCGAGCGGAATCAGTCTGGCGGCGCTGTCTCCGAACGCCGCGGAGCAGGACGAACAAGTTCCAACCCGTTATATCGCCGCCTACGACACTGAATCGCCGACTTGCCTGAAGGCCTGCCGCAAGATTGTGGAGGCGCATAAAAAACACGCCATGCCGGCGACGTTTTTTGTGGTGGGAAAAACGCTGGAGGCCAACGCTTCGGAGTATCGCTCTCTGCTCGACGATCCTTTGTTCGAGATTGCATCGCACACCTATTCGCACCGCATGCTTCGAGATCATCCGTTTTGCGGCGGGGCGATATCGCTGGAAGAGAAGCGCGTAGAGATTTTTAAGGGGAAGGAAGCGGTCGAACGAGTCTTCGAACGCCCCTGTCTGGGGGTGCGCTCGGGCTGCGGATTCGATGACGGGCTGCGGGGGGCCAAGGATGTACTGGCTTTGGTGGAGGAGTCGGGAATGCATTATGTGAGCACCCTGTTGTGGGGGCCGGATTATTCGCTGCCCGCCCTGTTGACTGAGCCGTTTTCGTATAAGGAGGACGGCTTCCCGGATGTGTGGGAATTGCCGGGGCACGGTTGGCATGAAAATATTCTGAAGAATCACAATCGCTGGGGATCGCGCCGGGTGACGCTGTGGCCGCCGCTGATGCCGGAGGCGATTCCGGCGGGATTTGTGGAGGCCCCGGAAGACGAATTCGCTGTAAATCGAGTCTTTTTGGATCGAGCCAAAGCAGATCGAAAGACGTTCGCGTCGCTGATCTGGCATCCCTGGTCGCTGCATCAATTCGATCCTGAGATGCGCATGCTCGATTTGACGTTTGCGCATGTTCGAAAGATCGGACTCTCTCCCTGCCGGTACGCCGATCTCTATGAGACGTTGAGCGTTGGTTAGATCGAAAGTTGTGGGAGTTGTAAAATGAGGCGATAGTTCGAATTATTTTCATTTTTGATATTTACCTCCTCGCGAAAATCTGAGATAGTATAAGAAATTCTTTTTATATGAGGAGGATGTTTGTAATGAAAAAGTATTTGTTGTTTATCGCACTACTCAGTTTTTTGGCAGGAGCGTCGTACGGTCAGGAATTGGATATCAATCAATGGCCGCCGAACACCGATTTTGATGCGGACGTGCATTTTTGGGCGGCGGACGATTTTTTGATGGACGCCATTCCGGCGGGTACGGGGGATTTGTTTGATCCCGCGCTGCTTATTCTTACGGGAGGAGACCAAGGTTCGGAGGATGTGACGATCGCGGGGCTTCCAGCCAAAAAATCAGTCGCCAACTACTTCAACGTGGCGGACGAACTGTACTTTTTGCTGCCCGATCTGCCGGTGATCGATGTGCTGGTGTTGTATTTCGCCAACGCCGAATCCAAGAGAGATAATCTCGGATTTTTGCTCGGCACCCTGCCCGGGGATAAGTATCTTCATACGCTGACCGGCTACACATTCGAATCGGTGACAGATCAGTATGAGTGGCGTTTGTTCCGCCTGGACAATTCGGGCGCCTGGGCGGGCAACGTGTATGACGATTCGGAAGGGACTACCACTTACGGAGGCGTAAACGGCGGAACCATTCGATTTCAACAAACCAACGGATTGATTTTCCGCGCGGTCGCATTCGGTCCGGAAGGCGCATTCGGAGAACCGGAAGAGATCAACACGGCGAAAGAAGTGGAGTTTAATCCGGATGAATACGAGATCATGGCGGAGTGGGATATCAACAACGGCGTGATTAACGGGCTGGACGTGTATCGCGTCACAGGCGGCGACCAGGAGATCGTCGAGTCGGCTGACATCGGACCGGCGGACGACAAGCGCCAAGCCATCCGCCCGGCGATCGATGATGGAACCGACGCCACGCAGGACATCTATGTGAACTGGGAGATTTTGAACGAGCATTTCGGGCCGACCAGCCAGCCCAGCGCCCGATTCAAGATCGTAGCGGAGTATTATGATGATCCCGCGCTGGCCGGAACGATCTTCGGTCCGGAAGTCTATGTCACGGCGGGCGATTCTCTGCAATTTTTCCCGGAGGCGAATCGCACGACGCTGGAAGGATCGGGCCAATGGCGCGAAGCGATGTGGTATGTGACGGATGTGAAATTGAAGGGCGTCAATGTGCCGACGCAGGCGGCGGCCCGATTTACCTTCGGCGGCCCTGTATATATATCACGCCTGCGATTGGGCATCATCCGCACGGCCGGCATTTATGAAAACGTAGATCCCATCCCTGATGTTTATATCTTCGATCCCGATCCCTACGGCATTTACGCCGAGTTAGATCTGGATAAGGGCGTGGTCGACAATCTCGATGTGGGAAACAGCGGAGGCGATCAGGAATATATTATTGAAGACAACATCGGCCCGGCGGGCGATCAGCGAAAAGCTCTGCGGCCTGCATTGGGAGATGGCGGCGATCCGTTCGACCGGTTTGTGAATTTCTCCATTTTGAACGAGGTATTCGGCCCAAGCAATCAGCCGAACGCGGTGTTGAAAGTGGCAGTCGATTATTATGACGATCCCAATCTTGTGGATGAGCGATTCGGTCCGGAAGTGTATCAATCGAATGTGTTTGGTACACTGCAATTCAAGTTTTTCCCGAGTGAATTGCGGATGACGCTGGAAGGATCGGGCGAATGGAAAACCGCCGTCTGGCAGATCGACGACGTGAATTTCACGGGCGTCAATCAGGGGCCGCAGGCGGCTGTGCGCTTCTGGTTTACCGATAACGGCGCTATTTATATCAGCCGGGTGCGCTATGCGGTCATCCGGCCGGTGGGCGTGAATGCGGGCGTCGACATGCTTGCTGAATATGAACCGATCGTGCGCGTCAGCGCATGGGAACTGTATTGACGGTTTGATGGAATGAAATCCAATACGATCGCTCAGGCTCTATAAAAGGGCCTGGGCGATTTTTTGCTTACTCTAAAGGGATTTTGATCGTTTTGATTTCGAACGGGTTTATTTTTAATGAAATAAAATAGTCGTCGACTCGGAGCGGTTTATCTCGCCGTTCGAGCAGATTGCATTCGGCCGCGGTCTTCATTTTTTTGCGGACCATCATTTCGAGCGGGCCGCGCTGGTTGAAGCATTCGAAGAGCCGGAGGATCAGCGCGTTTTCCTTCTCGGCCATTTTGATCGAGTCGATGACGACGTTATCGCGGCTGGCCCAGGCGAACGACGATCCATCGGGCGCGGGAGCGTCTTTCCACGCGCCGGGGAGCGTCATGGGGGCGGCGTTGAATTCATAGGCTTTCTGCGGGATGCGGGCGTCGCGCCAGTCGCCGGGATGCGGGTAGAGGCAGTAGGCGAAGCGATGTTCGCCCACATCGGCCATGGGATCGGGAGCTCCGGCGCATTTGATGAGGGTGAGGCGCATGACGTTGTCGTGGATGTCGTGGCCGTATTTGCCGTTGTTGAGCAGGCTGACGCCGTAATCGCCTTCGGAGAGGTTGCACCATTTTTGCGCGCAAGTTTCGAAGCGCGCCCAATCCCAACTGGTGTTCCAGTGGGTGGGGCGCTGGACGCTGCCGAACTGGATGTCGTAGGTCGCGGCGGAGGCGTGGATCGCGACGGGGAAGGCGACCTTGAGCAGCGCGTCTTTGTTCACCCATTGAATGCGCGTATCGAAATCGATGCGGCGCGAACCGCTGTAGAGCGATATATATTGTTCGATGACGCCGTCCAGCATGGGCTTGCGCACGAAGAGCGCTGCGCAGAGCGGCCCCTGTTGGACGATTTCAAATTCAGCGGGGCCGCCGGTGGAAAGTAGTTTGTCCTGGTAATACAGTTCGACGTCCCACGCATCGAATTTCAGGGGCTTGTCTTCGAACGCCTGAAAAACGTTGCCGTTCGCGCGAGGGGCCATCACTTCGCGCTTGGCTTGTTTATCGTAGACGGACGACAGTTCGCCCGAGTCGTTGAATTTAATGCGCAGGATATCGTTTTCGATCATGCGTTCGTGGATGCGCAGCGGTGATTTTTGGGGGGGGCGCTTGGAGGAGGCGGCCGCCGCATTCAGCGGCTGTTTCGATGGATCGATGGGTCGAATGGTGTTGGCGCTGAAAGGGTGAATATCCCAGCGGGCCAGCGTTTTGGATTCGCCGTCCAGGGTTTGAATTGCCTGAATCTCAATGGGATTTCCCTCCCAATCGATCCATGTTTTCTCCTCATCGAGTGCATCCAAGACAAAAGGTTCGCTGCGACGCCAACCGAGCGTGTTCAGGATGGTATAACGATCTTCGGCTTTCTGGATCAAGCGATCGGCGGCCCGGTCGATCAGGGCCTGTGCTTCGGAGCGAATCCATTGGTAGTCGCGGGCGCTGTCTTCGTAGACGGCGCGGATGGACGATCCGGGGATGATGTCGTGGAACTGGTTGAGGAGGATGCGCTCCCAGATTTTGCGCAGGCGTTCGCGGGGGTAGTCCGCGCCGGCCAGGGCGGCCAGGCAGGCGATGAATTCGGTCTGCTGCATGCGGATTTCGGCTTCGCGGTTCCATTTTTTCTGCTGGGCCTGCGAGGTATAGGTTCCGCGGTGGAGTTCGAGATACAGTTCGCCGCTCCAGACCGGGGCTTTGTTCTGGATTTTTTTGAGGCGCTTCAGGAATTCGTCCACACGGCCGATCTGAGTTTTGGGAAAGCCGGGAACGCCTTGGAGGCTGCGCGCGGTAAGCAGCATCTCTTCGGTCGGGCCGCCTCCGCCGTCGCCGTATCCGTAGGTGAGCAGGACTTCGTTGTGGAGCGATTTGGGCTTGAAATTCTCCCAGGTTCCTTGAATCTCCTTGGGCTCCAGCAGGCCGTTGTAGGTGTAAAACCACTGGCTGCAGGGGACGGTGATGAAGTAAGTCAGGATTTCGCTGCCGTCGACGCCCCGCCAGCGGAAGAGGTCATAGGGCATTTGGTTGTATTGGTTCCATGAAATTTTGGATGTAACGAAGTAGTCGATTTCCGCCTGCCGGAGGATTTGGGGGAGCGCCCAGCTGTAGCCGAATACATCCGGCAGCCAGAGAATTTTGGGACTGACGCCCAGTTCCTCTTCGAAGAATCGGCTTCCGTAGAGAAACTGGCGCGCCAGCGATTCGCCGCAGGGCAGGTTGCAGTCCGCTTCGACCCACATGCCGCCGTCGGCTTCCCATTGGCCTTGTTGGATGCGCTCCTTGATTTGGCGAAAGAGCAGCGGCTGATCGTTCTTTACATAATCGTACAATTGCGCCTGGCTTTGAAAGAAGCGATGTTCGGGATAGCGGCGCATCAGATCGAGGGCGGTGGAGAACGTGTGGATCGCTTTTTCGCGGGTTCTTTGCAGAGGCCACAGCCAGGCGAGGTCGATGTGAGAGTGCCCGACGCAAGTCACCGTTTCCGGCCGCGGGGGCGCGGGGATCTTTTTGATCTCCGTTTTAGCGAATTGGAGGGCGTCTTGGATGGACGCGTAGAATTCTTCGGAGCGGGGATAGCGGTAGTCGATCCGGTTGAAGGCTTCAACCAGAAGATCGAGCAGGCGCGCTCGAATCCACGAATCGCCGGGCATGGCCGACAAGGCGCCATGCAGCGATTTAGCGAGATGGTAGAAATCGCGGGCCGGTTCGTTGAGAGCGGCCAGAGCGCATTCCTCCAAATGAGCGGGGCGCACAATAGCCGGACGGAAGTCGTCCAGGGAGGATCCGGAATGGACGCGCACGGCGATTTGAATATTTTTTTTACGGCTGGAGGATTCGCATAACCGGACGGCGTTGTGCAT
>JAFGTC010000065.1 GCA_016934335.1 Candidatus Omnitrophota bacterium | reverse complement strand
GTGAAAATCACAGAGACAACATCGAACAAGTCTTCATCGCCAATCCCGGCGATGGACTTTACACCATCCGAATCGGAGGGCGGGTCAACTGGGGTAATGCGCAAAATTTTGTCCTGTGCATCTCCGGCCTTCGCCTGCTGGAGCGGGAGACGAAACTGCTGATTCTCCAGCCGCGCGCCCGCCATAGAACCGCCGGCGTCAATCCGATTCACATTTTCGCCACCAGCGAAAGCGGCGTCACCGGCCTCCGCATCGAACTCGACGGCGTTGTCATGGACGATCCGGATACGCCGCGCGTCGACGGCCTCCTCGAGTACGCCGCGCCGCAGTTGATTGTAAACCACCGCTTCAATTGGGATACGACCCACCTGCCGAACGGGGAGCATCTTTTGGCGATGACCATCCAGGACGCCAGCGGAGAGATCCTCAGTAAAAACATGCCCATGTTCATTCTCAACGACCAGGATTACATGCCGCTGACGGCGGGCGGCGACCCCGTCATGCAGGAACTGAGCGAGACAAACGATCGCGACTGGTTTGTCATCCGCCCGCCCGAATCCGGCTATTATGCGATCGAAACCCACGCTTTGAGCGACTATCAAGCGCCGGACACCGTGTTGATTCTTTACGGCCCGAACAATCAAAAAACGGTCCTGATTGAAAACGACGACGGCGGCATCGAAACGCTCTCGAAAATCGTTTGTTTTTTAGAAAGCGATCAAACCTATTATGTTCGCGTCAGCAAATATTTAGGCGGCGTTTATTCGCAGGACGACAGTTTGTACGCCATCGACTTCCAGAGCGTCGCGCCCGAACAGGCGCAGCTCGCCATCACTCCGATCCGCGTCAACGACCCTCCCATCTCCGGCGAGATCGTCGATATCGGCGAAGAGCATTGGTACCAGTTCGACTCGCAAGTCTTGGCCACATACATCATCGAAGCATTCCCTCCGGAGGAACATGCCGCCGACCGTTTTCAGTTCGACTTGTACACGCCTGACAACCTGACGCTGCCCATTGAAAGCGGCGATTTCGATCGGCCGCTGTTTCGCGTGTTCGGCAAAGATCACTCGTATCTACTCAAAATCACTTCGCCGAAAACGACCGGCCGCTACACGATCTCCGTCCAGACTCTCTCCGAAATTTCCACCTACTATTTGGAAATCAACAGCCCGCCGAAAACCGGATCCTTCCAAGCAAGCGAAATGGAGGAAGCCTGGTATATTTTTGAAGCGCGCGAATTCACTACTTACTTCATGGAACTTTTCACCGAATCGCCCGACATCGCCGCATCGACCTATTTCATTCTCTACGGCCCCGACGATCCCGCCCGCGAGTACGTTCGCAGCCAGATGCGGGGCGCCGACTATACGCGCATATTCATGCCCCTTCGAGGCGGGCATATTTATTTTCTGCAAATCCTGAAAAAGAGCGGCGCCGGCGAATACGCCGTCCAAGTCAAAACGCCCGATCAGGATCTGCCGTTCACCCCCTCCGGCTCGCCGCCAACGATCCTGAACAATGAAAATCGCGCGATCGTCAATCCTCTTTCCGGAGAATTCTTCGAATCGGCCGTTTCCAATTGGTCTGTTTATCAATAAGAAATCCGCCCGCATCCATTCGCACAAAAGCGAACTTGGGATGACGAAAAAAGACGATGGATTCGAGGCTCATTAAAAATAACGATTTTTCCTTTGACAACATCCATTCACTATGATAGTTTGAAGTACTCGAATAATTTGAGTGCTTCAGCTATCCATTTTCAAAAAGCGGAAATCAATAACATCAAAAATCAACAACATCAAAAAAAACATCGGAGCATCTGACATGAAACGATCCTCCCCCATGTTTTCGTTCACATTAATCGAACTGCTTATCGTCGTCGCGATTATCGGGGTTCTCGCCGCCATCGCCGTTCCCAACTTCCTGAACGCCCAGATCCGTGCGCAGATCGCCAAAGCCGAATCCGAAATGCAAGCCCTCGGCACGGCTCTGGAAATGTATCACATGGACAAGAATCGCTACCCCCTTTTCGTCGGCCCCGACGGCGTCAACATCAATCCCGTCAACCGGCGCTTGATTCCTTTAACCACTCCCATCGCTTACATCTCTTCCGTGCCCCAGGATCCATTCTTGAAAACCCGGTACGGCGTTCGCATTGTTGAAAATCAACATGAAGCGTACGTCACCTACGACTACGTGGATGCGTGGTCCATCATCAATCACGGCAAGCAAGCCGTGGTGGGCCGCAGCCTGCGCTGCTCCGAATGGCAGATTTCCGGCGCGGGCCCGGACAACAACGCCGACACCTATGGAACTGCGCCTCTCTATGACGCAACAAATGGCTTGAAAAGTTGGGGAGACATGTACCGATTGGGCCCGCCCACCTCCTTCCCCTGCGATGCCAGCCTCGTCGGCATTTAAAAACTCCCATTCCTCCCCTGTTTTAATCAGGCGACCATTCTTCTTCCTTCCAGCCTGCCGCTGCACATCAGATCCATGATAAATCAGCCAGATATTGTAGGAAATCACACGTCTTGGAAGTGTGAAAAAAGACAAAAAAATCTTAAAATCTCGTTGACATCGCTTTGCTGATATGCGAGTTTGGAAAAAGCGATTTTCTTACATCACAAATTTATTGAAAAGGAGAATCAAAAACATGAAGCGTATTTTTCAAAAACATGGATTCATTCTTTTGGGATTCATGCTGATCGCCGCCGCGGCAAATGCGCAGGAGAAATGGTCTATTGAATGGACCGACCTGGCGGACGCCAACCCGCTGGAATTGAATGAAGTGGGAGATCGCAGCTATATGCCTTACGTCCTGTACAACGAAAGCTGGCCCGAAGAATCCCGCTTTCGCATCTGGTTCGATTACGCCAGCATCAACGGTCTGGCCTACGCTCAATCGGCGGACGGCATCGTCTGGACCAACCAGGTGAAACTCACCGGTTTGAACACGGAGGGGGATGCGATTGGTGGAAGGGCCGTCGTTCTTTACGAGCCTTCCTGGAGCCTGCCTTATCGAATTTATTATTACGCGAATCCCACAGGCGAGTGGGAAGTGCGCGTCGCCGAAAGCGCAGACGGCATTAATTTCGAGAACGATCAAATGGCCATCGCGCAATCCAATTCTGAAATGGGCACCTATCCAGACGGCCACGCCGTCTTGTATCTTCCCGGTCAGGAAGAGCCGTTTCGCATGTTTTACCGCGCAGAAACCGCCATTATGATGGCGCTCTCCAGCGATGGATACGAATTTTATGATTTCGACATCATTCCCACGCCTCCCGACATGCAGCCGACCTGCGCCATCGCCATTGGACAAAACGATTATCGCATGTGGGCGTTCGAAAACAACACCGAAAATCTCTATCTGGTTTCTTCCGACGCCTTCAATTGGGAATTGTGGGATCCCGTCGACAACGTCGGCGGTCTCGGAGAATCGGGGGCCTGGAACGATCAGCGCAACTATTACGCCTCGGTCGTTTATTTGGGAGAGGGTAAATTCATGATGTGGCGCGGGGGAAGAAACGACGCCTCCGGCTTATACCGCAGCGGCGCCGCCGAAGGATTCGACGCCCAACTCGCTCAAATCAACATCGGCCAATGGGACGTCACCAGCGAATTGAACGATTTTGAAGCGGAAGGCTGGGAGCCCTATGGCACCAACGCCCAAGGCGTGTTGACTCAAAATGCGGACGGAACCGTGACGGTGACGGACGATAAGGAAGACGCCAATTTTTATATGGCGCATGATACTGCCTGGGTGGTTCCCTATACGGTGGAAGCGAGTTTTCGCATCGATGAAGAAGGCGGCAATGACGGCAGCGGCCCACACTGTACAATCGCCTGCATGATAAATGATGAATTCCATACGGGCTCGGAAACATGGCAGCCCAGCTTCGCCCAGGATCGCTTCGGCGGCTGGAACTTAAACGGCGCCGATCCGGTCGTCGAGCATGATCTGACCCAGTTCAACACAGTAACCGTCGTATGCCGGTTCAACGAAGAAGCCCGATACGATCTCCTGTGGAATCCGTCGGACGGCGCCGCCAATACGGCGCAAAGCGAATACGACGTCTATCTCAACCGCGATTTCAGCGCGCCTGCGGTGACCTTTCACGGCACGGGGTGGGCGGGATGGCCCGAAGTTGACATAGACGGCCGCGTGGATATTGGATGGCCGAATCCCAGTTTCGGCGTCATGACCGTCGATTGGGTTCGCTGGGGCAGCGGAGTGATCCTCGATCCCAATGATCCCGGAACTTCAATCAGCGACTGGTCGGTATATTAAGAAACGCTCCTAGAGAATCGCCGGCATTGTTCTTTGAGAAGGAGACAAAATGAAAAAACGTACTGTTCTATCTGAAATCGCAGCCTTTATCTTGATAACCCTATTCGCCTGCGCATCGTATTCTGAAATTGTATGGACCGATTATTCCGACAATCCATTGGACATGCCCATGCCCAATGGAGACCGCTCGTATATGGCCAATATCATCTGGAATCCGGACCTGCAAAAATATCAGATATGGTACGAGCAGGGCAGCATCGACATTGTCACGTACGCCGAATCCCAGGACGGCGTTACCTGGTCGAATGTAACTCTGACGGAAGGCGTCAATATGGCCGATATCCAGGTCGGACGCGGATTCATCGTCTATAACGCCGAATGGCAATACCCCTATAAAGCCTACTGGTTTGGCCGAAGCGGCGATTTAGGCGACCATGTCCGCTTCACCGAATCCGCGGACGGCATCCTATGGATCAACAATCAGCCTCTCGATATGTCCGACGCGACCGTCGAAGGGCAGACGATCAGTTCCCCCGATGGGCACGCTGTTTTGTATAATCCCGACTTCCCCGAGGAGCCCTACCGCATGTATATAAAAACGGGAGACCTGACCTCCATCATGCAGTCGTCGGACGGCGTCAATTGGCTTTGGTATGACTATGCCACTATAGGTGAAGGCTTCCACATCACCGCCATTCTTCAACTCAGTGAAAACGATTACCGGGCCTGGGGATTTCGAGTCTACAATGTCGCGGGCATTCAATATTTACGCTCCACCGACGGCATCCTATTCGACTTGATTGAAGATCCCGTCAATGAAGTTGGAGATGCGGGGCCGGCCGGATCCTGGAACAGCGACCGCAATTATCACCCCAGCGTCGTCTACGATGGAAATGGACAATTCAAGATGTGGCGCTCCGGCAAAAACGAAGCGACCGGCGCTTACCGCATGGGATTCGCTACGGGAATAGACTCCGACCTGGGTACGTCCATCGAGAATTGGGAAATCCATTAAACACGCCATGAATAAGGAGAATGAAGAATCGCATCGCCGCCCCCGCATCAACGGCCTCCATCCATAATCCGAAGCAATCAAGCGCTGCGCTCGCCCATTCGAGCGCAGCGCTTGCGATTTACGATCCCTGCGCATCTCCGTCATGGATGGGTATGCGCCCCTATCTTTCCCCAAACCGCCGCCCGAAACGCTTCATGGACTCCTGAACTGGAACGAATAAAGATCCGCGTCTTTCATCACAAAGCGCAGCCTCACAGGCTTGCCGCTTAAACAGGAAACATCGCCGGATCCCTTCCAGCTGGCCGCCGCGTTGATTGCATCGCCTACAAACAAATCGGAATCATCGAGGGTGAAGTTGTCAATCGGCGCTCCTTCGGCGTCCTGCAATTCGATTTGCACGGCGCCGGCTGCTGAAGTGGAAACATTCAGCGCCAACTTGCCGCCGGTAAATCGAACCGGTTTGGTGATGAATTCTCCGCCGGCGAAATTCGCATGCATGGAGGCGAAGCCGTCCAATCGGATTCGATAACGCTCCAGGTAATGATCGAGCTGGCCGTACCGCCGCTGAACAAACATGGACATCTCCGCCGGCCCCGCCGGGATGACGCCGCAAGCCGTATAATTCGATCGCGAACTCCAATTTTCCAATCCCAAACCGGGGCGAATGAAACTTTCTTTGAACGCGCGGTCGTATCGCGCTCCGCCGCGGCTCGTCATAAAAACGGTGTCGGAGCAGTCGCCCGAGTACGACGCCTCCCCGCCGATTTGTTTGAATTGTTCTGCGCTGAGAATGCGCCGGCCCGGCATGAATCGCGCGGCTAACGAAACGTAAATGTGAGGCGCTCGATAATAAGGGTGCGTCTGGTTGGTATAGAGATGCTCTTCCAGCGGCGAGCCGAAATCCATTTCGACGGGCTTCGACCAGTGAATGAAATCCTCCGACGTGCAGCGGCTGATGGTTCGATAGCCCTTGAAGTCTCCTCCCGTCCAGGTGCGCAGATAACAACAGTATTTTCCTTCCGATTCAGACCAGAACGCCGCATTCTGCGAATCGAAAGTTCCTTCGGTGATCAAAGGTTCATCCTGAAGTTTCTTCCAAACAACGCCGTCGGAAGAGGCGAATCCCATCAAACCGGTTTTGGATATTCCCGCCAGCGCTTTGTATTTCGCATGGGGATCCGCATGGGGATTCGCGTCTAAAAAAGGCGCAAAATTATGCGAAAAAGGCGCTTCTCCACTTACAATAATATTGTTTTCTGACGAGCCTTCGTATGGATAGAGTCCGAGATTCGGCTTTTCCCAATGGACGCCGTCCTCGCTGACGGCATAGCAGGTCGTTTCCGCATTGCTCCCGTCGGCTTTGGCTTGAGGCAACCCGCGGTAGTACATTCGAAACAGGCCTTCATCCTGAATCACCGTGATATATCCGCAATATCGCCCTTCCCAGGGACGATCGAATTTGATCGCTTCGCCGGCGGCCTGCGGGGCGTGCAGGCGATGCTCGACGCCTTCGATTTGATCCACCAAACGGAGGTCAAAAAAAGGCTCCAGACGAGCGCCGATCTCCATCGCTTCATCCGCCCCGACGGGATGGCAAATCGCAAACAAGGAAACAAAAATCATCAAAGACTTGCACAGGTTCATATCTTATCGACTCCCTAGAATGTTTTCATCAACCCGGCCCCCAGCGGTAAATGTCTCCCACGCTCATCAGGCCGTTGCTCGCATCGTAGGCCGGGTATACGTCCCGGCTGCTGTCGTAATCCGCGATCCGGTTGGGACCGAAACTGCGCACGCACCATCGATGCCCCTGGCGATATTCCTGCACGCCGAAACGGGTGTTTCCCCGCGCCTGTCCGGTCTTCTCCATGATTTCGAGATTATAGTAAGACATCTTCACATACTTGACCGTCTCCGGCACGCCCAATCCCTCTTTCGCGCTTCGGAAAGGATCGACCGGATACTCCGCCATATACGCCGTCGGCGTCGTCAGTTCCTTGACGCCGACAAACGCGAAATCCGGCCAATTTAAAAATGGCGGAAACGCATTGTTCTCGATCTGATACATGCCCAAGGCGCTTCCGATGGCTCGCTGATCGGACAACACTCGCGACACGCGCGCCCGCAGCTGCGCATTCAAAAAATTGGGAACCGCGATCGCCGCAAGGATGCCGATTATCGCCACGACAATAAGCAACTCGATCAACGTAAAAGCCGTTTTCCTTTTCATTATTCTCATTTTCAAACCTGGATTATCTTTATGGAATAAAGTTTCTCAAATTTGAATCTGCAAATGAAAAAAAGTCGGGCTGCCGGCTCGATGTTCACCATAGAGTAATAAACATAGCCCATTTTGCCTAGCCGACCCTGAATCAATGGCCCGCCGATCGAGCGGCAATCTCCGTTTCACAGCCCGCGAGGGCCGGGATAAACGCGCCCTGCATTCAATAAATGTATATTCCCTGTTAGGATTTTCCTTCTAATAACACGGGCGGCGCCGATGATCTTCGCATCGGCGCCGCCAGCATAGAGTCAAATGAAAAGAAATCAGATTTTCGAACCGGAAGAATTCCACCGCTTGGGTCTTCCGGCGTCCGGGGAAATCGTCACGCTCTCCGGCTTAAAAATCGGGGATTCATGAACATCCGCCTTCACTCTCAAAGTTCGATCTATTTATCGAATCCCAGACTCTTCGCACTGTCATCCCATAGATAATCGGCATGAGCTAAACTTAAGACTTTAATTTCATACTGGCCCGATGGAGCGTTCAAGAGTTTCCATTCACCGATGCCGTCGGTGGATGTCGTTACAGACGATGTCATATAAGAAACGCCGTCAACAAACACTTCCAGATTAACCTCGGCGCTGGATAAACCGACTTGGGTGCTTGCATCTACAACTTTGATGTTGACCAATAGATGTTTGTCATTCAATTTCCCGCCAAACGTGGAATAAGTAATTGATTCAACGTTCGCGGTTTTGTTCGTCATTGGCGCACTGGATATAGGCGTACTGGTCGGGGGTACCGGCGTATTCGTCGGCGGTACAGGCGTGTTGGTTGGCGGAACCGGCGTGTTGGTTGGCGGAACCGGCGTGTTTGTCGGCGGAACCGGCGTGTTCGTCGGCGGAACCGGCGTGTTCGTCGGCGGAACCGGCGTGTTCGTCGGAGGTACTGGCGTATTCGTTGGAGGCACTGGTGTGTTCGTCGGCGGCACTGGCGTGTTGGTCGGCGGAACCGGCGTGTTGGT
>JAFGTC010000005.1 GCA_016934335.1 Candidatus Omnitrophota bacterium | reverse complement strand
CGGTTCCTGCCGCTGCAGCGGGGATTCGACGATTTTTACGGATTTGTGAATACGGGCATCGATTACTGGAAGCATGAACGCTACGGCATCCATTCCATGTATCGCAATAATCAGCCGACGAAAGAAGATTACGGGACGTACTGCACTTATTTGTTCGAGCGGGAGGCGATTCGATTCATCCGGGAGAATCGCAGCCGGCCCTTCTTCTGCTATGTTCCCTTCAATGCGCCGCATATCGCCTCTGTGCTGGAGAAGCCCAAGCCCGTGCATGCGCCGAAAGAGTTTGTCGATCTTTATCCCGAACCGAAGAACGAGAAGGAAAAGCATCGCCGCGATTACATGGCGGCGGTCACTTGCATGGACGCCGCCATCGGAAACATTCTGAAGACTCTCGAAGAAATCGGGCAGGCGGATAATACTATTGTGATTTTCTTCTCGGATAACGGCGGTTCGGGGCGGGCCGACAATACTCCGCTGCGAGGCGGGAAGTCGCAGATGTTCGAAGGCGGTCTGCGGGTTCCATGCATCGTGCGGTGGCCGGGCGTCGCTCCCCAAAATAAGGTATGCGAAGAGTTTTTGACGTCGCTGGAAATTTTTCCGACGTTATGCCGCGCCTGCGGGGCGAAGCCGCCGGAGGATGTCGTTTTGGACGGTTTCGATATGCGATCCGTCTTGATGGGTAAAGAGGCGTCTTCCCGAGAGGATATGTTTTGGGAAAGGCGGGGAGACCGGGCCGCCCGCGTGGGGCATTGGAAATGGGTGGACTCGGCGCGAGGATCGGGCCTGTACGATTTATCCGAGGATATTGGAGAAACCCGCGACCTCTCCAACGAGAAGCCGGAGATATTGCAGAAAATCAAAAACCGCTTCACTGCCTGGAAACAGGAGATCGAGCGCCACGAACCGCGGGGGCCGTTTCGGGATTATTGATGCGGCGGTGCGCCGGCATGACGCGCCGCTAAAGCAAGAACCATTCTTAATCCGTCAGGGTGAATTTCGGCAGAGGCGTGATCGCTCCGCCCTTCTTAGCCGATTCATGCGCGCAGAGCCCGACGCATGTCCAGTTGGCGCTGGCGACGGCGTTGGGCCAGGGATCGCGGTCTTCGAGCAGAGCGGACAGGAATTCGTTGGCCAGATGCGGATGCGAGCCGCCGTGCCCTCCCCCTTGAATGAAGGAAAGATGTTCGGCGTCTTGGATCGTGCGAGTGAAGCGGCGGATTTCTTCCGGGAGCAAGTGGGCGTAATCGGGGACGCTGACGCGTTCGGGAATTTCGGGTTCGGGCTTTTTGGCGGTGTGGACGACGTGTTCCTCGCCTTCGATTAACGCCCACTCAAAACTCTTTCTGGTTCCATAGACGTCAAACGATTCGCGGTACTGCCGGGCCGTATCGAAGAGGAAGCGCCAGATGTGGGCGGCGATGTCGGAATCCTTGATTTTGATGTGACAGGATTCGACGGCGAAAGAGTTGCCCGATTTTTGTGCGAGGCGGCCGTCGATGGCGCCCGAACCGAAGCAGGAGACGTATTCCGCCTGCCCTTTGACCAATCCCAGCACCGGGGAAACCACATGGGTGGCGTAGTGCATGGGAATCATGCGCTCCCAGTATTCGGGCCATCCCTCCATATCCTGGGGATGAGAAGCCTGCATGTATTGGATTCTGCCCAGTTCGCCTTTATCGTACATTTCCCGAATGAATAGAAATTCGCGGCTGTAGACGACGGTTTCGGCCATCATATATTTCAAGCCGGTTTCTTCGACCAGGTTGACGATCTGTTCGCATTCCTCGATCGTGGCGGCCATGGGAACCGTGCTGAGAACGTGCTTGCCGGCTTTGAGGGCGGCGATGGACATCCAGGCGTGATCGGATATCGGGGAATTGATGTGGACAAAATCGACGGCCGGATCCTGGAGGAGTTCTTCATAGTTGGAATAGCGCTTATCGACGCCGAAGGCATCGCCGATCTTGTTGAGTTCCTCTTGATTGCGCCGGCAAATGGCGTACATTTCGGCGTTCGGGTGCGCCTGGTATATGGGGATGAATTCCGCGCCAAATCCTAATCCAACGATTGCTACATTCCATTTATCCTTAGCGGCCATGATCGATTTCCTCCTTCGGCTATGCGACTCGGCATTGGCTATGCGATTCGGCATTGAAAGTGCATCCATGACATACAGGATGATTTTTTATATCACTTACCTGATTATTATGAGAAACAATTCCTGCGGTTCTGTCAACGAAGGATATCGAAAATGTCATGGAACTCGAATCTTTTGGGGAACGCTTTTGAAAGATTCTTTTGTACTTTCTACTAATTCTTCTATAATCTTCCCATTCTTGCAAGAAATGCATCCATTTGGGAAGGAACGAAAACATTTTGAGCATCCATTCTGTGCGTTTAACCATTTTGCTGTGCTGCGGGGCCATGATGTGTCTGGCGATCGGCGTGAATCTACCGCCGGTTTTTCTCACTACATTCAGCGAAACCTTCGGGGGAGCGGAAGGCTTGAGTTCGGAAGAGTTAGGACGCATTCCCGCCGTCATCTTCGCCGCAATGGTGAGCGGCATTGTCATAACCGGTCCGCTGGCCGATCGGTTCGGCGTTCGTCTTTTTGTACTTATCGGTTTAGGATTTGTTATGCTGGGACTCGCCGCTCTTTGCCTGGCGGCGAATTATACGACGCTGCTGCTTGCCGGAATTTTTCTGGGATTTGGGACGGCGAATCTGGAAGTGGTTTTAAGCCCGATCGTTGCGGCGGTGCAGCCGGATCGGCGCTCATCCGCTATGAATCACCTGCATCTCTTTTATTGCGTGGGAGCGGTTGGTACGGTGTTAATCGGCGCGGGAGCGCTGCATGCGGGAATTTCCTGGCGGATCGTAAGCGGAGCGATCATCGTGTTTCCCCTGCTCATTTTTATGGGATTCACAAAGATCCAAATACCAACTAAGACGCATTCCAACGAATCGCCCTCATCCTATCGTCCTCTCTTCAAGCAGCCGCTTGTGATGGCCGCGTCGCTGGCCATATTCTTGAGCGGCGCAACGGAAGTGGGTCTGGCGCAGTGGCTTCCAACGTACGCCGAGAGAGGCTTGGGCTACTCGAAGGCGGTCAGCGGGGGGGCGTTGGCGGCGTTTTCCATGGCTATGGGAGTGGGGCGTTATGCCGTTTCTCGACATGTGCATCGCACCGGCGCGCTTCCCATTATGATGGGAAGCTGTACGGTTTCGGCGATGCTGTTGTTGATCGGGGGATTCAGCCCAATCGAACCGATCGCTCTGGCGGCGTGCGTTTGCGTCGGCTTTTCCGTCGCCTGTCTCTGGCCTTCGACGCTTGCTGTGGCCGCCGATGCGGCGCCTAACGGCGGAGCGTCCTTGTTCGCTGTTCTCGCGGCTGCAGGGAACATGGGCTGCATTGTCATGCCTTGACTGATCGGGCTGACAGCGGAATACGCAAGACTTCGTTATGGAATCGCCCTGATCGCCGTCTGCCCGATCGGATTGATTGCTCTATTGCAATGGATGAGAGGGCGAATCAAGAGAAACATTTGTGAAATAGGCGCGAAAAGCGTAGGATAGGTCGTATAAGAATTCAGAAGGGAATCAATCCATACATTGGCAGGTAAGCATCGATTATGAAAAAAACGAAGAAACAAAAATCCGCCTGCTGCGATCGGCGCAGATTCATGCAGACCACGAGCCGGAGCCTGGCGGCTTTGTCGCTGTTCAACATCGCCAGGCCATCCATGGCCGCGCCGAACGAAGGCGGCCGGCGGCGAAACATCGTGTTTGTGCTCAGCGACGATCACCGCTATGACTTTATGGGATTCATGAAGGAGGCGCCTTCTTTTCTCGAAACGCCGAACATGGACCGCATGGCGCGGGAAGGCGCGCATCTGTCTAACGCGTTTGTTAGCACTTCGTTATGCTCGCCGAGCCGGGCTTCGATATTGACGGGACAGTACATGCATCATCACCGGATTGTGGACAATCAGCGGCCTGCGCCCGAAGGGACGATCTTTTTCCCCCAATATCTGCAGAAGGAAGGCTATCAGACGTCGTTTATCGGCAAATGGCACATGGGGCACGAACATGACGACCCCCGGCCGGGATTCGATCATTGGGTGAGTTTCAAAGGGCAGGGGACGTATTTTGAGCCGGAATTGAACATCAATGGACGCCGGCAGACTTTTGAGGGATACACGACCGACATCCTGACGGATCAGGCGCTTTCCTGGCTTCGGGAGGGGCGCGATAAGGACAAGCCATTCTTTATGTATCTTTCGTATAAGGCGGTGCACTATCCCTTCCAACCCGCGCCGCGCCATGAAGGCCGTTACGAAAAAGAGGAAGTCGTACGCCCCGAGACCATGGCCAACACGGAGAGAAATTATCAAACCCAGCCGCACTGGGTGCGCGAGCGGCGCTACAGCATCCACGGCGTCGATCATATGGAGACCGGGCCGTACGACAACGATCCGGTTCCCTCGTTTGACGATTTGTACCGGGGCTACTGCGAAACCGTTCACGGCTTGGATGAAAACCTGGGGCGCGTCTTGAACTATCTGGATGAAAGCGGATTGAGCGAGTCGACGCTGGTGATTTACATGGGGGATAACGGATTTGAATTGGGCGAACACGGATTCTATGACAAGCGGGACGCGTTCGAAGAGTCGATTCGCGTCCCGATGCTGGCCTACGCGCCGGGGTGGATCGAGCCGGGCTCGACGATTGCGCCGATGGTGCAGAACATCGATATCGCACCCACGCTGCTGGAGGCGGCCGGCGCCGGAGCGGGCGCAGCGGTGAACATGGACGGCCGATCTTTTCTGCCGCTGCTTCGGGGCGAATCGATTCCCTGGCGGGATCATATCCTGTATGAATATTACTGGGAGTGGAATTTCCCGGCCACGCCGACAGTGTTCGCCATTCGCGGCGAACGGTACAAATACATCTACTATCACGGCGTATGGGATCATGATGGATTTTATGACCTGAAAACCGATCCTCATGAACGGCATAATCTGATTCATGTACCGGCTTACGGCGAGCGGATCGAATCGATGAAATCGCAACTATTCGACGAATTGGAGGCAAGCGGAGGAATGAACATCCCCGTCCGCCGGCCGCAGGGCGAACGCCTGGATCAACGCAAGAACAGACGGTGATCGGAGCGGCGAGTTCAGTAGACTTGATCGGGGCGGCTTGCTAGGTTTGAGGGCATGATCGAAGAGGGAGGCGGCTTTATGAATGAACAAAGTCCGATCATGCCGTCCAGCGACAGGGATATTTTGGATCCGCCGGTTGGAATCCTGTCCTCGCTGCGATATATGGGGCCCGGGTTGATACTGTCAGCGGCGATTGTCGGCTCAGGCGAGTTGATCGTCACAACGACTTTGGGGGCCAAGGCAGGATTTTCTCTATTGTGGATCATCGTATTCGGCTGCATGGTCAAAGTCGCCGTCCAGTTGGAGTACGGGCGATTCTGCATCCATTACGGGCTGCCCACGCTTCAAGCTTGGAATCATGTGGGGCGGATAAAATGGTTTTCCATTCATTGGACAGTGTATGTGGCTCTTCTGTACATGCTGTCGACGTTCGCCGGGCAGGCGGGGGTTCTGGGCGGCGCGGCTCAGGCGGCCGTCTACGCCTTCCCCGCCCTTTCTCTGCCGCTTTGGATCCTACTGATCGCGTCGTCGATCGGCCTGATCCTTTCGTGCGGGGGATACAACCTCGTCGAAGGGATCGCCGCCCTTTTGAATTTTATTTTTATCACAACAGTTTTTTACTGCGTGTTCGCTTTATTCGGGACGCCCTATTCATTCACGCTCGGCGATCTGTGGAGCGGCTTCCGTTTTCAGCTGCCTCGCGAAACGGTCGGCCTGGCGCTGGCGGCCTTCGGCATTACCGGCATCGCGGCGGGAGAAATCACCGTGTACACCTATTGGTGCCAGGAAAAAGGATACGCGCGCTGGACGGGAATCAAAGACGGATCGCCGGAATGGTATGAACGCGCCCGGGGATGGATTCGGGTTATGACGATCGACGCCGTCGCTTCGATGATCATCTACACCTTGGCGACGGCGGCGTTTTATATTTTGGGGGCCTGCGTTCTGCGCTCGCAGGAGACGCTGAGCGACGGCAACGAGTTCATCTTTCAACTCTCGGCGATTTTCACCGACCTATTGGGCGGACGAGCTCGATGGATTTTTATGCTCTGCTCTTTTGCGGTGTTGTTCTCCACCATTTTCGCCAATGCGGCGGGATTTTCGCGCATGTGGACGGATTTCTTCGGGCTGTGCCGATGGATCGATTGGGAGAATGAAAAACAGCGGCGCCGTTCGATTTCCTTGACGGCCTGGCTCTTTCCTTTTATCTGCGGGTTCATTTATTTTGTTTTTCAGAAGCCGCTTCTGCTGGTTGTGTTCATGGGGATCTGCAACGCGCTCTTTCTGGTCGTCGTGGCTTATCAAACCGTTATATTTCGATATAAGTATGCGGACGCCAAGTTAAAGCCTTCCCGGTTTTATGACGCGGCGTTATGGCTCAGTTTGATTTCAATCGGCTTTCTGGCCGTTCAAACCGTTTCATCTCTGATTCCTTAACGGGTCAAAAACGAATGAGCGCGAGAAATCATTCCAAACGAGAGAAAGGCGAAATCCCCATGCCGCATCGTTATTTTTCTTTATCGGATAAGACGGCTTTGATTACAGGCGCAGGATCGGGCATCGGCCGCGCCATCGCGCAGGTGTTCGCCGAAGCAGGGGCACGCGTCTGGATCGCCGACATCCAGCCGGAGAAAGGCGAAGAGGCCGCCCGGTCCATTCGTGAAAAAAATCAACAGGCGCAGTCTCTTCCCTGCGACGTGACGCGCATGGATTCGGTTCGATCGGCCGTGGATCATATTCTGGAGGAAGACGGCCGCATCGACATCCTCGTGAACAATGCGGGAATTGGATTCGTCGGAAATCTGCTCCAGACGCCGGAAGAGGATTTCGACCGGCTGATGGAGGTGAACGTCAAGGGCGTTTTTCTCGTTTCTAAAGCCGTGCTGCCCTCCATGGCGGAGCGCAGGCAGGGCGTCATCATCAACATGGCGTCCATCGCTTCGCTTATCGGGGTTAAAGACCGCTTCGCCTATTGCGCGACCAAGGGGGCGGTGCTCATGATGACCAAAAGCATCGCGCTGGATTTTGTCGATCAGGGCGTCCGCTGCAACTGCATCTGCCCGACGCGAATTCACACGCCTTTCGTGGATGAATATCTCGAGAAAAATTATCCGGATGCAAAAGAGCAGATGTTTTCGCAATTGTGCGCCTATCAACCGTTGAGGCGAATGGGGCGGCCGGAGGAAGTGGCTTATCTCGCGCTGTATCTGGCCAGCGATGAAGCTTCGTTTCATACCGGCGACGCCTTCCCGATTGCGGGAGGGAAATTGATGGGATGAGAAATTCATGATTGAATCGTTCATGAATTTCAGAAAAAAAAATAATTTACATGGACTTATTTTTGATTCGATATTTTTCAGGCGAGGAGATGAAAATGAAATTAATTCGTTTTGGGGATATAGATTCCGAAAAGCCGGGCGTTCTTCTTCCCTCGGGTGTGATGATCGACGCGTCGGCCGTCGTGGACGATTATGACGGCGATTTTTTTGAAAACGACGGCTTGCAGAAACTCGAGGTCTGGCTGAAGGAGAATCAGCATTCCGCCCCGGCGGCGCCTCAAGGCGTGCGTCTCGGTCCGCCCGTAACGCGGCCGGGGAAGATCATCTGCATTGGATTGAATTATTCGGATCACGCCGCCGAGAGCGGCATGGAGGCGCCGAAAGAGCCGGTCTTGTTCTTCAAATCGCCCACGGCATTATCCGGCCCGTACGATGACGTCGAACTGCCGCGCCATTCGCAGAAAATGGATTGGGAAGTGGAGTTGGCGTTCGTCATAGGCAAAAAGGCCAAATATGTGGAGGAGGCGGCGGAGAGGCATATCGCCGGCTATGCGATCATGAACGATCTCAGCGAACGCGAGCATCAATTGGAGCGCTGCGGGCAATGGGTGAAGGGTAAAAGCCACGATACGTTCGCCCCGCTGGGCCCTTTCCTGGCGACGGCGGAGGAAATTGAAGATGCATCGAATCTACAAATGACTCTCGACGTCAATCAGCAAAGGAGGCAAACCGGAAGCACGAAAACCATGATTTTCCCTCCCGCGTTTCTCGTGCATTACATCAGCCAATTCATGACGCTGGCCGCGGGCGACATCATCACCACGGGCACCCCTCCCGGCGTGGGGCTGGGGATGAAGCCGCCGGTCTATCTGCGGGAAGGCGATGTGATGGAGTTGAGGATCGAAGGATTGGGCATGCAAAAACAGACGGTCGTTTCCAGCCAGTGATTTTTCTTCAAATCGCATGACGAGGAGCGAACGATGATCATTACCCAAGTCAAGACTTATATTTTAGACGTCTCTTTGAAGCAAAGGACCATCACCGATTCGCAGAGCTCCGTGGATTCAGTGGAATTTGTTCAAGTCCGGATCGATACCGACGAGGGGATCAGCGGATGGGGCTTCAATTGGAACTATTCCAAGGGAATTCGGGCGGTGCAGGCGATCATAGAGGATACCTATGCGCCTCATTTGATCGGCGAGGATCCTTTTCGGCATAAAACGCTTTTACGCGAACTCTATTACAAGAATCATTTCATCGGCCGGGTGGGGATAAGCCGGGTGGGATTGTGCGCCGTCAATCAGGCGTTATGGGACATTCGCCTCAAAAGCGTCGGGCTGCCTCTGTGGGAATATTTAGGCCCCTGCAAAGATCGTGTGAAAGCGTACAACACCGATGGGGGCTGGTTGAGCTGGTCGGTCGACGAACTGATCACGGATATGAAAGGATTGATCGATCGAGGATTCGACGCCGTGAAGATGAAGATCGGCCGCCCCGATCCGCGCGAAGATTACTATCGCGTCAAAGCCGTCCGGCAGGCCATCGGAGAAGATGTGAAGTTGATGGTGGACGCCAATACGGTCTGGGATCTCAAGACAGCCATGGTTTGGGGACGGCGGCTGGAGGAATTCGACATATATTGGCTGGAGGAGCCGCTTTGCCCCTTTGACAAGCGAGCCCATGCGGAGTTGGCGAAATCGCTGGACGTCCCCATCGCCGTGGGCGAAACGATTTATACAAAATACGATTTCCGCGATTACATCGAGATGGGCGCCGTGGATATCATTCAAGCGGACTGCACGAAACTGCTGGGCATCGACGAATGGCTGGATACAGCGGCGCTGGCGCGGGCTTATAATCTTGAAGTCGCTCCTCATACCAACGTTCAGCAAAAGCTGCATGTGCAGCTGGCCGCCGCTTCGCCGAACGTCAATATGGTCGAATATTGCTACGAATCTCTCGCCGATATTTGGGAGGATCCCGTGCGGGTCGTCGATGGATGCTATACGCTGCCGGAAGAACCCGGTTTGGGCTGCAAACTGACCGATCACATCCTGGAAACCTGCCGGATAGGATAGGAATGATTCGACTCGTTTATTTTATGGAGCGTTTATTCATGGTAAATCAAACCGGAAAATTTTGTCATTCAAGTATTCGCGCCTCGAAGATATGGGGATTGCCGACGGTTTTCGTCTTGATTCTTTTTTCCTCCCTGCCGATTTGCTCCGAGCCGTTATATGAAGAAAATCTTATGTTTCCCCTGCAGGAAAAACATGTTCATTCGAGCTGTATTGTGGAATGCCCCAACGGCGATTTGCTGGCCTGCTGGTTTCATGGATCGGGGGAAAGGACCGCGTCGGATGTGTTGATCCAAGGCGCGCGGCTGCGCAGAGGAGCTAAAGCGTGGAGTCCCGTGTTTGAGATGGCCGATACGCCGGAGATTCCCGACTGCAATCCGGTGCTGTTCGTCGATGAGAAAAAAGAATTGCGTCTGTTTTGGATCGCCGTCTTGGGCGATCATTGGGAGGAATCGATTCTGCGATATCGCATTTCTGCGGATTATCAAAATGACGGTCCGCCGACATGGCAGTGGCAGGATATGATCATCCTGAAGCCGGGCGAATCCTTCGCGCAGGATCTGGAAAACGGCTTCCGCCAATTGGATTTGCCGGAAATCGACTATGGCGGATACGCCCCGCATCCCTTGGAGGCGCTTGTCAAAGCGGCCCGGCAAAGCCGCAATCGCCAGAAAGGATGGATGACACGGACGCATTTGTTGACGCTTCCCTCCGGGCGAATTCTTCTGCCCCTCTATTCGGATGGATTCTATGTTGGATTGACGGCCATTTCGGACGACGGGGGAGCGTCATGGCGCGCGGGATCGCCCATGGTGGGAGTGGGTCTCAATCAACCCAGCGTAGTGCGAAAAAAGAACGGCGTTTTAGTCGCGTATATGCGCGACGAAGGTCCGGCGCCCAAGCGCGTGCAAATCAGCGAGTCTAAAGACGACGGCGAGACCTGGTCGGTCGCCGTTGAATCGGACATCCCCAATCCGGATTCGAGCCTTGAAGTCATTGCGCTGGAGGATTCGCGGTGGGTAATGGCCTATAACGACCAGGAGGAAGGGCGAGATCGCCTGGCGCTCGCCCTGTCGGACAATGAGGGCGAAACATGGAAATGGAAGCGGCATCTGGAAATCATGGAGGGCGGCGGTTTTCATTATCCATCCCTGATTCAGACGCGGGACGGATTGATCCATATCAGTTACACCTATCAACCCGGAAGAAGCGCGGATAAATCGATCAAGCATGTCGCCGTCAACGCCGATTGGATTCTCCAGGGAGAATGACGATCGGGTCGCTTTCCCAATCCATGCAACTCTGTTGGAATAGGACGCGATGGGAAAGCATGCTTCAATATGGCGTGAAGGTATGGAGCGATTTGAAGAATCGATCGCGCTGAGCGCTTCCTTTTTTCAAACAAATTCAATTGATATAGAAAGAGGCTGAATCATGCAATATTTCTTTCAACGTTTTTTAATATCGCTGCTGCTTATCGCGGGTTTCGCGAATATGTTTTCCGTCTGTTCCGATGCGGTAAATGAGCCCGTAATAGCGCTGAACGATTCGGCGCCTTTGTATGATGTTGTGGTGTATGGAGGAACCAGCGCCGGGATTATGGCGGCGGTTCAAGCCAAGCGAATGGGCAAAAGCGCTGTGATTGTCTGCCCGGATCAACATCTGGGGGGATTGACCAGCGGGGGCCTCGGCTGGACGGATACGGGCAACAAAGCCGTGATCGGAGGATTGAGCCGGGAATTCTATCAGCGCATCTGGCGTCATTATCAAAAACCGGATTCATGGAAATGGCAGCGCCGCGAGGAGTACGGCAACCGGGGCCAGGGAACGCCGGCCATCGACGGCGAGCGGCGCACCATGTGGATTTTTGAACCGCACGCCGCCGAGGAGGTTTTTGAAGACTTTATCCAGGAGCATGACATCCCCGTTCACCGGGATGAATGGCTCGACCGGACGCCCGGCAAGGGCGTGCAGAAGAAGGACGGCCGCATCGCATCGATCACCATGCTGTCCGGCAGGACTTATCGGGGGAAAATGTTCATCGATGCGACATACGAAGGCGATCTGATGGCTATGGCCGGCGTGGATTATCACGTCGGGCGGGAAGCCAACCGCGTGTATGGCGAGACATGGAACGGCGTTCAGGTCGGTGTGCTGCACCATAAACACTGGTTCAGCAAGCCGATCGATCCTTACGTTGTCCCCGGAGATCCGGCCAGCGGGCTGCTGCCGCGCATCAGTGCGGACGATCCCGGAATCAAAGGAGAGGGCGACAGTCGAATCCAGGCCTATTGCTTCCGCATGTGTCTGACCGATGTTCCCGAGAACCGCATCCCGTTTCCCAAGCCGGATGGATACGATCCGAGCCAGTACGAACTGCTGGTTCGCGTTCTGGAATCCGGCTGGCGCGAAACGTTTGACAAGTTCGATCCGATACCTAACAAAAAGACCGATACGAATAATCACGGCCCCTTCAGCACGGATAACATCGGCTTCAATTACGATTATCCGGAGGGATCGTACGAGCGGCGGCGCGAGATTATTCAGGAGCACGAAACTTACCAGAAAGGTTTGATGTATTTTTATGCGAACGATCCGCGCGTACCTGAAGACGTGCGCACAAAAATGGCCCGCTGGGGGCTGGCCAAGGATGAATTCACCGACAACGGCGGATGGCCGCATCAAATTTACGTGCGCGAAGCACGCCGCATGATCGGCGTGTATGTGATGACGGAATTGGATTGTCTCGATAAGCGGCCGACGCCCGATTCGGTGGGCATGGGATCTTACACCATGGATTCGCATAATGTGCAGCGCTACGTGAAGCCGGATGGATATGTCCAAAACGAAGGCGACATCGGCGTTTCTACGCCGCGCCCTTATGAGATCGCGTACGGCGCGCTGACGCCGAAGAAAAGCCAATGCGAAAATCTGCTGGTTCCGGTGTGCGTTTCGTCGAGCCACATCGCATTCGGTTCGATTCGAATGGAGCCGGTTTTCATGATTCTGGGGCAATCGGCCGCGACGGCGGCGGTCATGTCGATCGAGTCGGACGCGGCGGTTCAGGATCTGCCCTACGAGAAACTGCGCGAACGCCTGCTGGCCGACGGGCAAGCGCTCGAGCAAAAGTAAATTCAAGAAAGAACTGTTATATCGATTCTGGAGAATGAGATGGTAGGAAAAAACGCCGCATCAATTTTTTTTCTATTTTGTTTCACGGCGACGGGATGGCTCGCTCAAGCGGATTCGACGCCTCGCGAACTGCATGCGGGCGATAGAACGCCAAGATGGATCGCCGCAGCGCCGGCGGCGGTAACGTGGAAGCAGTGCCGCCGGCAGAGCGAATCGTGGCATCACAGTCAGGAAGCCGTCCGCATCGCCGACAATGTCCTGTTGCATCAACATGATGACGGCGGCTGGCCCAAAAACACCGATATGGCCGCGATATTGACGGATCGCGAAAAAGATGAACTCAGGAAGCGGAAAACGAACATCCAGGAGAGCACCATCGACAACGGCGCGACTTACACCCCGATGATATTTCTGGCGAAAATGTTCAACGCCGTTCATTTGGAGCGTTACAAATCGTCTTTTTCGAAGGGATTGGATTTCCTGCTCGACATCCAATATGAGAACGGAGGCTGGCCCCAGTTTCCCCATCGCAGGGGCTATTTTTCGCATATCACTTTTAACGACAACGCCATGATTGGCGTGATGAATCTGCTGCGCGACATCCTGGATCGAGACGAATATGCGTTTGTCGATCCATCGCAGAAAAACCGAGCCGAAAAGGCTTTGCAGAAAGGCGTCGCCTGCATCTTGAAATGTCAAATCCAGGTTGACGGCGAACGAACGGTTTGGTGCGCTCAGCATGATGAAAACAATCTGCAGCCGGCCCCCGCCCGGACGTATGAGAAAATCTCCCTGAGCGGCTCGGAAAGCGTGGGAATCGTTCGCTTCCTGATGGGGATCGAGAATCCCTCGCCGGAAGTCATCGACGCCGTTCAATCGGCGGTTCGCTGGTTTCAGAAAGTTCAATTGACGGGCGTCAAGCAAGTGATGAAGCCTGATCCATCGCTGCCCAGGGGATACGATAAAATCGTCGTATCCGATGATGCCGCGCCGCCGTTGTGGGCGAGGTTCTACGAGATAGGCGCAAACCGCCCCATTTTCTGCGGGCGAGACGGCGTCGTCAAATACGCGCTGGCCGAAATCGAACACGAACGCCGCGTCGGCTACGGCTGGTATACCGACGCGCCGTCCGATCTTCTCAACCGCGATTATCCTGAATGGCAAAAGAAGATAGAAGCGCTCCGATCAAGATAATCCACAGCGGGTGCGGAGGGCGATGCTGCGTTTTTCAGAACGGCGTTGACTGCTTGATTGCGCTTTGCCGGTTTGCGTCCACCTCGGGGAGCATCCCTATCAATGACGGGAAGACGCTTCTCGTCAAAACGAGTGCGCCATAATCCCGCCATTTTTCAGGATGTCCCCATTTCGGCTGCGATTTGAATCAATAATTTGCAGATCTATTTTTGAAACAAAACACAATTTCACGTTGTTAATTCAAACTACAGCTATTCAAAGAGCGTCCAATCGCTGACGCCGGTTCCGCCCAATAATTCGAGCAATCCCCAGCCGGTTTCATTATCCCAGAATTCGCTGACGGTTCCATCCGGCCCGGTGGAGTGCCATCCCCATTTTCCAGTGCGCGTATCGACCTGACCTGCTTCGGAACTGTTCATGAGAATTTCGAATCCGATCAAGGTGCGGTCGGCCGGATCGAGGATGTCTTCCTTATCGACGCGATATTCCACTACGTAGCCGGATTCATCCTCTTTAGGCGCAGCGCCGAAGCCCCAATACACGACGCCGCCGTCGGAATCCTTGCCCTCTTCGGAGTAATGACCGCTGCCGATGGACTGAACCGGGATGCTGTAGCCATTGGAGGTAGCGATGCTTCCGTCGCCGACGACGGTTAATTGCGGCCCGAAGGGAGTGCTTTCTTTTGAGCCGGCGCGAGACATATTGCCGTCAAAGTACAGTTCAGGGCTGTCATCCTGCCACGCTGTTTCGCTTCCGTCGAAGTTCAAGCTGGGATCGACGACATCCATGGCCACGTAAATATACGCATCGTCATGGAAAATATGGAACGTGACGTTCTCTTCGGCGGAAGGATATTCGTTGCCGCTGAGATGTACGCCCGGCGCCACATTGCCTTCGCTCGTATCGTGATCGAAGAAATAGGTGTTGGCGCCCGTGTATTCATCCGCGCCGAGTATGCCGTCTAAAGTCACCGTATTGGAAAGCAGCGGCGCCGAAACCATGGTGGATTTCAATTCAGGCGAGATGAAGAAAACCGTATTGGCGCCGCGAATTTCGTCGCCCGAGAGCGTTCCCGACCAATATCCTTGTCCGGTAGGCGATGCGGGAGCGGTGCATTGGTAGGAGAGGCTGGTCTGCCCCGCCGCCAGCGTCACGTCCCAGGTGATCTTGCCGTCCGCAAAGGCTCCGCCGTTGCTGATGGAGGTTGCTGTGAATCCATCGGGCAGGTTTTCTTCGATTACGGCAGATTTGCCTTCTTCTGTGTTATCGATGGTAAGCGCTACTGTAAACGTTTCTCCGCCTTCATACTGTTTGGGATTAATAGAGCGAGTCGCGGCCGTGAACGACGTCGACAAGCCGACGCGGATGTTATCCACATAGATGGAGCCGCTTGTATCGGCGGCGCTCTGCGTGACAAATTGCAGGTTGAATGTTCCTCCGGTCAGAATCGCTTCGAGATGGGGGCCGATATCCAATCCCCAGCCGACCGTATGCCATTCGCCTTTATAACTGCCTGTGGCGCGAATGGGCATCGATACAGTGCCGCCCGACGAAGAAGTTACCCGAATGAAAAAGTTGTGCCACGAGCCGTCGAACGAGTCGCTCATCATGACGTCGCAGACGATGGCGATGGCCTGCTCCCATTTGTCAAAATCGTTGGCGGCGTTGATCGTCGTCGCATTGACTTCCCACGCGCCGCTCAAGATCAATTCCATATAGTCTTCGCCTTCCGATGGTTCGACCGCGGCGCCGCCAAGGATGGGAGGCTCGTTGCTTTGATTGGCCCAGCCTTCCGGCGCATCATCTCCTGAATTGGTTTTATTCAAACCATACAAGAGTTCCAAAGCCATGCCGGGGGCGTTGGCCGGCCGGCGCGCGAAGATATTGTCGATGTATAAACGGCCGCTCACTTCCGCGCCGGGGATGAAGATGATCTGAAGATTATTCACGCTGGATAAAGAATTCTCTGAATGATACGGATCGATGGGAATGACCAGTTCGTGCCATTCTCCCGCAGAAGGGACGGTATGTTCGCCCAAGCCGATCCCGCCGGGCAGGGTGAACCGCATTTGAAGCCCATTGTCAGGGTGGCCTTCTGAATCAGGTAGAAAATAGAAGGAAATATGAAGCTCTCTCATTCCGGTCAGGTCGATGTTTTGATTGAATTGCATTGTAGAAGATCCATACGTTCCTCCCTGATCCGGACTGTATTCAACATAAAGAGCAAGTTCTCCATCCAGAGGCGGCACGTCATCGAATTGGGGATCGTCCACCATGGAAAAAGCCACTTTCCCTCCGGAAAACGTCCAATCGATGCTGCTCTCATCCAACTCGAAGCCGGCGATGGGAGTGATTAGATCTTCGGCGGCATACCCCATTCCAGCGGCGAAAAAAAGACTGAGTAAAACTGTAAATATTTTTTTCATGTTTTCCCCTTTGCTGCTGCCTTGAATCTCAATTTCTATTCATTTTTTCTGTTCCTATTGGATTGCAATGGGCGTTTTCGATCGTCTACGTAGAATTTACATCCCCCCTTTCCTGGTATCATTGGAGGATTCCTCCATCCAGAAAGAGAGGAATCCATGCCAGCGCTACAATTACATGATTGATGAAAGGCCGCAGTGATGATTTACGCAAACGTGCTTAAATAAAATATTGCACATGCTATATAAAAAGAAGTATCCCCATCCCTGAAATCAGGTCATATTACTTCAATACAAAAGTAAATATATAAAATTTTTTTTGATCCTTCAAGTTGGATTGAGATAATCGCGGCGTAACAATTCCATTTCGGATCATTCTTACGTTCAGTTAGTTTATCGCCGTCCGGCTATACCCCGAGAATCTTTCAAGCGGTTTCACTAAGAACTGTTGACAATTGGATGGCTTTTGTGCGTAAATCTGAGAGAGTCTGAATGAGGCGACGAACTCAGATTTGTTTATTTGGATAATCCAAATCACTGTTATTACATAGGAGAAAAACCATGACCGTCCAAAAATCGCAATCCCCTTGCGCTCTCTGCCGAATGAACCGCCGGAATTTTCTCTTGACCGGCTGCGCCCTGGGAGCGAGCGCAGCGGCGCAGATAACGAATCCCTTCGCGCTTCACGCCGAAGAGAACCAGCCGAAACCCAAAATCAGAATCGTCTATTCGCTGCATGACGTTGTTCAGCCGGGCCCCGACTGGCCCAACGTCGGATTCGACTTTGCGCCGGTTATGGATAACATCCAATCGGATTTGACTCGTCTCTGCCCCGGATGCACATTCATCACGTCGATGGCGAAAGGCGAAGAAGAAGCCAAAGCGATTCTTGAGCAGGATCGCACGGAAAACATCGACGGATATATTGTGTATCAACTCAATTGCTGGAATCGCGTCGTCCAATCCATTGCGGCTTCCGGCAAGCCGGTTCTCTATGTTGATTTCCATTACGGCGGAAGCGGCGGCTTCCTTGTATACACGGCGGGATTTCTCCGGCAAGAGACGCCCAATCTAGGATTTATGGCGTCATCGAAAATCGAAGACGTCGCCAAGGCCGTCCAATGTTTTGAATGGGTGAAGAAAGGCGGCTCTCCCTCCGATTTCGCATCGGCCGTCAAGAAAGTGCGCATGGGGTGCACTCCATCGGCCGGCGACCTTGCCTGTCTGCCCGATCCGGTGAAGACGCTCGATCCGGATGAATGCATACAGCGTCTGCAGGCATCGAAAATTCTGGCCGTGCGAGATCAAGAAGCCGGCCCTGCGGATTCCATCTTCGGCATTCCCATGGAAAAAGTTTCCTTTGCGGAAGTCAACGCCGCCTGGGAACGCGCCGACAAAGATCAGAGCCGGGAAATCGCCGAACAATGGCGCAGAAACTCGTCGCAGGTCATTGATGTTTCAGACGAAACTCTCCTGACGTCCGCCGCCATGTATTTGGGCATGAAAGACGTGTTGAAAAAACACAACGCCAACGCCATTACCATAAACTGCCTGGGCGGCTTTTATGGCGGCCATATTCACGCCTATCCCTGCCTGGGATTCCATGAACTCAATAACGAGGCGTTGGTGGGAGGATGCGAATGCGACACTTCCTCTACGGCGACCATGCTGATGATCAACGCTATGACCCAAGGACGACCCGGCTATATTTCCGATCCCGTCATCGATACAGCGAGACGCCAGATCATTTATGCGCACTGCGTCGCCTCCAACAAAGTCTTCGGCCCGAACGGCCCTGCCAATCCATTTGCGATAATGACCCATTCGGAAGATCGTCAAGGCGCCTCCGTCCGATCGCTATTGCCCTTGGGCTACATGACGACTTCAATGAAAGTCAGCCAAGAGCGAAAAGAGATTATTTTCCATCAAGGCAAGGCCGTCAGAAACGATCCCAACGATCGAGCCTGCCGAACCAAACTCGCCGTCGAACCGGTTGGAGACATCGAAAAACTATTCTCCATGTGGGATCAGTGGGGCTGGCATCGAGTCACCGCCTACGGCGACTTGAAAGACCCCGTTTACGCCCTGGCTGATCGGATGGATTGGAAAGTCGTCGAAGAAGCATAACGGCGACATTTAGAATATAGGATATCCGCCTCTCTTCGCTTTCAGTTTGATCCTCCCCCATGAGCCTTCGAGTTTATGGGGGAGGATTTTTGGAGGCGGCGTTATATGTTTATTGTTGCCGGATCATCAAATCATCCACGACCACAGACGCCTTAACGCCGGGGCCGCCGAGCTGAACAAAGACGCTTACCGGAAGGTCGGGATTCCCGGCGGTGAAATCGCCTCCAAGAATCAGTCGATCTTCGTTGGCGCCGTCAACGGGGGAGAGACCGCCGGCGCTCCGGAACAATCCAAGATTCTGAAATCCATTGGTGATGACCATCGCCGCAACTCCTCCGCTGGAAGCCGCTTCCTTTCTTACGCTCGCCTGGCCCAGCAGGCGAACAGGCGATTGAAAGTCGAGATCCCGGCAGGTGGTTCCCAGGTTGGCGGCGATGTTGGACGGTTCGATGGATAAGCGGATGGCGATATCATTCAGGGTTTCGAAAAACGGAGTGACGGCGCCGTCGTCGTTGTTGATATTGATCAGCAGCTGGTCGAAATCGTTTTCAAAATCCCCCGCGACATTCAATGGAACAAGATCGCCGTCTGCGGCGGCGTCATATGGTTCTATGGAAATGTTGTCGATCCAGATGGTTGTGGATTGAGCCGTCAAAGAATTGTTGACGGCTTGAATGGCGTATTGCATTGTCCCGGACGGCGGTTCGAAGATCAGATGCAGACGGCGGTAGGCCCCCGCGGGAATTTCATCGGCTAGGATGTTGGTATATCCAAGTTGACCGTCAATCGGACTGTTCAAGCCGACTAGGGCGATGGCCGCCTCTGCGTTGTCCGCCATGAAAGATCCGGACAGATGCGCCAGCCCGGAGATCTCGAATGCTTTCCATGAAGTAAGAAACACGCCTTGACCGGGCGCCAGCTGAATCTCGAGGCCCATGCCGTCCGAACCATCGCCTGCAGGGATCTCGCCCGCCGCGGCCCTGCCTTGCTCGTAATTCGCGGGCGCTCCGATCGCGAGATAATTCTCCTCCAGCGTCGAACCGTTCAGCGTAAACCAGGTTTCAGGCGGCGGCGAAGTAGGCGTGGGCGCTGTAGTCGGGCTCGGCGATGGAGTCGGCGTGGGAGTCAGTGTGGAAGTGGATGTGGGCGTATGCGTGAAGGTTGGCGTAAAAGTGAGAGTAGGCGTAAAAGTCGGAGTGGGCATGCGAGTGGAGGTCGGCGTCGCTGTCTGAAGCGGCCCGCCGATTTCTACAATGAAATTTTTCTTTAGATCGTCGGGACGATCATTCCAGCCAAGCGTAGTAATTTCAACAATCTCTCCATCGCCTGACGGCTCCCATTGCTTCCAATCCGTAAATGTACCATCTTCGCCGGTGATCCACTGCCAGCGATCATCGACATAACGCAGCCCCAGCCAGATTTCATGGTCCGTATAGGCGGCATACAGCCAGTCTCGTTCTTGTTCTTCTGTGATGGTGACGAGATAACCGCCGATTTTGGAGGCGAACGCATAGGCCTCTCTCCAAAATCTCGGATTGGCTACAAATGCATAATAATGCCCATTGCCCACATTGTATTTCCAATCGTAACCCGCGGGGATATTCATCGGAGTCGGCGTCGGCGATGCGTCTGGAATATCGGGCGGCGGGGTGGAAGTGGGAAGGGGATCGCCCTGATAGACGCTCCACACCTGCTCCGGGCTTAGAGATTGATTGAATAGTTTGAATTCATCGATGGCGCCGAACAGATAGTCGCTGCCGAATCCCACGCCGAGATAGGAGCTACCCCCGGTGGTGGGATTGAAAAAGGCGCCCGTAGTCAAGACCGGCGTCTGCTCGACTCCATCATAATAAACTCGCCATCCTTCGGCGCTATTCCAGGAAATCACGACATGCCGCCATTCGCGAAAATCGATCCACGGCCATTGCGCCGTATATTCCAAGTCGGAGCGCCGGTTGTGAACGGTTACCAACCGATCCGATCCCATATAGACTTCGATCTGAGCGTCGAGTTCATTTAATGTGTTTGACCGCCGATAAATTCCATGGAAATTTTTGTTTTTGTTGATCTTGATCCAGAACGCCAGCGAGTACGCATCAAAAAAGTTGGAGATGACGGGATTGTCGCCAAGATCGACATAATCGTCGGATCCATCAAACAGCATGCCCCCGCCGCTGTATCCTTCCCCCCAGGCGGCTTCGTGCAAAACGCCCGTATTGTCATTTCCGGACGAGTCGAGGGCTTCGCTTCCGAAGCCTTCTTCAAATTTCCAAAAGCCTATCAACGGACTTTCGATATCGGCGGCGGGCGTCGACTGCCCGTAGGCGTGCGATGCGTTTGACCACACTGTGATGAAGAACGCCGCTATCACGATCCAAATGATTCTGTTAGACATAACCATCCCCTATTGGACGTTGTTTCACTTTTTTATTATCCACAACTGCCGGCAAAATGCAATCATAAATTACAGCATCTGAAACATGCGAATGAGTGAAATATTTTGTTTATTATCATAATAAAGCGGCTAGAAATTCATTCAGAAAATCGCTATTGTAGAATAATTCTAAATCATGAGGAGGTTTCTAATGAAACGTATAATTTTAGGCTTACTTATTGTTAGTGTGATTGCATCCGCCGGGATGTCTCAGGATTACGCCATCAAGAAGGTCTGGGAATTTCTGCCCACACAGGAAAATCCCGCGCATCCATGGCTGAAGGCGCAAAGCGGAACCAATTCGGAGCATGACGGCGCCAATACAATGGATTTTTCCAGCACGCTCATTCGCTACGATGAAAATCGGCTCATGCTGTTTTTATTGGAAAACGGCATTGACGAAGCCAATGCGTCCGACGCGGATAAAGCCGTCGCCGAACAATATCCGGACCGCTCCATCCTTTGGATCGATCCCGACACGGGCGCTTCCATGGGCGTGGCTTTGACCATCGGCCTGCAGCCGACTCCCGATTCGGAGTATTACATTCAGAAATGTACAGGAACTCATCCTGACGGGCCGACAAGCGACCGCAGTTGGCAATTAATCGAACAATGGCCGCAGATCGGCGTAGATGGAGACGGTTATTTGTATTATGGCGACAAACACAAAATTCTGCGCTACCTGCCGGACGGCAACGGCGGCTTCACGGGGCCGGAAATCGTCTTCCGATATCCCGAGCAGGATCCGCCTGTATGGGCGGTTTCGGAGGAGTTGCATTATCGCGCCTGGTGCATTCGGTCTCTCAATGTAAAAGGCTCCGGCGACAACAAGGTGATGACCACCGCCGCCCGCTTCTGGATTGACGGCGGAGGCATTATTTATTACACCAGCGACGACGGCGGCGCCAGCTGGACTATGCAAACCCATCGCGGGCAGGATCAGCGCGGTGGAATCGGAACGGGCGGCGCCGCTACCCTGCCGGTCATTGATGAGAATATGGGGGAAGAGTGGATCTTCGGAAACGGCTTTCCGGGCAGCGACGATCGACTGTACCGCTTCATCCGCCCGGCGGATACCACGGAAGACTTCCAGCAGGATATCGCTGAATTGTGGGATCCCACCGAAGATCCCGCCGAAATATCCGATGTGGAAAAATACAAAAAGTGGAACATGATTGATGTAGCCGCCGCTGACGGCGCGCCCTATATCGCCGTATTGACTCTTCCGAAATGGCAGAGCCGAAATCCTCCGGAATCGAATCCGGAATGGGAGGAGGCCACAGCTTGGGTGGCTCTTCATTCCATCTCCCTCGATCCCAACGATGATTTCATCGAAGGCGATTTTCTTTCCTCCTATCAAATCGCTTATCGAGAGAAAGATGAACTGCAGGGTGTTGCGGGCGATGAAGACAACTGGGATGCGGCTTATTTAGCGACCATCAACATGAGCGTTCCCGATGGGTATCCCGAAGGCGCCGCGGAAATTTTATGGAGCGGCGGCGTTTCCGGATTCGGCCGCTTGGTGGTGGGCGACGTCGAGATTCCAACTCATGTGAATGAATGGTCTCTGTTTTAGCCATTCATCCATCTTCTTGATGAGATGAAATCCTGTCATGAATCGTCGAGGGGCTGCATAAAAAAATGCAGCCCCTCGCTTGTACTTTAGATGAATGAGAGATTCACAATGGTGCAGAGAGATCGTCGATCCAAGAACGTCTCTGCCTGATTATTGAGATTGCGCGTCATTGAGCAGAACCGCGGCGCTCAAGGCTGGCAGGCCGAATGACAGTTTTCCGTTTTGCACAAGAAGCGTCTCTTCTTCGCCCAGGACCTTGAAAGCGCGTCCGTTCCATGATTCCAATCCGTCTATGTCGAAAGCCAAAGGAGAACTTGATTCGTTGGCGAGAATGATCGCCGCCGAATCTCTCTGTTTTTTGATTAGCCAGCGAACGCTGTTTTCATCGGATGCCGACGTATGATGCAGCGTTAGACGGCATGACTCGTTCGCATCCGGCGCGGAGAGCAGCGGTTCGATCGAGTGCAATTCCGAAGCCGTCTGCTTTAAATCCGCCCACAACTGCGAGTCCTTATTAACTCGATAGGTTCCCCAATAGAGAATTCCACGCGCGCCGTTCACAATGGCGTCATAAGCCATGAAGCGCGTTTGGGCGAGCGTCGGCCGGGGGCGCTCCTCTGTTGGCGGACTCTCGCTCAAGTCGTCCCACCCGAAGCCTTGCAGCACCATCCACACAGGCTTTCCCGGCGCCGATTGGGCCATGCGCTCGGTGTAGCGGCCCACGCTGGCGAGGTTTCGCTCGGTCAGGTCGCTGTGACCCACCTGCGGACCAAAAGGAACGGGGTATATATCGCAGCCGACGATGTCCGCCAAACGCCCAAAGAGAGTCAGATCGTTCATTGTATTTCGGGGAGCGTGGTTGAACCAGAGAACATGATCCGGATCGCATTCGCGAACGATTTGACAGCCTTTCTTCAATTGATCATAAAGCTCTGGAAGGTGTGTATGCCATTCGCTGAGCCGTTCCTCCGCCGGCGCCATTCCCAGCCTCATTCGAATATCATCTTCAATATCTTCCGCCAATCCGTAGCGGCCGCTGGAGCGATATCGCCGCCATGCCGCCTGGTCTTTTTTCAAGGCTTCGACTTGCTCCGGTTCGCCTTGATATTTACGAATCGCTTGATCGACTTCGCTCCATCGCTGCACCGCCCGGTTCCATCGCAGCCACCATACATTCCACAACGCTTCATCCGGCGCCTCCCAGATCGAGAGAGCGGGATGCGATTTCCACGCGTTCACAATCTCCCGCAGGCGGGATGCGCCTGGATCATCCTGCACAGCAAGACCGGAAAGGGGAATCCAGCACTGCAGCCCATATTTCGCCGCGCGATCCAGCGCCTCCCGGCTGTCGCCCGCGCGTATGAGATTGAAGCCGGCTTTCGATATTTCTTCAGCGAAAGCATCGTCCGGCGCCTGTTCATACAATCCGATGATGAATTGGCGCTTCCCGTCGACGCGCAGCATTCCATCCTCATCGATGGACGCATCATATGCCCAGGCGCCGATCGACAGAATCACAACAAATCCCATCATACTAAAACGAATCATTGAAAAACCTCCTCAAAAATGCATCACTGTTCATGACTGTTCCGGCCTGCAGAGAAGAGAGATGCAAACACACCTTCTGATCGTTCCCGGCCGAATCGACGCTTTGAATTTCATTTCGCAATCGTTTATGTTATCGCTTTAAAAACACCGCAAAGCAAGGAGAATGCGAAGGAATGTGATAGGATGAAACAATAGCCCTCATTCATTCTTTATGATATAAACAACGGGTAGAAAAATTTTTGACTTATAGGACGCGATGCGATGAATGTTCGAGAAAATATCAGCATGCCGGCAATTTTTTTCGTCTCTCTTTTTTTGACAGCGCTGTTTTTGCCGCCTGCGCAGCCGCTTTTCTCCGATCCTTCGCCGATTTTTCCCGGAGAAGAATGGGAAGCGCGCGAACCGCAGGCCGTCGGATTGAATCGAGAAAAACTGGACGCCCTGCGCGATTTCGTCGGCGGGCGGGGATGCGTCATACGACATGGATGCCTGGCTTATTCCTGGGGCGATCAAAGCGTAAGCCGGGATGTGGCGTCCGCCTTCAAACCCGTTTTAAGCACATTACTTTGCTTTGCGATTCAGGAGGGAAAAATCACCGGCCCGGACGAGTGCGTCGCCCGCTTCGAACCGCGCCTCAAAGAAATCAACCACGGCAAAGACGCCGCCATGACCTGGAGGCATCTTGCTTCTCAAACAGCTTGCTACGGCTGGGCGGAGGATCCGGGCGCCGCTTGGGCGTACAATGACTACGCCCTGGCCCTGTATTACGACACTCTGATGAACAAGGTCTTCCAAATGCATGCAGACCGGGCGCTTCGCCATTATCTGGCCGATCCGCTGCAGTTTCAGGATGCCTCTACATTCGAAGCGTTCGGCCCTAAAGACCGTCCCGGCCGGCTGGCGCTGTCGGTTCGCGACTTCGCCCGCTTCGGATATTTCATCCTGCACAAAGGCCGCTGGCGAGACAAGCAGCTCCTGCAGGAAAAGTATGTGGATATGATGCTCAACAGCATCGTCCCGCCCGAGACGCCGGGCGTCGGCGGAAAAGAAGCGGACATGATTCCCAATCAACGCTCCATCGGCGGATCGAAAAACATCACGCCGATCGGGCCGGGCTTTTACAGTTTCAACTGGTGGTTAAACGGCGTCGACCGCCATGGAAATCGATTGTACATCGACGCCCCGCCCGACGCGTTTGTCGCCAGCGGCCACGGCGGCTTGCGAGCCGTGTGGATCATCCCCAGCCTGGATTTGATTGTTTCCTGGAATGACGCCAAAATCGATGATCATGACGCCAGCCCGGGGAATCCCGACTCGAAGCACAATCAGGCGCTGATTCTCATGAAAAAAGCCGTCCTGAAATAACATTATGAATCCTGAAGAGGTAAAGACGATGCGATATCGGGCAATGGCATGTTGGATTATCTTATCCGTTATTTTTATGGAGGGATGCGCGGGATCGGATTTTCGAATGGAGAAGACGACTCAAACAACCATTGCGATTCAAGACGGTCAATGGCTGCTGAACGGCGCCCTCACATATCCGGGAACGCCCGCCCAAGGCTTGTTGATGAACGTACGCATGGTGAACTCGACCTTCGAGGATCGCAATAAAACCGGCTGGGATCCACAAGAAAACACGCGTCTTTTCATCCAGACAATTCCCGACTACGCCGCGCAGGGAGTTCGAGCCTTCACCCTGAATCTCCAAGGGGGCATGCCAGGCTATGAAGGGGCCGTCAATTCCGCTTTCAATCCGGATGGATCGCTGCGGCAGGATTATATGAATCGCATGAAAAAAGTCATCGAAGCCTGCAATCGCTTCGGCTGCGCCGTCATCCTGGGCTGCTTCTATCAGCGGCAGGATCAGATTCTGCGCGATGAGGACGCCGTCCGGCGCGCCTTGGTCAACGCCGTGCAATGGATTCAAAAGCAGGGCTTCAAGAACATCGTTCTGGAAATCGCCAATGAATTCAACCATGGGGGATTCGATCACGCCGTCTTGAAATCCCCTCGAGGCCAAGTGGAATTGATCCGACTGGCTCAACAAACCGCCCCTGAATTGTTGGTTTCCACAAGCGGATTGGGCGATGGGAAGATGCCGGGAAGCGTCGCCGAGGCCGCCGACTTCATCCTGATTCATTTCAATGGAACGCCCGTCGATAAAATCCCGGAGCGAATCGGCGTCTTGAAAAAATTCGGGAAGCCGATCGTATGCAATGAAGACGACAAAATCGGCGAGCAGGCGGCGCAAGCCATGGAAGCCAGCGTCCATAACGGCGCATCATGGGGCTACATGAACAAAGAAGTCAATCAATATAGGCCCTTTGAATTTCAAGGCCCCCAGGACGATCCCATTCTCTATGGACGATTAAAAAAAATCACATCGATGGAAGAGATTTGATTTTTACTCTTTAAAAAAGTTTTGGGAAAGAAAATGCTATAACGTTTCGATCTTGACTTGAGCAATGCCTTTTAACTCGAAGCCGAGTTTTCGAGCGGCGGCGCGCGATACATCGATGATTCGCCCTTTCACGAACGGGCCGCGATCGTTGATGCGAACATACGCCGTCTTCCCGTTATCCAGATTGGTGATTTTCACTTTCGTGTCGAAGGGCAGCGTCGGATGCGCCGCCGTCATGGCGTACATGCTGTATTTTTCGCCGCTGGCCGTGCGCTTCCCATGGAATTTTCGGCCATACCAGGACGCTTGACCGATTTCGACTCGCTTCCCCGATTTCTGGATTTGTTGATCGACGCTCTCCACGTCTTTTTTTGCGGTTTTCTGTTCTCCAATCCCGAATGTGGGAATCGGGATGGGGATCCGCACGACTTTGAAGCCGCCGCATCCGGTCATGGATAAGAACAAAACGCCTAAAACGGCGAAATGCATCGGGCGCGATTTAATCCAACTTTGTTTTTCCATAACCGTTCTTCCTGGATTCAGTCAGGCTCCTCCAAGGTGAAAATAACGAGCGATAATTCGCCACATATCTGTTTTTCGACTTTTAAACGTTATACTTGAGCAAATATAATTTCAAGAACTCTGTTTTTTCCAGTTTTTAAAAATGTTTTGATAAAAAAACATCATGGAGGAAGGTGATTCAGCGAGACTGTAAAACGGCGGGGGGATGAGATTTGTTTACTACGAATGTTATCGAGTTTCCACTGTCATTGAAATGGATTTCATGGGTGAACTGCTGGATCAGGTAAACGCCGCGGCCCGAGGTTTTATACAAGAAAGGCTCCTTGGTTGGATCCACCAACAAGGCTTGATCGAAGCCATCTCCCTCGTCTTGCACGGTTATTGCGATTTTTTCGTCATCGCAAAGAGCAATCACGCGAACATTTTTCTGTTGATCATTGCGATTGCCATGTATTATTGCGTTGACTAACGCTTCATCCATAGCTAACCGAAGGCAAAAACAAGCATCTCCATCGTAGCCTAACTCTGAGGCCTGATTGAGAATTTCGCGCTCCGCAGGGTAGATGTTCTCGATTTTGCTTTTAATCCGTAGATCAATTTTAATGGCCATAACGGTTGTTCCGGACGAAGCGAATCGAAAACCGATATACGTAAATTAAGCAATTACATGTATATCGTAAAAGCGGCTTTATGCGCCGTCAAGTCAAAAATTGAATCGATTTATATTTTAACCGGCAAAACAGGCATGCAAAGTGTTTCAAAACATCCATAACGTTTTTTTTATTTATCTGAATGTTGATCTATTCTTTGCTGGATGTACACTCGAGATCGGCTTTAACCATCATTTCCACCAATTGGGGAAATGTTACTTCCGGCTTCCATTGCAGAGTTCGCCGAGCTTTGCTCGAATCCCCGACCAGGGTGTGAATTTCGGCGGGCCGGAACAGATTATCATCGGTATCGACATATTTCTCCCAATCCAGACCGGCGGCCGAAAAAGCCTGTTGAACAAAATCGCGCACCGACATTGTCTGCCCGGTGGCGATGACAAAGTCTTCCGGTTCGTCCTGTTGAAGCATCAACCACATCGCTTTGACGTAATCCCCGGCGAACCCCCAATCGCGCTTGGCGTCTAAATTGCCTAATTTCAACGAATTTTGTACGCCTTTTTTGATGTTGGCGACGGCGTGAGTGATTTTTCGAGTCACAAATTCATAGCCGCGGCGGGGGCTTTCATGATTGAACAAAATCCCTGAGACCACAAATAATTTGTAGGCTTCGCGGTAATTTCGCGAAAGATGATAGCCGGCCAATTTCGAGATTCCATACGCCGACCGCGGATGAAAAGGCGTGTTTTCATCCTGCGGCGATTGCTTCGCGTTGCCGAACATTTCGCTCGAACCGGCAAAATACACTTTGCATTCCGGCGCCAACTCTTTAATGGCGGATAAAACGTAATGCGTGCCGTTGATATTGGTGTTGATTGTCGAAAACTCGTCTTCAAAGGAATAACTGACGAAACTTTGAGCCGCCAGGTGATAACATTCATCCGGCCGCACTTTATGAATGACGTGAAAAAGGCTGGCGTAACTATCCAACGCTCCGGCATGAATATGAAGACGATCGACAAATGACCGGATTCTCCATAAACGGCGCATGGGATCTTCCAGCGCCACGCGGCGCACTAAGCCATGCACCTCATATCCTCTTTCCAGGAGAAACTCCGCTAAATAGGATCCGTCCTGCCCGGTGATTCCCGTAATCAAGGCTGTCTTCGTCATATTCCCGTCCTTCGTCCTTTCTTTATTCCCTTATGATTCGGCGTCCTATTCCATAGCGGCCCGAATGCGTCTGTGTTATTGTAAGAAAGAATCATTTTCAATCAATCCAAAGAAAATCGGCCCATCCGCGATGGATGCGCTTTGACATGGACGATCGTTTGGCTTCATAGTGATTGAGTGACTGCCCGATTGGACGCCGCGGATGAATTCAAGGACAAATTCATGATGGATCTTCATACGTACTTTGATTTTGTCGAATGTCGAGAAGAGGGCTGCCGGAGACTGGCGTTGACCGGCGAATCCGTTTGCTGGGAGCATCTGGAAGATCAGCAGGATTTTCGACATCGGATTCTCGCCGCGGCCGCGAAAGGGGAATCCCTATCTCAGTGGGTGTTGGCCGGCGTGGATTTGTCCTCTTCCGAAATGCCGGGCGTGGATTTAACCTATGCCTTTCTTGCGGGCGCTGCTTTGGATCAAGCGAATTTAAGCGGAGCGGATATGCGGCGCGCTCATCTGGCCGGCGCTTCACTCGCCGGTGCCTGTTTATCGAATGCCAATCTTGAATTCGCTATTTTAGGCCAAGCCGATCTTTCCGGCGCGGATTTAACCTGCGCCAGCCTGAAGCGCGCCAACCTTGTCGGCGCCGTCGCGCGAGGCGCCGACTGCCGGAATGCTCTGTTTTTCTATTCCCGCCCTGGTAATGCGGATTTTTCCGACGCCGATCTTCAAGGCGCAGATATAACGCGAGCCATCTTTCGCCGGGCCAAACTGGTAAACGCCAACCTGAAAAACGTTCATGGCGCCGCTAATTTCGACCGAGCGGATTTAACCAATATCAAAAGATAAAGGGGAAGAATATGATTCAACCAGCCAAGCATCTTCGCATCGGATTGTTCTTGATCAGCCTCATGCTGGCGGGATTCGCATGGACGGATTCCGAACCTGCGTCATTTCCTCGAGCGGATGGGTATCGCGGCATCTGGTATAGCAACCAACCGTCCAAAGACAAGTATATCTACAAATACAGCGGCGGCTTAGGAACCTATTGCGCCAAGCATTTTCCTCACGCCATCTATGCGCCGCAAGTGAATAAGACCTTTTTTGTTTTTGGAGGTACCAAAGGCGTGGACGAGAAAAATCCACTGCTCATCATGGCCTCTTATTATGATCATAATACCGGTCTAGTTCCCAAGCCGGTCATCGTTATGGAAAAAGGAACCTCCGACGCTCATCATAATCCCGTCCTCTGCATCGATGCGGACGGCATGCTCTGGATCTTCGCCAGCGCGCACGGCGGGAAAGACGGATTTATCTGGAAAAGCCGAAAGCCTTTCTCCATCGACTCCTTTGAGCAAATCCTGAAAAAAGAATTCACGTACCCCCAGCCGGTTTTTATGGAAAATTTTGGCATTTCACTTTTTTTCACCAAATATACGGGCGGGCGGGAACTCTATGTTAATTCGAGCGTCGACGGCTTCGATCCCCAGAAAGATGTGAAATTAGCGGGATTCGGAGGGCATTATCAATCCAGCGGCTCTTATGGAAGCAAACGCGCTACGATCTTTAACTGGCATCCTCCCAAAGGCGGTCTGAATGCGCGCACCAACCTTTATTACATGGAATCCAACGACTTCGGCCAAACATGGACGACTGTCGATGGGAAACCCCTTACCCTTCCGCTCGGCTCGCCCCAGAACGACGCTTTGGTGCGCGACTATCAAAAAGAAGGGCTGCTTGTTTACTTGAAAGATTTAAATTTCGACGAGAAAGGGAATCCGGTTTTTCTGCATGTGGTCAGCCGCGGATACGAGTCCGGCCCCGAAAATGGACCGCGGCTTTGGATGATTGCGCATTGGCAGGGAGATCGCTGGGAATTTAAGAAAGTCGCCGCCTCCGATCACAACTACGATATGGGATCCATCTACATTGAAGATGACGGCGCCTGGCGCGTTATCGGGCCGACCGACCCGGGGCCGCAAGCTTTTGGGACCGGCGGAGAAATGGTCATGTGGGTAAGCCTCGATCGTGGGCGCAGTTGGAAAAAAGAACAGCAATTAACCCAAGACAGCCCCCGGAATCATACCTATGCGCGGCGTCCGTTGAACGCCCATCCCGATTTCTATGCGTTTTGGGCGGATGGAGACGCCTTCAAGCCCTCCGAGTCGCAGCTGTATTTTACCAACCGCGACGGAACAAACGTGTGGATGCTCCCTGTGAAAATGGAGGAGGATTTTCAGAAGCCCGTTTCTGTGACTCTTGAGAAAGAACAATGATTCTTTTCAAACCGTTTTTTCTAAAAGACGCCAATGAGTCAAACGCCTACATCATAGGGTGCAGGGAAGCCAAACAAGCCCTTCTCATCGATGCAGGCGAAGATTCGCCCGACTACGACGTTTTTCTAGAAAGTTTGGACGCTTGCCTCGCCGGCATTTTCTTGACGCATGCGCATTGGGATCATGACGGCGGACTTCTGTCGATCCTGGCGCGGCATAACGTCCCGGTTTACTCGAAGAATGGCCGCGCCCCAAACGGCAAGCCGATTCGAGAAGGAGATCGGATTCCGCTCGGCCGGTTGAATGCGCAAGTGTTTCAAACCACCGGCCATACTCCCGATTCCATGACGTTGATTGTCGAAAACCGATTCGCGTTTGTCGGCGATGCCTTGTTCGCCGGATCGATCGGCGGGACATCCAGCGCCGCAATGCAGGAGGAAGAGCAAAACAATATCCGCCGCGTTCTGTTTTCTCTGCCTGACGAGACGCTGATCTGCCCGGGGCACGGTCCGATTACAACGGTCGGCATCGAAAAAAACTGCAATCCGTTCTTCGTGTAAGCGATGTTTACGTTTTGAATTCAATCCGGCGCAGTATGCCGGGATTGAAAAAGAATCCAAAAATCGAACGGCCCGCGATTTAATGAAAGCGGGCCGTTCGATTTTTTATAGATGAAATCAAGGATGTTTGTTGACTATGCCTTGCTTGAGGCGATTCACCATCCAGTCGATGAATCCCTGCCGATCTTTCCACTCCATCGCGGCTTCGATTGTCGGCGCCCGGGGATCTACAACCGTATATCCTCTGTTATCGACGGACAGTTGAATTTCCTCCATTCGGCAGAAACGGTTTTCAATAGCCAAATACACGGCGGCCGCGTCGTAGAGCGTCGTGCTGCGAACATCGGGGGCCGCGTTTGAGCGCCCTTCTTTCGCCCAAGCGCGGTAATTCTCAAGAAGAGTCCGGATTAAAATCGAATCGGTTCGCATTAGATGTTGGTATTGATCTCCGCGGATGTCGATCAAACCGCTGACATCGAGAGGCGCGATGGTTAAACGCCAAGACGCGGCATAGAGTTTTCTGGCGGCTCGAATGTCTTTGCGAACATTGTATTCGGCGTCGGGAGAAGGGAGGCCCCCATATCCCTTCTTGACGCTGCCGCTCATGGCGAAAACTCTAACTTTTTTGAAAACGTCCGGGCAGCGCTGCAATAGAACGGGAATATTCGGGCAGGGGCCTGTAATCACAAGTCGAACCGGTTCGCTCGTATTTTTGATAACCTCGATCATGCCCTGCACGCCGTCTTCATAAACTTTACCCTGATATTGGCTTAAATCGTAATCTTCCGCCCATTTCGTCTGAGGGGCAGTTGAATCCGATGTTTTCACTCCAATGCCGACGGCGACATCCGTCCTCTGGACTCGCTCCAGAAATTTCGCCGCGATTTTGGCGCGCTCTCTCGCATCATGGCCGTCTGTGACAACCATCTTCAAATCCAACTCAGGGCTGCAAAGCGCCAGCGCCAGCGCCCAGACGTCATCCATGTCCGAACCGATATCCGCATCGATGATGACCGGATAGGGCGCACCCGCTCCGGATATGGCAAACATGGGAATAACTATAAGCAGAAAAAATAAATGCCCGCAAAACCTGCTCATTTTTAATTTCCTTCTCTTCACTATCGCGCGCATGCCTTTATTCCATTGAAAGACGCATGCCGCCTATATCCGAGGCCGATTATCCTTCTTTTTCCTTTCCCTGCGTATAGAGTACAGTTACAATGAAATCAAACGAATTATATTGTTATACGATACAAGACAAAAATGCAACAATTTGGTGAAATCCCCGATCAGCGGCAGGCGTTCATGCCGGGATAGAGGATATTTCTATCAGTAACTGTAAGAATCCAGTCGAGTTTGAAGGATCAATGCGATGCCCGAAACTCTCCATAATCAGGAAACTCGAAAGATTCGAGATCAACAGCCCGGGAAAATCGATGAAATTTTACGCCGATTCCCACAAAAAAAATCGGCCTCTATACCCTTGCTATATTTGGCGTGGGATATTTATGGATACATATCCCCCGAAGCCATGATCGAAGTGGCGGAAATTCTGGACGTCAGCCCGGCTTACATCCAGGGCATAGTTAGCTTTTATACTATGTTTCCCTTGAAAATGACGGGAAATTATCACATTGAAGTTTGCGCGAACATTTCCTGTCACTTGACGGGAGCGCAGGAAGTCTTGAAAACCTTGGAAAATCGCTTGGGCATTCACTGTGGAGAACGCACCGGAGACGGTCGATTTTCGCTGCAGGCCGTCGAATGTCTTGCGGGCTGCTCGAGCGCGCCCTGCATGCAAATCAACGGGAAAGAATATACGCACTTAACCCCGGAAAAAGTCATCGAAATCATTGATTCTTTGGATTGATAAACAGCGAACATGGATTATTCTTGGGATTCTATGCAGCCTTGAGCGAGAATGCAAGACAAGTAAAATTTTAACTATGTTGATAATATCTTAGATATTTTTTCCAGCATCGCTCATTCAAATACTTTTGGACGCTTTATTTGGTTTTCAAAAAAAGGAATCAAGAATGGCTGAAGAAACGCGCGTCCTGCTCCAGCATATCGGATCCGCCGATTTGTTGACCGTCAAGGATTATCGCGAAAAAGGCGGCTACCGGGCGCTGGAAATCGCGCTGAAGGATAAGACGCCCGAGCAGATCGTCGAAGAGGTCGCGCAATCAGGTCTGAAAGGACGCGGCGGGGCCGGCTTCCCTACCGGCATGAAATGGTCTTTCATCCCTAAAGACGTCGAAAAACCGGTCTATCTATGCTGCAATGCTGACGAAAGCGAACCGGGAACCTGCAAAGATCGCATCATCATCGAACAAAATCCCCATTTACTTCTGGAGGGAATTTTGATTGCCTGCCGGGCGATCGGCTCGCATCAGGCATTTATTTACATTCGCGGGGAGTTCCACCGCGGCGCGAATATACTTCAAATGGCCATCGAAGAAGCGCGCCGCGAAGGACTCATCGGAAAAAATATCTTAGGCGCCGGCTTCGATTGTGAAATCGCAGTGTATCGCGGAGCGGGCGCATATATCTGCGGAGAAGAAACCGGTTTGCTGACCTCGCTCGAAGGGCAGCGGGGATATCCGCGCAACAAGCCGCCGTTTCCCGCCGTCGCCGGATTGTACGACTGCCCGACCATTATTAATAATGTCGAAACGCTTTCTGCGGTTCCCGTTATAATCGAAAAAGGCGGCGCATGGTACGCCGCCTATGGAACGGAAAAAAGTTCGGGTACTCGCCTGTTATGTCTATCCGGCCATGTCAATACTCCCGGCGTTTATGAAATTGTCTTAGGGAACATGACAATACGGGAATTCATCCGCGATTTCGGCGGCGGCGTCCCCGGCGGGCGTAAAATCAAAGGCGTCATCCCCGGCGGCTCTTCCATGCCCGTCCTGCGCGACGACCAATTAGACATCCCGCTGACCGTGGAGGATATTCAAAAAGCCGGCTCCTCCCTGGGTTCGGGCGCCATGATTGTCATGGATGAAACCGTGGACATGGTGGAAATCGCTCTATTGCTGGCTAAATTTTACGAACATGAATCGTGCGGGCAATGCACGCCCTGCCGAGAAGGCACGCATTGGTTCGTGCAAATTCTCGAGGCCGTCCAGCAGGGAGAAGGCCGCCCGGGCGACATCGAACTCCTCTTGGATATATGCCGCTCGGAATACACGTCGATCTGCCCGTTATGGGCGGCGGCCGTTTGGCCGGTTCGAGCCTTCCTCAAGCAGTTTCGCGAGGAATTCGAGGCTAAAATTCAGCCGCGCAGCATGGAGGCCGAAGCGGAGACGGCGCCGGCTTCTTAACATGAATGGGAGAAAGCGGGAATGAGTCAAACGGGTCCAGAAATGGTCACGCTCACTATAGACGGTCGACAAGTAACTGTTCCCAAGGGAACTCCGATTATCGACGCCGCTCTTCAACTGGGCATCGACATTCCCCATTACTGTTATGATAAAGATTTAAGCGTCGTCGCCAGCTGCCGCTTATGTTTAGTGGAAATCGAAAAAGTCCCCAAACTGCAGCCCTCCTGCTCCACCCCGGCTGCGGAGGGACAAGTGGTCTATACGCGCAGCGATAAAGTTTTGGACGCTCGCAGAATGCAGATGGAATTCCTTCTGGTGCAGCATCCGCTCGATTGTCCGGTATGCGATCAAGGCGGAGAATGCAAACTACAGGACTATAGTCGCGAGCATGGCGCGGAAGACACCCGCTTTCACTACCGACGCCGCACGTTTCCCAAACCCGACATCGGGCCGTTTATCGATCTGGAGCGCAACCGATGCATTCTGTGCAGCCGATGCGTTCGCTTTATGGACGAAATTGCCGGAAATGCGGAATTAGTTGTAGTGAATCGCGGATGGAAATCTCATATCACGACATTTCAGGATCAACCGCTCAAGAATGAATTCGCCGGCAATACGATCGATTTATGCCCTGTCGGCGCTTTAACCAGCAAAGTAACCCGCTTTCGCACAAGAGTGTGGGAGCTGAAGAGCAAACCGTCGATTTGCTCGCTTTGTTCGGTGGGCTGCAGCATCGATTTGCAGCATCGTAACCGTACTCGAGAAATTCTGCGTGTTCTTCCCCGCCTCAGCGAAAAAGTCAATTATCGCTGGATTTGCGATATCGGCCGTTTTGGCTTCGATCAATTCAATAGCGATAACCGCCTGAAGAAGCCCGCCATTCGCATCAATGGAGATCTCCAGGAAACTAGCTGGGCTAACGCCCTTGGAGAGATCGCCAAAAAACTAAAAGTAATCGTCGGCGCGAGAGGCGGCGCGGCCGCCGGGGGAATCATCGGCCCCAGGCCCAGCAACGAAACGTTGTTCTTGTTTCAGCAATTTTTTCGTGAAATTTTAAAATCCAATAACGTCGATCATCGCACGGAATTCATCCCCGGCCAGCAGGACGACGGCTTTTTGACTTCGATCGCCCTGCGCGCCGTCAATCAGCCGTTCGAAGAAATTCGCAAAGCATCCGCAGTCATCCTGCTTGGGACGGACTTGCCCAACGAACTTCCCATCCTTCATTTGCAGGTGCGCGAGCGCGCTTCGGCCGGCATTCCGGTCTATCTGGCTCATCATCGGCCGACGCGCCTCGATTCGGTTTGCTCCGGAGTATGGGGATATCGGCCCGGCTTCGAAACGCCTTTTTTGGCGGATTTGCTCAAAAAAACCGCCCAAAAAATGGAATCGCTTCTCTCTCAGGAAATGGAAGAGACGATTTCTTCCTTTTTACCCGGCGCTGAGAATGAAGCGGCGGGCGTTTCAGAACAACAAGTAAACGAATTGGCGAACATCCTGCAGCAGTCAAACGGCGCAACGCTTCTAGTAGGCGAATCGATGTTCACCGGCAAGGCCGGCCCTGTCAATGTCCGATTAGCAGCGGAACTGGCGCATTTATTAAGCAGCGATGTTGGGGGGCCGCCCCCTCTGAGTCTGCTGCCGCTCCACAACAATTCACGCGGCGCCGCCGATATGGGATGTTATCCCCATCGCGGCCCCGGCTTCGAACCGATTGAAAAACCGGGACGCAACACCGCTCAGATGCTGGAAGGCTGCATAGACGGCTCTCTTCAAGCGTTAATTTTATTCAACGCCGATCTTCTTAATGAATACCCCGATCGCGACCTAGCCCGGCGGGCGCTGGAAAAAGTTCCCTTTCTCGTCGTTGCAGACGCCTATCCTTTCTCGACAATTCCATACGCCGACATCGCGCTTCCTCTTTCCACGCATGCGGAGGAAGACGGAACCTACACAAATGTGGATGGGCGCATCCAGCGCGCCCTGGCCGCCGTCGCGCAACTCGAAGGCGCCTTGACCGGGGTCCAAGCCATTTTGGCGCTGGGCGAACGCTGGGGCGCCGGATGGCGGCAGGTCAATCCTTCCCGAATCTTCGAAATGATCGCCCGGGCCGTCCCGCATTACAAAGACGCTTCCTGGACGGACGCCGGCAAGGGGCGATGCGTCGCAAAACCCGTAAATATATCGCTCTTTCAAACCTCTCTTTCCCTGGCTGCTTCGTCTCTTGCATCATCCTATAAACCGCCGCTCCCGGATTATCCTTTCCGACTGGTTCGCGGCCGTTTCTTGTTCGACGATTCTGGAGAAAAGCGCTTTGCTCCTTCCCTCGTCAGCCGCCGCGAAGAATGTTGGGCGGAAATGCATCCCGGCGACGCAAAGAAGATTGGCGTTCACGAAGGCGTCATGGTATCGTTAGAGGGAGTGTTAGGATCCATTCGTCTGCCTGCTCGCATTTCGAATGCCGCCGCCCCCGGCTGCGTGACTGTATTGGGCCGGTATGACGATAAGCCCGTCAATGGACTGACGGCGGAGGATCAACCCTGGATAAAGGTTCAACTATGACGGAATTGTCATTGGCGATTTATGCGGCGGTTCGCATCGGCGTCATCTTCTCGGCGGTGATGACCGTCGTCGCGTTTCTCCCGTGGATCGAACGAAAATTGATCGGCCGCTTCCAACAGCGCTTCGGCCCCTACCGCGTCGGCCCCCATGGAATTCTGCAGCCGATCGCGGACAGCATTAAACTTGTCTTTAAAGAAGACATCATACCCAACAACGCGGATCGCGTTCTGTTTGTGCTGGCGCCGACCTTGGCTCTCATCACAGCCGTGATGAATCTGGCCGTCATTCCCTTCGGCCCTACATTCGAACTGTTTGGAATATCGTTCGGCGCCGTCCAGGTCGCCGACGTTAACGTCGGCATCCTCTATATTTTTGGCTTTGCGTCTCTCGGCGTTTACAGTCTCTTTTTAGCGGGATGGAGTTCGGGCAATAAATATTCCCTGCTCGGCGGTCTGCGTTCGTCGGCGCAAATGTTCAGTTACGAACTCTCGCTGGGCTTATCGGTCGTCACGGTTCTGATGGCGGTCGGCGATTTCAAACTCAGCGAAATCGTCCTCAGTCAAGAAGGGGGATTTTGGAATTGGTGGATCGTCAGCCCGAAATGGTTTGTCATCCCCGGGCTGCTTGGTTTTTTCCTGCTGCTAGTCTCCGCTTTCGCCGAAACCAACCGCCTGCCTTTCGATCTTCCCGAAGCGGAGACCGAACTCGTGGCGGGATATCATACGGAATACAGCAGTATGAAATTCGCCATGTTTTTTATGGCGGAATACATCAACATGATCGTGGCGTCCTCCATTGTAACGACATTGTTTCTCGGGGGCTGGCACGCTCCGCTGCCCTATGAGCCCTTCGTGTTGGCGCCGGGCTGGATGTGGTTCGCCGCGAAAGTTTTTGTCCTGCTGTTTTTGTTTATCTGGGTGCGGGCGACTCTGCCTCGGTTCCGTTACGATCAATTGATGAATTTCGGTTGGAAGTTTATGCTTCCGCTTGCCTTGTTCAATATATTTCTGGCGGCCTGCTGTCTCCTGCTGGCCGATCGATTCGCCTTGTAAGAGAGAACGAATATGGCGGCGACTTTATTTTTCTGGTTATGCGCGTTTCTGGCTTTCTTCTTCGGCCTGGGCGTCATCGTTGCGCGCAATCCCATGCACAGCGCCTTGAGTCTGGTGATGACCTTTGTCGCCTCGGCCGGCCTGTTTTTGCTGCTGCACGCGGAATTTCTGGCCTGGATTCTCATCATTGTGTACAGCGGCGCGGTCATGGTGCTGATGATATTCGTCATTTCCCTCCTGAATCTTCAGCGCGACGAACCCATAGAATTCACCGCCGCCCGCCGCTGGGGCGTCGCTTTTGTCGTGGTTTTCGCCGCGGCTTTATTGATCTATCTCTTTCGCGATGCATCCGTGGGATTCACCTATCCCCCGAAGCCGGCGATTTCCGCCGAATGGGGAAGCGCGAAGGCGATTGCGACCGATTTATTCACCCGCTATCTGCTGCCTTTTGAATTGGCGTCGGTTTTGTTGACCGCCGCCGTAATCGGCGCCGTGGTGATCGCCCGAAAGCCCGATCCAAACGAAATAAACGGCATGGAATCGACCGGGGAGGAGCCGTCCAACCAATGATCGGATTGAATCATTACTTGCTGCTCAGCGGCGTATTATTTTGCTTAGGCGTACTCGGCGTCATCCTGCGCCGCAATGTGCTGATCATATTGATGTCGGTTGAATTGATGCTGAACGCCGCCAATATCGCGATCGCCGCCTTTTCACGCTACCCCCTTTTCAACGCCGGTACGCTGACCCAGGAAGATTATATGACGGCCGGAAACGGATTGGTTTTCGTGTTTTTGATTTTGACGGTGTCGGCGGCGGAAGTGGGCGTGGGATTGGCCGTGGTGATCAATCTCTACCGGCAGCGTTCGACGGTGAACATCGAAGAAGTGAATTTACTGCAAGGTTAATTCTGGAAAGTAAGCGGACCTTTATCGAAAAATATGATAGATTTCCCCGAGATTTCTTGGGCATCGATCGCCCCTCAAACAGTCATCCTCATAACCGCCTTGACGGTTTTGGCGATCGATTTATTGCCCCGCAAGATAGAGCGCATCAATATCACTTTGACGGCCTTGCTGGGCGTAGTGATCGCTCTGATTTTCGCCCGTAATCTGACTCCCGCTTATGAAACCGATTTCAGCGGCATGATCTATCGCGACGGCGTCAGCATTTATCTCGATCAATTGCTTCTTGCAGGTACGGCCTTGATTCTTCTCATGAGCCATCGCTATGCGCAGTTCCACCCCATCGCCTATGGCGAATATACGGTGCTGCTTCTGTTCGCCTCTCTGGGAATGATGACGATTTCCATCAGCGCCGATTTGATTACGTTGTTCATCGGCGTTGAATTGCTGTCGCTCAGCCTCTATGTGATGAGCGGCATGGATAAATCCAGCCTGAGTTCGGGCGAAGCTTCCGTCAAATACTTTCTGCTGGGCGCTTTCTCCACGGGATTTCTTGTATACGGCATGGCGCTGCTTTTCGGCGCTTGCCGGACCAGCAATCTCGTGTTGATCGGGAGCGCGATCCTCGACGGCGGCGCGGGAACGCCTCTGCTGATTCTCGGATTTGCGCTTGTGCTTGTCGGATTGGGATTCAAAATTTCCCTGGTTCCATTCCACATGTGGGCGCCCGACGTCTACCAGGGCGCCCCCACTCCGGTTACCGCCTGGATCGCCGCCGGTTCGAAAATCGCCGGTTTCGCGGCGCTGCTCAGAATCTTTTCCCTCCCGGGCATATCTTTCGAACCGTTTGGAGGATACTGGGCCCAGGCGATCTGGTGGCTTTCCATGCTCACGATGATCATCGGCAATGCCGGCGCCTTGGTGCAAAACGACATCAAGCGAATGCTGGCTTATTCGTCCATCGCTCACGGCGGTTATCTCAGCATGGCGTTTACGGCGAACAACACAGTCGGCCTGCAGGCTTTGCTGTTTTACCTGGCCGCCTATTTATTCATGACTCTTGGAGCGTTCGCCGTCGTGATCGCCGTCCGCCGCAACGGCCGCGAATGTCTGTCCATCCCCGATCTGGCCGGCTTGGCCAGGCAGCATCCCGGCGTTGCGGGCCTTATGGCCGTTTTTTTATTCTCTCTGGCGGGCATGCCGTTTACCGCCGGCTTTGTGGGAAAACTCTGGTTGTTCGGCGCGGCGATTCAAGAAAAATATTATCTTTTGGCGGCGGTCGGAATTTTAACGACGCTGCTCTCATTCTATTATTATTTGCGCATCATCGTTTTTATGTATATGCACGAACCTCAAAAAGACGCCGTGTTTGACGCCGTCCCCGCATCCGGCCGCATCGCCGCTGGATTGGCCGCGGCGGGCGTCTTGGCGCTGGGCGTTTATCCCAATCTCTTATGGAAGGTCTTGGCGGCCCACACGAACGGTCTATGAAATATTTTGTCTGGTTAATCCCCATATTGCCGGCTCTTGCGGCTCTGTTGAACGGCTTGTTCGGCGAGAAGATCATTCGCCGCAAAGCGGGGCATCTCGCTTCCGCCGCCATCATAGGCTCGTTCATTCTATCGCTGGCGGCGTTTTTATTGTTCGTTCAATCGGGCGATCATCCTTCGGGTATGGATATCGAATATTACGCCTGGATGACTGTTGAAGATTTTCAAATTCCCATCGGATTCTATATCGATCAGCTGGCGCTGGTTATGATGAGCGTGGTTTCGTTTGTCAGCGCGGTCATCTTCATTTACGCCGTCGGCTACATGCGCGACGATCCCGGCTGCGCGCGCTTCTTCACCTACATGCCGCTTTTTACATTTTTCATGCTGCTTCTGGTTATGGCCGATTCGCTGCCGATATTGTTTATCGGTTGGGAAGGCGTAGGGCTCTGTTCGTATCTTTTGATCGGCTACTACTATGATCGGGATTATGCGGCGGACGCAGGCACAAAAGCGTTTCTAGTCAATCGAATCGGCGATTTCGGATTTCTCCTAGCCATGCTGATGCTCTACTGCTACACCGAGACGCTGCAGTTTTCCCGCTTATCGGATGTGGCGCCGACCCTGTTCGCCCAAAACAGCACGGCGATAACCGTCATTACCCTCCTGCTGTTTCTCGGCGCCACGGGAAAATCGGCGCAAGTTCCCCTCTATGTCTGGCTGCCGGACGCCATGGCCGGCCCCACGCCGGTG
>JAFGTC010000064.1 GCA_016934335.1 Candidatus Omnitrophota bacterium | reverse complement strand
GCCATCTGCAGATCAACGCCGGATTCGATCGTCAACGAACAGCCGGCGGGAATGATGATATTGGCATCGATGCGTATAGGGTTGGCGGCTGCCGTCCAAATCTCATCGCCTTGAATCTCCATGCCGTCTTGGGATGGATCGATGTCTTGATTCACAACGATTTGCGTGGCGTCGATGATGTGTTCGTCGGCGTCCAGCGCTTCGATAAGGAAAGTGTTTCTTCCAGGCTGCAAAAGAGAAGGATAAGACCATGCCGCCTGCCAGGGGATATAATCGGCCGGTATGCCGTTGACCTGTACGCGCCGCGTCTCAATGGCGTTCGCATTGCCCTTCAACTCGACGCTTCCTTCTCCCTCCATCATGCCTTCCCATTGAACGGCCAGCGAGAAATCCGAACTGGTCAATGACACATTGAGCCCAACGAAGGCCAACACATTCTCGCCCGGCTGCAACAGCGAGGAGGGGTTGTCCAAAGTAAACAGCTCCGCCAAACCGATCTCATGGTTCCCATCCGCCGTCGAACGGTAACTCGGCGATCCCGTGAAATTAGTGCGGAAAATTTCTACGCCGTTTAAGTACGCGACAAAAGCGTCATCGTAGATCGCATGCAGAAGCAGTTGGGTATAGTCGCCGGGATTGTCGATCTGGAATGTTTTTCGAATAAAAACAGTTGTGTAATTATTCCGCATATCGTTCAGGACAGTCCGATCGTCATTGTCTCCATACCCAAATCCCGCGGGGCCTTCCTCCCAGGAAGAGTCGTCGAATCCAATTTGATTCCAGTTCCCCGGCGGATTTTGTCTGCCTCGAAAAAATTTCCATACGTCGCCGTCGGGAATGAGAGTCATGCCGGTTTCCCGACTGACTTCCACGGTCAACTCGCGGGGGATGGAGGATTGAATAAATTCCCGCAATTCGCGCGAGGTTTGCTTCATCTCGTTTCTCACGCCTTCGCTGGTCACGGGATTGGTCTGATCGATGATGTCGTCCATGACGCTTTGCGGGATTTTGCGATCCAGGATGTACGCTAATTCTTCATAATAAAGAGGCGCGGTGTCCGGATGGGTCACCAGACGATAAACGGCGGGCGTCTCGTACTGGTGAATCGGCCGAAACGGCTTCACTAAAACGCTGTCCAGATCCCAAGGCAGCAGATAAAAAAGATCGTCAACGGGATTGCCATAGACATAATAATCGTCTCCTCGCTCTTTGGATAATCCGCCTTCCATATCGTTCAATATTTTCTTGAGGGCGAACCATCGAATCCATTGGCGCAGATTGATTGTTTCATTCAACGCTTCCGTGAATTCATCGTCGCTTGTCGCCGAAAACGCAAAGCACAATTTGATGATGTCGGAATAATCATCCTCCAGTTCATTGGTGATTTTTTCATAATTCGCACGGTAGGAATTAGGGTTCTCTCCCCGATAATCCAAATTCGCCTGTTCTACGCCGCGATAGAGATTGCCGCTTTCATCGCTGAACAGGCGATCCATCATATACTTCCCGGTTCGCTCCACCTGAATGTAATTGGGGACGAATGTTTCATTGAATAAAAGAGACACAAATTGCTTTTCGGGCGCCGGCAAGCCGAGAACGCGAAAGCATTCCAAACCGACATATTGCCGGTGCGGATCGATGGCGTTTAAGTTCAGTTTTCGAACTACGCCAAAATACTGGCTCAAAGAAAAATTGACGCGGTACGATTTCGGTTCTCTTCCCCGAGAGCCTTTCCCGCGGAAGCGGACGCCGGTGTTGTAATAGATTTGATCTCCATAAATAAAGGAAGCGTCCAGTTCGACATTGCTGGTCGCATTGCGCGTGCGCAGCGTGGTTTCATCCTTATCGCGCATGACGATTCGATACAAGGGCAGCGTGGTTGCGTATTGAGCGTCATCTACGCGATAAATCGCCGGCCGGTTTTTTCCTTCTCTCGGGAAATAGCCTTGGACGCCCTGATCGTCTTCGGCTTGGATGTAAAATTCAACGACTGAACCATCAGGCTGCGCGGGGATGGCGCCGCCGAAAACACGGTCGCCCATTAAGGAATCTTGATGAAGACCGTCGTCATGGATTTCCAGGAAAGAAAAGGCTGCGTCTTGTTCTAATTTATAAAACAAAGCAGCTTGTGAGATGGGTCGGCTGTGATAGATCTGGCAGGTAAACTGAACTTCCTGCGAACTGGTCGGCGCCGGGGGAGATTGATGAATCGAGGTGACAACGGGCAGAGGATCCGGGATAACGGCTTCGTTGGCGCGGCCCGGCGTTCCTCCATTCGGCCCCTTTTCCCAACTGAACGGATGGTCGCTCGCCATTGCGTAATGGATTCGTTCAATGGACGGCCCGAGTCCGTCCGCTTCGGGAGGCCATCCCTCTTCATCCAAGTAAGAAACCTGGTCGACAACTTGTTTCATCTCATTGACGAGTTGGATCTTTTCGCCGTCGTTGCTCAGACGACCCAGGTAAGGCCCGATCGATTCAACGCCGGGATAAAGAAGTTGGAAAGCATCCGGCGAAGCGCTCAGCACCATGTACTCGCCGGCCGCTATGGATGTATCCGGTGGAAAGATGAAATCGATCCCGTCGTTAAAAGACCACCCCGTTACATCCACGTCTTCCGGCCCCGGGTTATAAAGTTCGATGTATTCGTCTTCCACGAGCAGCGAGGAGGGCCGGTACATGATTTCATTGATGACAACCGTTGCGGAAGCGCTTGTCATCAGACACGTTGTGCAAACTAAAAAGGATAAAATAAGATTTTTTCCCATGATTTTATTCATCTTTTTTCGTTCATTGCAGCAAAATGGAGAACGGCGTAAAAAGGGGGCAGGATCATAAGCCCCGCCCCCGATGAAACTATATCACAAAATCGATAGATTGACATCACGTTGCTTTAATAAAGCGACCAACTTGATACAGAGACCGGCTCCGCATCGACTAAGAAAATCGGAATTACGATGGTGACGGCTTCACTTTGCGTATAGTCGGAGGGATTCGCATCGACGCCGCCGCTGTCCGGATCGGTGGTGGTGTCGAATACGAAATCGGGCGGGACTTCGCCCCGGTCGCTGTTGCCCGCGCCGGCATAGCCGAGGTACACGCCGTTGAGCCAGGCAAGCGCGGCGTCGTCGCCTTCCAATTTCAAAGTCATCTCCGTGATGGATTCATAGTTTACGGCGTCGAAGATGGAGCGAGTGTATACTGTCTCGTCCGATGTCGCTAACAGGGTTTCGCCGTTTTCGCCATCGTTTCCGCCATGCCCGATTGTGAATCCCACATCGGTTTGTTCGGTCCAGAAATTATCTTCCGTATCATTGGCGAATTCCCGAAGCTGCCAACCCGGTTCTTCTTCACCAAAGCCGTCGTCGAACAAGACGGTTTTCCAGCGGAAAATAGTTCCGGAAGGCCATCCGCCTTCGGCGCTCGAATCCTGAACGTATATGACGCCGTTGTTGTCCGACAAATCAGCCGTTGCGGCCAAATCGCTGCTCCCGTTGCTTTCGTTCCACACGCCGACGGCGAGAACATTGCCGGTTTTGTAAAGCGGAACAAACATCTGAAGCGATGTATTGTCAATCAGATCGCTTAGGTAATTGACTGTTGCTCCGAATACGGCGATCGAAAATGGATCGCTCGGAACGGTCGCCTTGTAGGTTAATGTTTTCGAACCGCTGAAGCCGGCCAGATTCCACGTGATGACGCCATCCGCTAATGCGCCTCCATCGCTGATGTCCGAGGCCGTCCATCCTCCGGGAAGGGTTTCATCGATTTGTACATCCTGCGTCCCTGTTTCGAGTGTGATCGTGATCGCCACATCCAAAACATCTTCGGCGTTGAATCCTCGCACGGCTGAGCCGCCGGAAGTGATCGCGCGCTCTCCCGTCGGCGGAGCGGCGCCCTCAATCGTGACCGTCAGTTTGGGTCGATTGGATGCGGCCTCGCTGGAGGCGATCCCGACTCCATCGCTTCCGCCGGGCACAAATACCCATCCAAAATAGTCGCCGCCGGCCACAATTTTTTTTATCGAATCCGTGACATCGAGTTCAAGAATATCGCCGGTTGAAGGGCCGGGAATCGAAGCGATGGGATCTTCGACATAATCCTGGCCGGGAAGAGGATCGGCGCCTGAACCGTCGCCGAATTCAAAGAAGTCCATCGTATCATCGAACGGGGTGACTAATTCATGCATCGTTGCCGTCTGATCCGAAGCGCCGTTATTTGTAACGTACAGAGTAAGAACCGCGCTGATGACGACGCTGTCCG
>JAFGTC010000063.1 GCA_016934335.1 Candidatus Omnitrophota bacterium | reverse complement strand
TTTATTTATATATTTTAAAATCGCAAAAATCGCCAACTTTCCTATTGGTTTTTTCCTTAATATTCTTTAAATTTTATTAATATCTAGCGGATGATGTAGTAGTCTTTTAAAATTGAACTCAATTTTTGGAGAGGATTGGCCGATTTTAAGAAGAGTGGTTTTTTTTGTCATGAGGGTCTTAAAACGATTCTCTCGAACCTTGCGCTATTTCATCTCCACAATTTTTACTCATCGCGAAAAATATTTCCATAGAATCGCCATAAAAAAGTTGGTTTTCTCTCATGATGAAAAATCCCAATTCGCATCGCAGCGTGACGGCCGTGTCGTCGATAATGAAATAGACGCTTGAAAAGACTTATCTTAACCGGATTGAATCATTCGGCGTCTTTCACCGTCATAATAACTATAAGTAAAGGATTGCAAAGCATACGAAAATAAATATTTATTTATATATAAAATGGTGTTATAATGAATGGGAATGAGTACAAATAATCCGAAATGGAAAATTATATGGATTTTTTGATAAAATATTTAAAAAATTGTTGTCATTTTTTTATTTTGTTTTACATTAGATACGATGAGAGACCGAAAGCTCATTGGAAATTTTGATTTGGGAGTGGGATAACCACAAATTTTCGGAGGTGAATATCATGCATGGGCAACGTGTTTGGATAATGGTGTTGTTTTTGATCAGTTGCCTGGCGCCAACCGTCTTCTCTCAGGATCAATACATTGAATCTGGACTTTTGGATTTGAAACAGATTCTGGAAGAGGAGCATTTAGACAACGATTATCTCATCACGCGAGTTTACGTATTTTTGGCGATCAAAAAAGGGAATGAAGAATATGAAGCTTATGTAGCCAAAGACGGCCAGGATTTGGATGGTGACCAGAAAACCGTCGTAGACGAACCTAACGATTTAGAGGAATTTGAATTATTCTCCAGTTTTTCAAACAAGTTAGAGATCGCGGACAACCAGCATATCTGTTATATTACGGCCCTTCCTTTTTTCGAAGAACTTTTCCCCGATGTTCCTGATCCATTCGTAAATGACGGAATTATCGAGATTTATACGGATAATTCCGACGAGGACGACCCGTCTCGACTGAAAGGCACGAAAACGCTTCCTTTGATCGACGCCGTATCCGGGGATACGATTGGAATTGAGCGGTTTGCCGCGTTTTATAACAAACAAGTAGTCAAAGTGGAAATCACGAAAAAGGTGAAGGAAGGCGACCAGGAAAAAGAAGTCGGGACAGGGGAATTTAAAGAAACGATTGCAAATACAATCGGTTCGTATGGATTTATTTTCATGCAGTTGGAAGAATCTAAAGGATAGTTCTCTCTGACATCCAGAGAAAAAGAAAGGCCGTTCTGTGCAGATCGGTCTTTTTTTATGGGCTGATTTTCTTTACACTGAATTAGTTATCGCTATGAATTCCCCAAAAAATTAGAATACGATATTTGAAGGCTGGAGGTTTGACGATGCGATCCATTCTTATTTTCTTTGTATTATGGAGCATATTTCTTGTTTCGGCGCCGATTGCCGGCGTCGCTTCGAATCCTCTGCGAGATCTTTCCGTTCCTCCCGATTTTGAATCGCATCGCGTCTCCAGTTTCGACCGCTCGGGAGGCAATCAGGATTGGATCAGCATCGAACCGGGCGAAACTAAAGTATTAGCGGATATTCAAGGTCCGGGCGCCATCACGCACATTTGGAATACGATCGATGCGGAAAAGTATTATTCGCGGATGCTGATATTGAGGTTTTATTGGGACGATCAGGAGATCCCCTCCGTTGAAGTTCCTTTAGGCGATTTCTTCGCCGTCGGGCATGGCTTGAATCGGCCCTTCGAGAGCGCCCCCGTCAACGCTTCATCGGAGGGGCGCGCCCGGAATTGCTACTGGTATATGCCGTTTCAAAAATCGGCCAAGGTCACCGTGACTCATGAAGGCTTCTTGAAAGCGGGAAGATTTTATTATTACATCGATTATCAGAAATTTGATTCTCTCCCGGAGGATCTCCTTTATTTTCACTCCCAATATCGGCAGGCGACGCCCAATCCTTCTATTGAGTTAAACCAAAAAAATCTGGATGGATTGACCAATTATGTTCTTCTCGAGACGGCGGGAAAAGGGAAATATGTGGGCAGCGTGGTGAGCATTCAGACGAACAAAGACGGATGGTTTGGCGAGGGCGACGATATGTTTTTCGTCGACGGGGCGGAAAAGCCGAGGCTGACCGGCACGGGAACCGAGGATTATTTCAACGATGCGTGGGGCTTTCGTCCGTTTTCGTATCCTTATCACGGCGTGACCTTGTGGGAAGGATATAAGAAAGGCGATCGGGGGACGTGTTACAAATGGCATTTGTTCGATCCCGTCGCTTTCCAGTCTTCTTTAAAAGCGACGATTGAACACGGCCACGCTAATGATCGGCAGGACGATTGGTATTCTACGGCTTTCTGGTACCAGAATCTGCCCAGCCCTCAGCCGCCTCTCCTGCCCGCTGTTTATGATCGGCTTCCCGATGAGGGGCAATTGTATGCAAAGCGTCTCTTCCTCAATAAAGAATTGGCTTTGCGAATTCAACAGGAGCAATACCAGGATGCTTTGGAGCGAATCGATGAATTCGTCGCAGAAAATGAAAACGCTGATCGATACGGGTATTGGTCTTTACGAAAAGGGATGCTGCTGAAGCATTTGGGGGAGGATCGGAAGGCGGAGGAGATTCTGAGCGAAGCGGTGAAGAGAAGCGATTCGCAAGAGGAAAGGGCGTTGGAGCGTGACGCGGGTGACATCCATAAAATCGCGCAGCGGGAATATAACGTCATCGAGCAAGGGAGAGAGGTTTGGGTGTACGCCGCATGCGCCGATTCTTATGAATTATATATTGACGGGCAATCCGTCGCGAAAGGACAAGGTTGGGATTCGATCGATGAATTGAAACTTGATCTATCCCGGGGCAGACATGTGGTTACGGCTCGGGCCGAGTCTTCGGGTTCGAAAGCCGGATTTCTTTTGCAAATCAGTCATCGAAGCGGGTACGAAATAACCGATTCAAGTTGGAGAGTCTGCGCCAAGGAATACGAAGATTCGGGCAGATTGCAGTTTGATGATTCCAATTGGAGCGATGCGGAAATTATGGGCGTCCCCGGCGTTTCCAATTGGCTTGGAGATTGGGAGGGTTTCAATTTTATGTCGGGATTGATCCTGGCGAAGTATATATGGATGCCGGAAGACGTCGTCGAGTATAAAACGGTTTATTTCCGAAAAGTCATACAAGTAAGATAATCATTTCTGTTTACGCCGGTTCGCCATGGAGCGTTGACTCTTAAAATTTATAAAGGCGTTCGCCGCAGCAGATTTGGATGTAATCAACAATGCGAAAGATAAAAAAATATTTGTTTTTGTGGCTTATCGCCTTTTGGGTGTTTACAGTATCTCTTTCGGCGTCTGTCGGGATATTTGAATATCAGGCGGATTGGGGCGATTCCAATCACCCCCCTCAACTCGGCCGTTATAAAATGGCCGGTTCGGCGTCGTTCGAGGACGGCCGTTATTATGTGAAGGGAAACGGAGACGGCGTCCGGGGATCCAGCGACGAAGGCTTCTTCCTGTATACCGAGTTATCGGGAAGCCAAACCATGACCGGACGGGTTGTCTGGATCGATCCGAATAATCAGGAATGGTCGAAGATCGGATTGATGATGCGAGAAAACGGGGCGGATTCCACGTCCCCGTATTATTGGTGCATGCTGCGCGGCGCATCCTTCGGTGATCGAACCGGTTATGAGCGCCGCTCGGGGCAGGGCGGACTTTCTGAGCGCGACGATTTTCATCCGCCGGACGATCCTGAAAGTTATGTGCCCGCCGATTCGGACGCCGCCGTCTGGTTTCGATTGACTCGCATCGCGGAAGCCGGCATCGTGATGAGCGAATGGTCGTACGACGGCCGTTCATGGCATTTCGGGCATTCCATGATGATGCCGTTCTCCGAAACGATCGCTTGGGGAATCGCGATCACCAATCAGCAGGACAATGAGGGCCTGGCCGCCGCTTTTGTGGAGCATGTGACGATTTCTTCTCCCAAAACCGTCATTGGGACGCGTTCGATTTCGGGCCCTTCTTATTTTCAATCGTCCGGTTTTTTTAAGGCGAACGATGAATTTGAGGCATCCATCGATTTGATCAATATTTCGGACGAACTTATAACCGTCGATATTCGAGAAACTATCCCGACCGGCTGGACGATTCGTTATGTATCGGTCGGCGGCGCCGAAAGTCAGGGAACGATCACTTGGCCGGGAGTCTCAGTTCCTCCCGGCCGAGGGGGAAGCCTTCATTATCATGCAGCCGCGCCCGGAGATTCGGATTCTATCGCCGTGTTTAAAGGCGCCATCGAGAACATGAGCATCGGCGGTATCCAATCGCTGACTCTTATGCATCCCGGCGTCGGAATCTTCGAGGGGCATGCGGACATCGGCGGCGTCGAAGCGCCGGGCGACGCCTGGCTGATTGAGGATGTCGGAGAATATGAAGTCGAAGGCGGGGGCGCGGATGTCGGGGGAAGCGCTGATGCTTTTCATTTTCTGTTTCGTGAAATATCTGTTCCTTTCACTTTCAAAGGTTACATCGAACTGGATGCTTACGAGAGCGACAGCAATGAAGCGAAGGCCGGTCTGATGGTTCGCGACGCATTAACTTCGGATTCGGCGTTTTCTTGGATCGCGATTCGGACTGATTATTGGCACGATGCGCAATGGCGTTCTTCGAATGGCGATTCGGCTCGCAGCGCCGGCGCGAATGACGACAACTTCGGCGATTTTGCAATCGAAAAGATCGGCGATGTCATCAATATGTATTATTATTCCGCGGAGACAGACGAAAGAATGTTGTGCCGCTCTATCTCTGTTCCCATGACCGATCCCGTCTATGTTGGATTGGCCGTCGCCTCGAATCAAAAAGGCGCTTTGTCAAAGGGCTTTTTCAGCGATTTAAACTTTGAAGAATATGACGGCTGGGCGGAGCGCGATCTCGCAACGGAATCGCTGCCGGATGGGGGCGGCGTCGTTGCGGGAAATAAGATCATTGTTCACGCGGCGGATGGAATATCATCCAGCGATATTGTTTATGAACAGGCGCCGGCGGGATTCATCGTGCAAAATGTTCATGTCGACAACGGCGTCGCCTCTGCGGCCGATAATACGATCGAATGGACCTTGGATCATCTCTCCGGAACGGCGGTGATGACCTACGATGTAGTCATTCCCGAAGGAGCGGGAGACGCCATCGCGGAGTTTAACGGTTCGTTTGCGGGATTGCCTGTCGTCGGGGAAAAATCGATGTACCCGATAGTTTTTTCCATCCCGTTTATCGACGCTTCCACGGTTTTAGACGGCGTCCTGGATGAGGGGGAATATGAAGGCGCTTATCGGGAGATCTTCGATCATGCGGATCGCATGCCGCCGGGCGTCCACTGGATGCCGGAGGGAGGGGAGACTTCCCGGGATGAAGAGAGCGTTGTTTTTTACGTGTTTCACAACGAGGATTTTATTTATGCGGCGGTTGATGTGGTCGACCATTTGGGTCTTGATTTCGAATCGGGCGCCGAAGTCTGGCAGAATGACTCGATCGAGTTGTATCTCGATGGAAACTTGAGCCGCTCCAATCCAAAAGAGAGCGGCCCGTATGGATTTCAAGCCACGGTTCTGGGCAGCGGCGAGGCTTCGGCGGGGAACGATCCTCCAACGATGATTGCGCTGCCCCATGGGGGAGGCGCTTCAAGCGACGGTGTTTATTGGAACGCCGCCGCGAGGATCAAGGACGGTTCGGACGGATATATTGTTGAATATGTCGTCGATAAAAGCGCCGTACTCGATCCTCTCGATCGTACGATTATCGGCTTCGATATTCTGGTGAACAGCGCAGAAAACATTAGCTCTCGAACCGGGAAATGGGGTTATTGGAACACTCCTTTAGGCGCTGAGGAAACGGATAAAGAATATTGGGACGATGAACAAGGTTGGGCGATCGTCGTATTGGAATCTCCCCATACGACTCGTCTTCCCGATTGGCCTCTGTATTGAACATTTTCCGTTTCCTGCTGTGAAAGCTCTCTATGATTGGGGGCTTCGATCGATCAGGTATTGGGTGAGCAGTCGGACGCCCGCTCCGGTCGCGCCATTGTCGAAATAGGCGATATCCTTGCCCGGCTTGGATGTACCGGCGATGTCGAGATGCGCCCATTTCAAGTCTTCCGATTCGCATTGAGCAAACTGGCGAAGGAATTCGCCGCCGGCCAGCGTACCCGCGCATCGTGGTTCGCCGATGTTTTTAATGTCGGCGACTTTGCTTTTAATATGATCCTTTAATTCGGGAAAGACGGGCAGCTGCCAGGCGCGATCATCCGTGATTTGCGCCGCTTGAAGCAGCGCATCCGCCAAGCGGGGGTCGGATGAAAGCAGGCCTGTGTATTCATAGCCCAAGGCGATAACCACCGCGCCCGTCAATGTAGCGATGTTGATGACGGCTTCCGGCTTATAATTTTTGGCCATGTAACTGTTGGCGTCGGCGAGCACCAGCCGGCCTTCGGCGTCGGTATTGCCGATTTCCACTGTTTTACCGCAATAACTTTTAATTACATCGCCGGGTTTGTACGATTTAGAACTGATGGCGTTTTCGGCGATGGCGCAGACGAAATAGATGTTTTCAGCGAGGTTCAACTGAATCGCATTGCGCAGGCAGCCGATCACAGCCGCCGCCCCGCTCATGTCCATGCGCATGGCTTCCATGGAGCCGGTCGGCTTGAGATTCAGTCCGCCCGAATCGAACGTGATTCCTTTGCCGATCAGGGCCAGATAGGGATCGTTTTCCTGGCCGCCTTGGTAACTGACGATCACTAATTTGGGTTCTTTCTCGCTTCCCTGATTGACGGAGAGAAGAAGATTGAGCCCTTCTTCTTTTAATTCAGTTTGATTTAGAACCTTAATGTTGCATCGGGCGTCCGATTCGGCGATTTCCCGGATGGTCTGCTCCAGCAGTTCGGAATCGGCCGCGTCGGCGTTTTCATTGGCCAGGTCGCGAGCAAGATTAACGCCGTCGGCGATAACGGAGACTGTTTCGACCGTTTCGCCGTATTGGGTGAGAATCGTGATGTCGAAATCATCATTCCGGGGGGCGTCATTGGTTGGGGTGATGTATTTTTTCCATTTATAAAGACCGAGTTTCGCGCCGTCGACCATGGCGCGAACTGCCTCCGGCGAATCGAGGGCCGGTTGAAGCGCCGCGGATTTTTGAGGATTGATGGGCTTGGTTTGCAGCGCCGATTTGGTCAATTCTGCCAGTTTGCGGGAATTGACAGGCTTCTCTTCGGGGCCGAGCCCAACCAGAACAGCGAGTTTCTCGCCGTGAATGAGCGGAATGATTTCTCCGATTTTGCCGGAGAAAAATTTCGCGTCAAAGGCTTCTTGCACGGCTTTATTCAAATCGGAGTCGGGAAGATCGATGGGCTTTCCTTCAAAGCAGAATGCTATCCATTGTTTTAAATCAGAGGTGGGCGTTTCAGCAGCCGAAATTTTCATAGTGTTTATCCTTAAAAAAATCGAATTGATTTATTTTTCGCATATAACTTCTACTTTATATGTATACAAGCATTGCGCCTCGGGGCAAGTGATTGGAGGAGGCCCATGCGAAAAAATGTTGTGCGTCCTGTCCGAGATCAGGGACGAATCCGAATTATCAAAGCCGGGCCGGGCAAGAGAATTTCGATTCCGTGATGCTCCGTATCGGAAAGCGCTTCGATGATATTGGCGCCTTGCTTCAAAATGGAAGGATCGATGGGAAGAATACTGTACAGGACGTCGTGGGCGCCCGTTCCGGCGGCCGGCAGGGGATGGCCGTTGAGGGTGAAGGGATTCTCGATCTCTCCTCTTCCTCCATCCCAAAGAATGACATGCAGTTCGGCTTGTTGGATGGATTGGGGAGAGGCGTCGATGTCGATCGTGCATTGATTCAACTGGCCGGCGCGAGACCAGAATGGGCGGGGGATGTCATGCGACAAATACATGCGAACCCGTCCGCGGCGCTCCGGCGCGATCGGCTGATCCAGAAGCGGCGTAATGTACATCAGGCCGGGCTGGTCTTTGAAATAAATCATGGCGCGAACGCCGAGCGCTGTTTGATCGGGGATCATCGATGCATCCCACTGGATCGAAAACGGCGCGCTTTGCGCTTGTCCTAAAAAGCCGACCGGTTGACGATTTTTAGTGAAGCCGTGCCAATCGTAGGCGTGCGTATTTCCATTTTCATCGTAGCCTCGATAGCGGCCCTGGAAGTCGATGCGGTCGATTTTGTCTTGAAATTCCCGCGGAACGACGGCTCGAAAACGGAAGATTTCATTCTCTTGGCTGCCTTCGAGCTCGGCGTGGAATTTTTCGAGTCCGGCTTGGAGCAGGGATGGGTGATCGGGATTGACATAAGCGCGCAGGCAGGCGTTTTCAATGATGAAATGCCCCCAAAATGTGCTTCCTTGATCGCAGGCGAATTGGAAAACGTTGTACCCGTTGACCAAATCGGTGATCTTCAGCGGGATTGTGGGGTATTGGTGGGTGCAGTTTTTGGATTCAGTCCCAACGCGGGGAAGCGGATAGACGCTTCGCCCGTTGACGATGACGCGCTTATTGGCGGTTCCGGGATGTCCGCCCCAGACTTCAAGATAGAGTTCGGCCTGTTCGAGAAGACTGGGATCTTCCTCCATTTGAATCTGCATCATGCCGTTGGCGCGCACTTCGCGGCGTTCTTTATAGTCGGAGAGCACGGTTTCGGGCGAATTGACGCGAAAGCGGCCGTTGTATTTCGGGTTGCCGTGTTCAATGCCCTGCTCGTACCAGAACAGTTGGACAAACCGGCCGGAGTCGGCCATGGCTGAAAAAGAAAAGACCGTCAGTAAAAAAGGGATGAAAAAAAACGAAAAGCGAATAGAAGAGAGTCGGCGGGATATGATCATGAGATTTTTTCCAATCGAATGATTTTTTGTAAAAATAGCATGAATCTGATCTTTTCGTCCAGATAGCGAGAGATTTCTGAGTTGAAAAGTATGCAGGCATTGAATGTAGAATCGAAATAGTGACAAAATGGAGTGAAATTCCATATTGAGAGGAGAACTGATGATGAGTGAAGGCTCAATCACAAGACGTGATTTTATGATGGCTTCGAGCGCTGCTGCTATGACGGCGACGGCGGGAAAATCGTTCGGCGCATCCATTCAGGCCAGCAAATCCTGGACAATCGCTTGCCGCGACGCCCATCTGTCCGTAACTAAAGCTCCCGATGTTTGGGCGGCGATGAAGCAAATCGGCGCAACCGGCGTCGAGGTCGCTGTTTCGGAAGACATGCAATGCTCTTATTTGTATCATGCCCAAAAAAAATACGCGATCGATTCCGCCGATTCCATCGCGGCCTTGAAGGATGATTTGCAGAAAAGCGGTTTTCAAATTACATCGTTTTTGATGGCCAATCGATTCGACGAACGGCCTGAGTTTGAATTGGAATGGTGTTCGAAAGTCGCCGCCGCCGCCAAGGCGCTGAATGTGCATGCCATTCGCATCGACGTCGTCCCCCGAAAATTGGCCGGCCAGCGGGAAGAATTCGTCCGCTTCGCCATCGATACGGGGAAAAAACTGGTGGATATTGTGAAAGATGTGGATGTGAGTTTCGGGATTGAAAATCATGGCAACACCACCAACGATCCCGAATTTCTGAAAGCATTGTTCGGCGGCGTGAAATCGAAAAAACTCGGTCTGACTTTGGATACGGGCAATTTCTACTGGTATGGCCATCCGCTGTCCAAGTTGTACGAAATTTACGAAACTTTCGCGCCCTATGCCTGCCATACCCATTGCAAGAGCATCGCTTATCCCGACGAGCAGAAAAACAGTCAGCGCCAGATGGGTTGGGAGTATGGTAAATACAATTGCCCCATCGATCGCGGGGACATCGATTTCGCCAAGGTCGTGGATATTCTGAAGAAAAGCGGTTACCAAGGCGATCTCTGCATTGAAAACGAATCGCTGGGCAAGTTCCCTGAAGCGGAGCGCGGCGATGTTCTGCGTAAGGAAGTCGAGTATTTGCGCCGGTTGATCTAATCTCCCCCGTTTCGTTTGGATGATCTTTGAAACCGCCTGCGTTCACGATTTTATCGTAGACGCAGGCGGTTTTTTAAGATATTTTTCGTTTTAAGGTAGAAAACTCGATTTTCGACAACAGAAAATTTAATTTTGGGGAGGGGGAGTGGATCATGAAGCCGATTGTATTGATTCATGGATTCAGCGCGGAAAGCCGCAAGACCGACAGAGAATCGATTGGCGGGATTTACGGCGACTTGCCCGGGAAACTCCAGAGTCTGAATGGAAGCGGCGGCGTTGTGGAAATCGATCTGAGCCGCTATATCTCCCTGGAAGACGGCGTCACGATTGACGATGTTTCGCATGCTCTGAATCGAGCGCTTGAGACGGATTTTGCGCGTTTGCGTCAGAGCGGGTTTCATGCCGTCGTGCACAGCGCCGGCGCTCTGGTGATCCGTAACTGGATTCGCCGCTTCAGCAGGAAGCCTTCGCCGATCCAAAATTTGGTCTATCTCGCCGGCGCTCATTTTGGCAGCGGTTGGGCTCATCTTGGCCGGGGGCAGATGGCCCGTTGGGGGCGTTTTGTGTTCGAGCATGGCGCTGAACGGGGCGTTCCGTTTTTGAAAGCGCTGGAACTGGGATCGAACTGGACTATCGATTTGCATCGCTTCTTTTTGGCGGACGGCGCTCGGATGGCCGAAGATTATAAAATCTTCGAGTATGTCATCGTCGGCAGCCAGGCGGATGCAGCCTGGTACACGTTTCCTATCCGCTACGCCAAAGAAGACGGTTCGGATGGCGTGGTGCGGGTTTCGAGCGCCAATTTGAATTTCCACTATATCCGCTTTGGGCTTAAGCCTGACGTTTCTTCTATTCAATGGGAAGAGGCCAGCCGTCAGCATTCCAAACTTGTCAAAGGCCGGGGAAATAGAGAAGCGTTTTATGAAGTCAAAGAGAGGTCGCAGCCGGGGAAAGACGGCCGGGATGTTATTCCATTCAGCATCCCGTTCGAATGCGCGCATTCGGGGAAAGATATGGGCGTAGCATCGGGAGAGAAGACGCATGCGCAGGTTCTGCCATTGATTGAGTCGGCGCTGAAAGTCAGGACCAAAGCGCAATGGAGAAAGCAAGTCGGGGAATTTCAGGCGCAGACGGATATAACCTATCAAAAAGCGCGCACCGATTTGAAGCCCGGATTATTTTCCCGCCCGCGCGAGCAGTACGATCCGCATGCGCAGATCGTTTTTCGGATATTCGATCAGGATCGGCGGCCGGTGAACCATTTCGATATTTTTTTCGAACCTTCCAAAGCGAATCGAGCGTCCATCGGCGATAAGAAAATCGTTCAATCTTTGTTTGAAGATAAGCATATCAATCGCGATTCGCCCAACACCATTGTATTTTATTGGAGAACTCGTCATTTTGATGAAGAGATAAACGATTGGGCGTCGACGACTGAACAGCTTGACGGCTGCTTCCTGGATGTAACCGGCCTTGAATCCGCCACGCAGGAGATTCTTTATCTCCCCATGCGCTTCCAATTCAGTCGATCGCAATTGCTGGAGTGGGTGCAGGATCACCGAACAACCGTCATCGATGTGGAACTATTCCGGCTGCCGTCTCCCGGAATTTACACATTGACGACCTATTAAGGGAATTAAGTCAGCGCGAAGTCGAGAGCTTGAAACAGCTTGTGGGCGGAGTCGATCAGGCCTTTTTTGAGTTTGCGGTTTTTATCGATATCGTCGGGATTCACTTCCAACTCGACGCCGACGAACGTCTTGTCGGCCCATCCGCGCTGTCCGCTGTGCGCCGGCTGCACGTAAATGATAAATTCGGGAGCGCGCATGCCGAACTCGGTTTGCGCATACCGGGTCATATCGGCGATGATATCCGTGGGATCCTTCCCTGTGACTTCTTTAGAAATCTCTATATCGAAAGAAAGTCGAAAACAATGAAGCAGTTCGGCGCGCTGAATGACAAATCCCAGACCGGCGCGTTGGACATCGCGCTTCTTGCTCATCTTCGAGAGGTAAAACTGCGATTGAGGATTCATTCCAATATATTTAAAAAGCCCGTGATCGTTATCCGGGGCGGAAAGGATCTCTTCCTTTTGATTTAATTCTTCGTAAATATCGGTGATTAAATCCACCAATTGTTTTCGCGCTAATTCTCTTGAGAAATCGCTGTCCATCTTAGATTCTCCCATTTAGGTTGCTTTAAAATAGTACTTGTTTTTTGGATTTATCCGAGGGGGCGGTATGAAGAGCGGCCGTGAAGCGGGAATCGTTTTATGGTATCCTGATCCTGGAATCATGATCTTGGCGAAGGAGGATGACAATTATGACTATAAAGAAAAAAAACATGACAAAACTATTTCCGTTTCTAATTGTTTTAATCTGCCTTTTTTTCATTTTCGCGTGTTCGAAGACAACGGTTGTTTCCGTCTTACCGGTGGAGGAATCCTTTAAAACGCCTCTGGCAAAAGAGTGGTCCTGGGTGCGCGAAAATACTGAAACCCAACGAATTTCCGAAAAGGGTTTGGAGATTCAATTGGAGCCGGGCAGTTTGATGGGGGGTGGGAAGGGTGTGAAGAACATCCTGGTTCGTCCTCTGCCCGAAGAAGCGAATCAAGTCTCCGTGGAAGTCGAATTCATTCCGGAAAATCAATACGAACAGGCCGGATTGATGCTGTACTGCGACGACGATCGTTATATCAAATTGGTAAAAGAATTTGTGGATGGAGAACCGTGGATCGTCATGGCCGTCGAGATTGACGCTCAAAATCCTCTCGTGCAAAAAATTCCCGCTCCGGGCGATCAAGTGAAAATCCGATTTTCGCTGGACGGCGATGGCGTGACGGGCGCCTGTTGGAATCAGGAGAATGCCGATTCCCCATGGATGGCCGTAGCCAGTTTTTCTTTCCCCATGTCGCCAAGGCCGATGATTGGCGTTTTTACGCAAAACGGCCAGCCCGAGACAGAACGCTGGGCCTGCTTTACGAATTTCCGAATCACGAAGGAAGCGGCCGAATAATAGCGTTTGGCTTTTAAAAACGTCTATCGATTTTTCGGTCTGTTCCGGCATGTTGGCCCTCACATTTTTTGCGAAATCGTAATACCATATAGTGATTCAATCCAACGAAGGAAAAGGGCCATGCATATCCATGACGGTGTTTTAAGCGCCCCGATGTTAGCCGGAGGATTCGCGGCGGCGAGCGGCTTGTTCGCCTGGTCGGCGTATAAGGTGCGCGATGAAGAGATTCCCCAAATTTCAGTGCTGACCGCCGCTTTCTTTGTTGCATCGTTGATTCATGTTCCCGCCGGCCCGACGAGCGTTCATTTGTCTCTAAACGGATTGGTGGGGATTCTGCTGCGCCGGCGGTCGTTTGTAGCGTTCCCCATCGCCCTGTTTTTGCAAGCCGCCCTGCTGGGACATGGGGGATTATCCGTTTTGGGGGTGTCAACGTGCATATTTGGACTGCCGGCTTTGGCTTCTTGGTGGATTTATGACGGAATGAGTCGACGCGGCGAGCGCTGGCGATTTGCGTCGGGCGCCCTGGGCGGCTTCATGGCAGTTCTGTTGTCGGGCATCCTGCTGGCGTTTGTGTTGTGGTTGTCGAACGAAGACTTCAAGCGGCTGGCGCAATTTGTCCTGGCGGCGCATGTCCCTCTCATGATCATCGAAGGAATCATCACCGGCTTTGCCGTCGAATTTTTGGCCCGCGTTCAACCGGATCTCGTTCGAGGAGGAGGCGTTCAATGAAGCGTTTTATGATTGGACTGGTTTTGTTCGGGTGCATCGCCGGCGCGGCGTCGGCGCATCGAATGGATTTGGATTGCTACGCCGAAGGAAATGAAATTGTGATCGAAGCCTGGACCGGCCGCGACGATGTCGTCGTGGGTGGAGAGGTTGCCATAACGGCGGAAGATGGGACCATCCTGATTCAGGGAAAGACAGACGATCAAGGCCGCTTTCGCTGGAAGCCCGGCGCTGTTCAATCGATCTCCATATCCGTCTATGCGGGCGAGGGGCATAAAAAATCTCTGGATATTTCGCAAGAGGATTTATCCGCACTGCTGGCGGAGGCCAACGCAGCCCCGCCGGCGCCGGAGGCGGCGGAAGGCGAACCGGTTCAGGGGGAAGTGAAAATTGAATCGAAGCCGGCCGGCCGATCATCCAAATCAATTTCCACGCAGAATGCGTTTGGAACGCCGGAGCGCGTGGTGATCGGGTTGACATTCATTTCGGCGTTCGCCGCGGTGTGGATGGCGAATCGCAACAGCAAAAAACTAGATCGAATTATCGAATCCTTGAATAAACATGAAAGCGGAAATTGAGCATTACGCGCAGCAGGACAGTCCGATTCACCGCTGGGATGCGCGGTGGAAACTGGCGTCGTTGTTCGCGTTGATTTTGACGGCGGCGATTGTGAATCATCCGCTGGTCGCCTTCTATGCGCTGCTCGTCAGCGTCGCGCTTCTTGCGTTGACTCGGCTGCCGCTGTCGCTCATCATGCGCCGATTGGGGGTTGTCCATTTCTTTTTGATTCCATGTTTCATCATTCTGCCCTTCACCGCCTCGGGAGATCGGATCGACATCATCGGATTTTCCGCCAGTTGGCAGGGGGCCGTTCTGGCTCTGACCCTTTATTTGCGCGCCGTCGCGATTGTTTTGATTTCGATTGTGCTTTTGTATTCGACTTCGATGAGTCTGCTGCTGCGGGCGGCCGAACGATTGCGCGTTCCTCGGGTTCTTGTGCAAGTGGGGTTGTTGACGTATCGTTACATTTTTACGCTGGCCAATGAGTTGACCAACATGCGGCGGGCGCTGATTTCTCGTGGATTTCGAAGCCGCTTGAACGGCGCGACCTATCGGACGCTGGCGAATATGGTGGGCATCACCCTGATCCGCAGTTTCGAACGCACCGATCGAATCTACCGAGCCATGCAATGCCGGGGATACCGGGGATCGATGCATACCCTTCACCGATTTGCCGTTCAAGGCGCCGATGTAGGGAAAAGCGCCGTCTGCCTGACGGCGGCCGTCCTTCTGCTCCTCATTGATCGGTTATAATGCGATGGATAGGATGTTCGTTGAATTGTTGAAATGAGGACTGATGATTGAGCTGCCTGATAGAAATCGATAATCTTTTTTTTCATTATCCTGACGGCCACCAAGCTTTGCGGGATGTTTCTCTGCATGTGAGTCATGGAGATCGGGTTGGATTGGTCGGCCCGAATGGAGCGGGGAAAACCACTTTATTTCTTGTCCTATCCGGAGTGATCAACCAATTTGGAGGATATGTGAGCGTAGCCGGATGCGATTTGCGCACCTCGGGGGGCCGGAAAGCCGTTCATCAAAAACTGGGGATCGTGTTTCAGAATTCCGACGATCAGTTGTTTAACGCCAGCGTGCTGGAGGACGTCGCATTCGGCCCGTTGAATTTGGGCTTGGAAGAGAACGAAATTCGGAGGCGCGTCGATGACGCGTTGGCGAGCGCGGGACTCGGGGATGAATTTAAAAATCGGCTGCCGTTTCATCTTTCCGGCGGGGAGAAGCGGCGCGTGGCCATCGCCGGCGTTTTGGCGATGCAGCCCCAGGTTTTGCTATTGGACGAACCTTCCAGCGATCTCGATCCGCGGGGGCGGCGAGAATTGATTGGAATTCTCGACAGCCTGCCGATCACTCGCGTCATCTCGTCGCACGATTTGGATTTTGTTCTTCAAACCTGCCAGCGCGTGGTGGTGTTTGACGAAGGACGCATCGTCGCCGACGGTGCGGCGCGCGAGATTCTTTCTGATCGGGAGATTATGCTTGAACACGGATTGGATGTGCCCTTAAGTTTGCAGATTAGGAAGGGCGGTTCTTATTAGCTCATGTTACGCACTAATCCCAGAATTAGGCTGGTAAATATTATAATCTCTGGAGTTCAGACCATGCCATTTGATGGGCTTTTACAA